>JANNXS010000244.1:0-28777 GCA_031409695.1 Hyphomicrobiaceae bacterium
ATGCCAGCCTCAACCAATGGCCGGATCAGAGCAATGGAGCCCGTCGGGTAGCAGCCTGGGTTTGATACGCGCGTCGCGAACCGCACCTTGTCGGCCTGGGCTGCATCCATTTCTGGGAAGCCATAGACCCACGTGGGATCAACCCGGTACGCGGTCGACGCATCGATAATGCGTGGCGCGTCCTGACCGAGGTCATCGGCGAGCGCGACCGCCTCCCTCGCGGCCTCGTCGGGTAGGCACAGGATGACAAGGTCGACCTCTTTCATCAGGGCCTGGCGTGTCTTCGGGTCTTTGCGTTTGTCGGGTGCTATGCTTTTGACCGTGACGGTGCCAATCCCGGCCAAGCGCTCGCGGATTTCGAGGCCGGTGGTTCCAGCCTCTCCGTCAATGAACACCGAGGGGGACGCCATCGACGTTTTGGTGTTGTGGCTGACGTTGCGGGCAGTCGTTTGGGCGGTTTTCGGATCGGCTGTCATAGGGCAGGGCTCCAGACTGAGGCGCAGCGCGTGACCGGGATCAACACTTGGTCGCCAGATCGGCAATAAAAAAACCGCACCCAGGAGGCGCGGTTTACGGAATTGGCTTGGCAACAAGCGTCATCGCGTTCGCGCTTCGGGGCACGGACGGCGGCGTCGCATCACTATATCCTGCATAATCATGGGCGTTTCTATGAACAAAACACTGCAGAACGTCAAGGCGCACGCCCAAATTCATGGCTCGCACATGAGTTCGGTGAGGCGGAAAATTGCCCCGAGCAAAGTCGCCGAGCTGCATATCATGCCCGCTTCACCTGCCAACCGAGGCATGGCACGACCCTCTCCAAAAGCTATCGAGCGATACAATTGACGGCACTTTTATGAGTGGCCCCAAAGCCTGCAATAAGCCTGGGATGTGAGTTTGAATATGCCAATCTTCGATATGGACAGCGGCGCCATCGAGTATCGTCTGCTGCTTGGCGACGCCCAAAAGCCATATCTCGTGTTTCTGCACGAAGGTCTTGGCTCGGTCTCGCTGTGGCGCGATTTTCCAGACAAGATTGCGCGCCGCACAGGGTGTCGTGGTCTCGTCTACTCGCGATTTGGCTACGGTCAGTCCTCCAGACTCGCGGGTCACCGAACGCCGACGTTCATGCATGACGAGGCGCTCGATGTGCTGCCACGGCTGCTCGCCGGACTGCGTGTTTCGCGGCCGGTCCTGATCGGCCATTCCGACGGGGCATCCATTGCCCTGATCGCTGCGGCCAATGCGGCGCACGAAATCCCAGCAACGGTCCTGATGGCCCCGCATGTGTTCGTCGAGTCCATCAGCATTGAGAGTATCGCTAAGATCACGGACACGTATGAGACGACCGACTTGCGTGCCCGCCTCCTGCGCCATCACGCCCACGTCGACGATGCGTTTATGGGCTGGTCTCGCATCTGGCTCTCACCCGAGTTCCGCAACTGGTCGCTTCGCGCTGAAATACAACGCCTTGGGTGCCCATCATTGCTGATTCAGGGCGATCGCGATGAGTACGGGACACTCGCTCAGATCGATACCATCGCAAACGCAGCTCCCGGTCCGATCCAAAAACTTGTGCTCGCCAATTGTGGCCATGCCCCCCATCGCGACCAGCCGGAGATGGTGCTCGATGCGATCAGCGGCTTTATCGAACGCGTTGCTGATTATAGCGCGCCCGACTGATTTTAGCGCGCCCGACTGTTTCTAGTACGCCCGACTTGCCACCTGGGCGGCTCGCGCGCTTAACTCGCTCATGACGTGCCTTCGAGTGGGGATATGCGAATGCGCCTTTTCACCGCCACGCTTGCCACTGAGACGAACACGTTCTCGCCCATGCTGACCAGCCTGGCCGCATACAAGGAAACAGTGTTCCTCCGGCCCGGGGAGCATCCCGATGATAATCCGCTTTTTTGCACGTCAACACTCTGGGTCGCTCGCCGTCGTGCGGCCTCCGAAGGCTACACGTTGATCGAGGGCAGCTGCTTTGGCGCGAGCCCCGCGGGGACAACGAACCGGCGCGACTACGAGTTCATGCGCGATGAGATACTTGGCCAGATGCAGGCGGCGATGCCGCTCGATGGGCTCGTGCTTGGCCTGCATGGCGCGTTTGTCGCCGATGGCTATGACGATGTCGAAGGCGACCTGTTGGAGCGTGCGCGTAAAATCGTCGGCCCGAAATGCGTCATCGGCGTCGAACTCGATCCGCATTGCCATCTGACCAAAAAGCGCGTGCAGCTGTCCGATGTGATCGTGCTCTACAAGGAGTTTCCACATACGGATGTGGTCGAGCGCGCAGAGGAAGTCCTCGATCTGGTACTCTCGACGATCCGTGGCAAGACGAAGCCCGTCATGTCGCTTTACGATTGCCGCCAGATTTCAAGCTATCCAACAACGCTGCCGTTGATGCGCGCCTTTGTCGACAAAATCAAAGCGCTTGAAGGAAAAGACAGCATCCTCTCGATCTCTATCGGGCACTGCTTCCCTTACGCCGACGTGCCCGAACTGACCGGCCGGGTGCTTGTAGTCGCTGACGGCAGCAAGGCGGCGGCTGACGCTATGGCCACACGTATCGGCGAAGAGTTCGTCTCCATGCGTGGCAAGACGATGCCGGAGTATCATCCTGCGGACAAAGCGATTGCCATCGCCAATGAGACCAACGGCTTCCCCATCGTTATGGCGGAACCTGCTGACAATGCCGGTGGTGGGGCGCCGTCGGACAACACGACGATCCTGCGGCGCATGTTGGCCAACAAGGTCGAGAACGCGGCACTTGCACCCATCTGGGACCCAATCGCTGTGCGCCTCTGTTTTGATGCCGGTCTTGGTACCAAGTTTGATTTGCGCTTTGGTGGTAAGATCGCAGTGACGTCGGGCTTGCCTATCGATGCCAAGGTCGAAGTGATCGGTTTGAAGCACGACGCTTGGCAAAGCTTCGGTCCCTCGCGGGTGCCGTGCGGCGACTGTGCAGCAATCCGTGTCGAGGGCGTCGACGTGGTGTTGATCTCAAATCGAACACAGGCGTTGGGGTTGGAGATCTTCACCAACGTTGGCATCGATCCCACACAAAAAAAGATGATCCTGGTCAAATCAACCAATCACTTTATGGGCGCCTTTGGTCCCATCGCCGCGAAAGTCCTGTACGTCGAGTCCGATGCCCCCTTGAACCGCGACTACACCAAGGTGCCCTACACGCGTGTGCAGCGCCCCATCTGGCCGCTGGATCAACACACAACGCCAGGGCTGATTTTGTAGGGTGTTGGCGTCGGGCTCGCCCGGTGGAATGCAACGTGTTCGCACATTCGGCACGAAGGTGGCTTGCCAAGCGCGCATTCGCCGCGCTTAATCTTCAAAACAAGAAACTTGGTTGGAGGACCCTATGACCAAGATCACGCGCCGCACCGCGATCCGGACCGGAACCGCTGCAGCAACGCTCCTTGGCGCACCATCCATCGGCCGCGCCCAAAGCAAGCCGGCCGCCAACCGCACCATACGGGCTGTCTTCCATGGTGATGTGCCGACTTTCGATCCAATCTGGACCACGGCCAATATGGCCGCCTACCACGGTGGCATGGTCTACGACACGTTGTTTGGCGTCGATAGCGAGTTCCGCCCGCAGCCGCAGATGGTCTCCAAGTGGAACCTGTCGGACGACAAGAAAACCTGGACGTTCACGTTACGCGACGGGCTCAGATGGCACGATGGTACACCTGTCACCACCGACGACGTCATCCCCTCCATCCGGCGCTGGGCCGCACGCGATGGCGCGGGGCAGCACATGTTTCTGCGCGTCGCCAGCATGGATCGTAAGGACGACAAAACCTTCGTGATTAATTTGAAGGAACCCTACGGCCTGGTGCTTGAAGCCTTCGCCAAAACGTCCACGCCTGTCCTCTTCATTATGCGCCGCAAGGAAGCTGAAACTGACCCGATGCAGAAGATCACCGAGAACGTTGGCTCGGGCCCCTACAAGCTGAACATGGACGAAACCCGCGTCGGCTCGCAGTATGTCTACGACCGCAACCCGGATTACGTGCCACGCAGCGAGGCGCCGAGCGGCATTGCCGGCGGCAAAGTGGTCAAGGTCGATCGGACCATTTTCCTCAACATGCCCGACAGCCAGACGGCCGTGAATGCCGTCATGACCGGCGAGATCGATTTCTACGAGATCCCGCCGATCGACCTGCTGCCGCAGCTTGAGAGCGATCCGAACCTCGCCCTGCAGGTGATGAACAAACTCGGTAACGTCGGATTTATTCGTCTCAACTTCCTGCATCCGCCGTTCAACCATCCAAAGGCGCGGCAGGCTGTGCGGCATGTGATCAAGCAGTCAAACCACATGAAGGCCACGTTCGCGGACCCGAAATACTATAGCGAATGCGGCTCGCTATTCACGTGCGGCACGCCAATGGAGAACGACGCCAACACGGGCTGGTTCAAGGGCGGCCAGGACTTTGCCAAAGCCAAAGCGCTGTTCGCCGAAGCGGGCTACAAGGGCGAGCCGGTGACGCTGTTGCAGGCAACCAACATTCCCTACATGTCGAACACCGCGACCTTGCTCGCGCAGGAACTTCGACAGGCCGGCGTCAACGTTCAGATCGTGCCCATGGACTGGTCCGGTGTTGTCCAGCGCCGCGCTGTCAAGGCCGCGCCCGACCAGGGCGGGTGGAACATCTTCCTCACCTCGGCCGGCGGCAATACGGTCGGCAATCCAATCACGTTCTCGGCGCACGCAGCCACCGGCGACCGCGCCTGGTTCGGCTGGCCGTCTGACACCAAACACGAGGCGTTACGCGACCAATGGGCCGCTGCCGCGACACTCGATGAGCGCAAAGCCATCGCGCGCGCGATGCAGGAAAACGCCTGGGACTTCGTGCCCCACGTTTATTATGGCCAATGGGTGCAGCCGGCCGTCTACCGCAAGAACCTAAAAGGCCTCCTGCCCGTCGCCG
This sequence comes from Hyphomicrobiaceae bacterium, assembly GCA_031409695.1. Lineage (GTDB taxonomy): Bacteria > Pseudomonadota > Alphaproteobacteria > Rhizobiales > Hyphomicrobiaceae > JABFRJ01. The sequence continues at coordinate 4,950 of JANNXS010000244.1, forward strand.
AAGTGATCCCGTGGTGGAATGTTGAAAAGGTGTAAAACTGGAGAGACCAGTGCGTTGCCAATAGGGAGTAGTAGACGAGGGGGCTCTCGCTAACTTTTATCGGCGCGGCTTCCTGTTTGCTCATTCGAATGCTCTCCTACCTCATCCGCCGCCTGCTCTCGACAGTCGTTGTCATGACGATCGTGGCTGTGTTTGTGTTTTTGCTGCTGCATCTGTCGCCGGGTGATCCGGCGGCGATCATCGCTGGTGATAACGCAACACCCGAACAGATCGACCAGATTCGCAAGAAACTCGGCCTTGAAGATCCGCTGCTCATTCAGTTCGGACGTTGGTCTGGGGCGGTCCTGCGGGGCGATCTTGGCGTTTCCATATACTCGGGTATTCCCGTCACGACCCTGATGAGCCAACGCCTTGAGCCGACGTTGTCGCTGGCAGCAACAACAATCACGCTTGCGGTTTGCCTGGCACTCTTGGCGGGCGTGACGTCGGCGGCACGCGTCGGTTCGTTGTTCGATCGCGGCGTGATGGCGTTTGCCGTGCTTGGCTTTTCGGTGCCCGCGTTTGTGGTTGGGTATTCTCTTGTGTACGTGTTTTCCATGCAGCTGCGCTGGCTGCCTGTGCAGGGCTACAAGCCCTTCGCCGATGGCACCTGGGACTGGTTCCGCCATCTGATTTTGCCGTCAATCACGCTTGGTATGGCCTATGTGGCGTTGATCGCGCGGATCACGCGGGCGAGCATGTTGGAGGTGCTGTCGGAGGACTACATCCGAACGGCGCGCGCAAAAGGCGTTGGCAATTCCTCGCGGTTGCTCAAGCACGCACTCAAGAACGCCGCCGTCCCGATCGTGACCGTCATCGGACTTGGTATCGCGTTGCTGATCTCGGGCGTGGTTATCACCGAGACCGTGTTCAACCTGCCGGGTGTCGGACGTCTGACCGTTGATGCCATCACCCGCCGCGATTATCCGATTATACAGGGAGTGATCCTGGTCTTTTCCGGCGTTTACGTGTTGATCAACCTCGCGGTTGATCTGTCGTACGCACTGTTCGATCCGAGGATCAAATATTGATGCCCGCAATGTTCGGTATAGTCGCGCGTTGGAAACGGGCGCCTCACCCATGACCGCTCTCGACAGCGCATCCGTGCCCCTCGCGCCAGAGCAAAAACGCTCGGGCCTCTGGTATTTCATCCGCCGCAATCCGACGCTGGTCCTCGGTCTGTGTGTGCTCGCGGTCATCATCGCCCTGGCGGCGGTCGCACCCTGGATCACCCTTGACCCGCAGGCAACTGACCCCTCGAACCGCTTGTTACCCCCGTTCGGCACGCACCTGCTTGGCACCGATCATTTGGGCCGCGATGTATTTGCACGCACCGTCCACGGCGCACGCATCTCGCTGATGGTCGGTGGCTGCGTTGCCGTTGCGGCCATATCGATCGGCCTCTTGTTTGGTTTGCTTGCAGGCTACTTCCGTATCGTCGATGCGATCCTGATGCGCTTGATGGACGGGCTCATGTCGATCCCCGCAATTTTGCTGGCGATTGCCTTTGTCGCGCTTGCCAAGGCCAGCGCTATGATTGTCATCATCGCCATCACAATCCCCGAAATCCCACGCGTCGTTCGTCTCGTGCGTTCAGTTGTGCTGTCCGTGCGCGAGCGACCGTTCGTCGATGCGGCTATTTCAGGCGGCACGCGCGTCCCAACGATCTTGATACGTCATATTTTGCCATCAACCCTGCCGCCGTTGATCGTGCAAGCGACCTACATCGCCGCATCGGCAATCCTGGTTGAAGCGGCGTTGTCGTTCCTTGGCGCGGGTACACCGCCGGACATCCCGACCTGGGGCAACATGATCGCGCAATCGAGGCTGTATCTGTCACGCGCGCCCTGGACGATCTTCGCGCCTGGGGTGGCGCTCGCGATTGTCGTGCTTGCGATCAACTTGGTTGGCGATGGCCTACGCGACCACCTCGACCCCCGGCTTGCGAGGCGGATGTGATGCTAAAGGCGCGTGTGTCCGCTTCCGGCCGTTCGTCTTGGCGGTCTCTAGATCTTAAGGTGGGCTCATGACCCAACCGCTCCTTTCTGTCCGTGACTTGAAGACCTACTTCTATACAGCCGACGGTGTGACGCGCGCCGTGGATGGCATGTCGTTCTCGCTCGATGCTGGCAAGACGCTCGGCATTGTCGGGGAGAGCGGATGCGGCAAGAGCGTCACGGCACTGTCGATCCTTCAACTGTTGCCACCGAAGATCGGGCGGATTGCAGGAGGCGAGGTGATCTTTCAAGGCCGCGATCTCGCGAAACTGTCGGAAGGCGAGATGCGCACCATTCGCGGCAACGACATTGCCATGATTTTTCAAGAGCCGATGACGTCGCTTAACCCCGTGTTCACCGTCGGCCATCAGATCGCGGAGGCCGTGCGCATCCATCAAAAACTGGACCGCAAGGCCGCCGACGCGCGCGCTGTGGAAATGCTGTCGCTGGTCAAAATCCCCGATCCAGCACTGCGTGCAAAGGAATATCCACACCAGTTCTCGGGCGGCATGCGCCAGCGTGCTATGATCGCCATGGCGCTCGCCTGCGATCCAAAACTGCTCATTGCTGACGAACCGACAACCGCACTCGATGTCACGATCCAGGCGCAGATCCTGAAGCTCATCACTGACCTGCAAGGCCGCACCGGCGCGGCCGTTATTCTCATCACCCACGATCTCGGCGTGGTAGCCGAAACCTGCGAGCGCGTCGTCGTCGCCTATGCCGGCCGCAAGGTCGAGGAAGCAACTGTCGAGGATCTTTTTGCGCGGCCTTTGCATCCGTATACCCAGGGCCTGATGGCGTCGCTACCGCGCATGCGCAAGACGGGTCGGCGTGGGCGCCTCGCGGAAATTCCGGGCGTCGTGCCGTCGCTGCGCGAGCCACTCGCCGGCTGTGCGTTCGCCGCGCGCTGCGCCCTTGCGACGAACAGATGTCGCGTGGAGTTTCCAGCATTACGCGACTTTGGCGGCGGCCACATCGTCGCGTGCCACGAAGCCGGGCGGGACGGAGCACCGCATGTCTAAGCCACCCGTCCTGCAAGTCACCGGCCTCAAGAAGCATTTTCCGGTTGAGCGCGGTTTGTTGCGGCGCACGGTCGGGCATGTGAAAGCCGTCGACGGCGTAACGTTCGACATCGCGCGCGGCGAGACGCTGTGTCTCGTCGGCGAAAGCGGTTGCGGCAAGTCCACTGTCGCGCGCCTTATCCTGCGGCTTATGGAGCCGACGGCGGGCAACGTCGTCCTCGATGGCGCCGATGTGACAGCACTTGGGCCCGGCGAATTTCGGGCGCACCGGCGCAAAGTTCAAATGGTGTTCCAGGACCCCTATGCCTCGCTCAATCCGCGCATGACGGCGGCTGACATCGTTTTGGAGCCGCTTGCAAATTTCGAGTACTTGCCAACGTCTGAGCGCGAAGGCCGTGCCCGCCAGCTGTTTGAGCAGGTCGGTTTGCGCACGGACAGTCTGCACCGTTACCCGTTTGAGTTTTCGGGCGGCCAGCGCCAGCGCCTTGGCATTGCGCGCGCCTTGTCAGTGTCGCCAGCGCTGATCGTAGCGGACGAACCTGTGTCGGCGCTCGATGTGTCGGTGCAAGCGCAGGTGCTGAATTTGCTCCTCGACCTTCAGGACCGTCTGGGCCTTGCGTATCTCTTCGTCTCGCACGATCTCGGTGTGGTCGAGCATATCGGCCATCGTGTCGCGGTCATGTATCTCGGCAGAATTGTCGAAATTGCGGAAACCGAGGCGCTGTTCCGTGAGCCCGTACATCCCTATACGGAGGCCCTGTTGGCTGCGGCACCGATTCCCGATCCAAGCCGCAAGGGCGCGCGCAAGATCGTGCTCGATGGCGATGTGCCCTCGCCGCTTAACCCGCCGTCGGGTTGTGCCTTCCACACGCGCTGTCCCATCGCCACCACGCGCTGCAAACAGGAAACGCCGCAGCTGCAGGTCAACAGTGTCGGGCGGATGGTGGCGTGCCACTTGCGGCCGTAGCGAGTGAGGCTCGGCGGCAGGTTTGTTACGGGCCAAGGGCGCCGTCGCGGAGCCCGGCGAACCGTGCGCCCAGCAAAGTTAGATTTTTCACGAATGGAAATTCACGGTGCGCGATCAAACGCTCCCAGCCATCTGCGCGAACGGTCGCTATCGGGGTATTGCGTCCACGTCGACGCTCGTGCCGCCTCCGTCAAGCGGGCCGCCGCTGGTTGGTCGGTATCGGCGTATGCCGACCGTAGGAACGGTGGCGCATGTCGAGAATGTCCCCAAGCCGTCGTATTGGCGGCGCTCAACACTGGTGTGGCAAAATGGAGAGCACGGCGACGAGCGACGTGAGCACCGAAACAGCATAAATTATTATACCAGCAGTCATATTTATTGACCGATGGTATCCGCGCGCAGGGTTGGTGAGGCGGCCGCGCGCAAGAGAAGAAACGAAAGACCAACGGTCAATCTTTTTGGCCGTTAGTATTGCAGGCCTTGGCGGTGATGCCAGCTTGTCATCCGAGGCGTTTTCCGTTTTCAATTGCGAGACGGGTTAACTGGCAGCGTCACCCGATTCGTGTTATCGGGAATCGAGCCATTGATGGCCATATTCGCACGGCTCCGCGTCCTTTCAACGGCGACGGATGCAACGGATACAGAACTGGAGCCCTAATATTCGCGACATTGGCAATGGCCCCGCTAAACCGAGGCACGAACTTCATCGTCGGGATCTGCTTCGGGGCGCATGTGTCAGTGTTGGCATGGTCGCGACGAGTTCGCCGCTGACCAGCCGGGCGCTGGCCGTTCCAAAATTCAAGACCGATCCATTCTCTCTCGGCGTCGCGTCGGGCGACCCGACCCAGGATGGCTTCGTCATCTGGACGCGCGTTGCGCCGCTACCCTTGGAAATTGGCGGTGGCATGCCGAGGCGCCCTGTGGATTTGGCATGGGAGATTGCATCGGACGAAACTATGAGCCGCCGCGTAGCTGGAGGCACTGCGACCGCCCGACCGGATCTCAGCCACGCCGTGCATGTCGAGATTGGCGGATTGGAGCCGGGCCGAGAGTACTTCTATCGCTTCGAGGTCGGCGGCATTCGCTCCCAAATCGGGCGCGCTAAAACCATGCCGTTGCCGGGTCGTGAGGGGGGCGTTCGCTTCGGCTCCGCAGGGTGCCAGCGCTACGAAGACGGACTTTTCACCGCCTGGCGGCACATCGCCGAAGAGCGCTTCGATTTCGTCGTCCACTACGGCGACTACATCTACGAATATAAGGCGATCGATGCCGCGTCTTCGCGAGAACGGCCGGTCGTTCGCGTCATGCCCGGTAATCCCTCGAAATGCCTGACGCTCGACGATTTCCGCAATCGATACGCGATTTACAAACTGGATAAGGATCTACAGGCCGCTCACGCATCGGCGCCATTCCTGATGAGCTTCGACGACCACGAGGTTGAGAATGATTGGGCCGGCTTTGTAAGCGAAAACAAGACTGTAACGCCGAAAGCCTTCGCCTTGCGCCGGGCCGCGGCGTTCCAGGCCTGGTACGAGCATATGCCGCTACGGCGTCAGCAGATGCCGGTCGGGCCTGACGTGTTGGCGTATCGTCGGTTAGACGTCGGACGCCTTCTCCGCTTGGACGTTCTCGATACGCGCCAATACCGATCGGATCAGCCCTGCGGCGGCGGCTGGCAGGCTTGTGCGGAGGCGAAAGCCGCACAACGAACAATGCTCGGCAAGGTACAGGAGGACTGGCTCTACGCCGGCTTTAAGGCCTCGGAGGTTCAGTGGAACGTTGTGGCGCAACAGGTGCCGGTGGCACGTTTCAACCGGAGCGGAGATCCGTCGATTATCGAGACACACATGGACAAATGGGACGGCGCTGAGGCCGCACGGGCACGATTGTTTGCTGCAGCGACAGGGGCGAAACTGAAGAACATCGTGGCGCTGGCCGGCGACGTTCATCACAACCGGGCGTCAGAGTTTAAGCGCGACTTCGACAATCTGGCGTCGCCATCGATCGGCGTGGAGTTTGTGGCAACATCGATTTCGTCGGGCGGCGATGGCAAGAGCCTGCCTGCGCAGATGCAAAAAGTGGCCGCCGCCAATCCACACCTCAAATTCTACAACGATCAACGTGGGTACGTCTGCCATGCCGTGTCGACGGCGCGCTGGCAGGCAGATTACCGCGTTGTCGAAACGGTCTCGACGCCGAACGCGGCGGTGCGCACGGCTGCCGTGTTTATCGTGGAGAATGGCAGCGCGCGGCTTCTTCGCGGCTGAATGCATGGCATTCAGGTCGAGAAGCCTCGCTTATGAGGTCGCCCGCCGCGCAAACAGCCGTTCCGCCGCACCCGCGATGCCATGCGGAAACGCCAACACGATGGCGATGATCGCAACGCCCATGACCGCGCGCCAGTATTGCGTCAGCGGCAACGCGAAATCCTTGATGGTGTGAAACACCGCTGATCCTACAAGTGCACCCCACACGGACTGGATACCGCCCGTGAGCAGCATGGCGAGGAAATCGACCGACATTGGGATCGACAACAAGGTTGGATCGATTGAGCCCTTCGAGAACGCGTACAGCCCGCCCGCAAGACCAGCCGCGCCGCCAGCAATCGTAAACGCCGCAAGCCGCAGCCGCGCCACATCAAGTCCAATGGCATCAGCGCGAATGGCACTGTCGCGCGCAGCGCGCAGCGCGTACCCGAACGGCGAATGCATGATGCGGAACAGCGCGGCAATCGCGGCGACGCACAGCACGAGGGTCAGGTAGTAATACACGGCTCGCTCGCGCGCCCAAGCCGACGGCCACACGCCAACGACGCCGTTGTCGCCACCAGTGATTTCCACCCACTGGAAGGCGATGGCGTAAGTGATTTGCGCCGCGGCCAAGGTGAGCATCGCGAGATAGATGCCTGAGAGGCGAACGATGAAAAAGCCATAGCCGGCGGCAAACAGGGCAGCAACCAACGGCGCAGCGATCATAGCGGGAACCATGCTGAAACCAAGTTTCGTGACCAGCAATCCTGCCGCATATGCCCCAATACCAAAATACGCGGCGTGGCCGAAACTGACCACGCCTCCGTTGCCAATCAGCAAGGCAAGCGAGAACGCCGCGAGTGCAAAGCAGAGCACTTCAATCGCGACCTTCTGCGTGTAAGTATCGGCCAACACCGGGAGCAGAACCAGCGCTGCAACAACGCCAGCGAGCCACTTCAACGCCAACCAAGACGGCGGTCTCAGCAGCACGAAGCCTTCCGGCGTGAGTGGCCGAGACGACGGCGCCTCCGGTCGGCCGAGCAGCCCGTGCGGGCGCAGAACCAACACAACCGCCATCAGTGCGAACACCAGCACCAGCGTGATCTTTGGGAAGATCAGAATGCCGAACGCCTGCAACTGCCCGATGATCAAACTGGCGATGAACGCGCCCGGGATAGAGCCCATGCCGCCAATCACGGTGACAACGAACGTCTCGGATAGGATCGAGATATCCATCTGCGCATTGGCGGCAGACCGGGCCACCTGCAGCGCACCACCGAGGCCCGCGAGAAACGCGCCGAGGAACAATGTGCCAGTGAACAACAGCGCCTGATTGACGCCGAGCGCCGACACCATCTCGCGGTCCTGGGTCGCCGCCCGCACAAGCACCCCAAAGCGCGTCTTCTGCATCAATAGATACAACAGCCCGAGCACGACGGGGCCGGCGGCAATCAGAAACAACTCCTACTGCGGGAACATGCGCCCAAAGATCGGCACGGCACCACGCATCCCCGGTGCGCGCGGGCCCAGAATTTCGAGTGGACCCCAGATTTTGATGACCAGATCCTGCACGATTAGCACGACGCCGAAGGTGGCAAGCAACTGCAGCAATTCAGGCGCGTGATAGATGCGCCGCAGCAACCCCACCTCCATCAGCACGCCGAGCAACCCGACGACGAACGCCGCGAGCAGCAGCGCTAGAATGAACATCGGCAGTGAGCGTGAAACATCGAGCATACCCGGCAACAGCGTCACCGCCATGTACGCGCCGAGCATATAGAGCGAGCCGTGTGCGAAGTTGACGATCCGCGTCACGCCGAACACGATCGTCAACCCGGACGAGATAATAAACAGCGATGACGCGCTGGCCAACCCGTTCAGCACTTGAATGGCAATAAAACCGAGGTCCATGGGCCGACCTAAACCAGTGTCTTCAATGCCGCCGCTTCGTAACGCACGAACTCGCCCGTGCGGCCCTCGCGCACTTTCACGACCCACGACGGATCGGTAATCAGCGCGCGACCGACGGCCACGAGATCGATGTCGTCGCGCTCAACCATCGCAGTGAGCTTATCGAGGTTGCCGCTTGCCGCCACAGCGTCGGGCTTCGAGAAGCCCGTAATGAAATCCGTATCGAGGCCGATCGACCCGACGGTGATGACAGGCTTACCAATCAATTTTTTTGTCCAGCCTGCGAGGTTCATCGGTGAACCCTCAAACTCCGGCTCCCAGAAGCGGCGCGTTGAGCAATGGAAGATGTCAACGCCAGCATCGGCGAGCGGACTTAGGAAGGCTTCGAGCTCGACGGCCGTCGGGGCGAGACGGGCCGCGTAGTCCTGCTGTTTCCACTGGGAGAAGCGAAGCACAATTGGAAAATCGGGCGATGTCGCCGCGCGGCAGGCCTTTACGATTTCAGCCCCAAAGGTCGTGCGCTGCACGGGCGTGCCGCCGAATTTGTCCTCGCGCTCGTTGGTCGTCGACCAGAAGAACTGGTCAATCAAGTAGCCGTGCGCACCGTGGATCTCGATCCCGTCAAAGCCGAGGCGCTGCGCGTGGGCCGCCGAGGTCGCAAAGCCAGCGATAACATCGGCAACATCGCGCTCGGTCATTGGTTCGACGACCTTCTTGCCGGGCTTGGTGATGCCTGACGGTGCGACCGGCAACACGTCCGGGTTGGGCTCCGAGCCGAGCCGGCGCATAATGCCAGTATGCCAGAGCTGCGGCATGATCTTGCCGCCCACGGCATGCACGGCTGCGACGACTTTGGCCCAGCCGGCCAAGGCTGCGTCGCCATGAAAATTCGGCACCTTCGGATCGTTCAAGGCAGCCGCATGAGCAACGCCGACGCCTTCAGTGATGATCAAACCGACTTTGTTCTCAGCGCGCAGTTTGTAATAGGCGACGACGTCGTCACCGGGGACACCGCCGGGCGAAAATGAGCGCGTCATAGGTGCCATGGCGATGCGGTTGGCGAGGCGGAGAGATTTCAGCGCAAACGGCTGGAACAGAACGGCGGACGACATCGATGCGTAGCTCCCCGAGTGGACGTTCTCGATCTATGGCGCAAACGAAGCCACGGCACCAGCGCTGCTATTTTTCCCAGCTATTTGTCGCCGTCATCATCCTTTGTGCGGCGCGCCTCCTGCCATTTGCGCAGATTGTCAGCGATGGCGTTCTGCTGCTTGTTCAACCGCTCGGCACCCGGAACGCCAGTCACACGTTTCGGTTTTTCGGGCCGCGGTGTTGACGGTTTCACAATCTCGTCTTGGTCGCCCGACAGACGCGCGACGTCGGACATAAATCGTTCGTTTTCGCCTCTAGCCAGGAAAGGCGCGGCGTCGCTTATGGCGTCCAGCAATGTCTCAAGCCAAGACTGATCGGCCTTGGCGAAATCGCCAAGCACCCAGTTGTGCACCAGCTCTTTCTGTCCAGGATGGCCGATACCGATGCGCACGCGCACATAGTCATTCGTGCGATGCTGAGTGATTGAGCGCAGGCCGTTGTGACCGGCGTTGCCGCCGCCGAGTTTTACGCGCACCTTGCCAGCCACCAGATCAAGTTCATCGTGCAGAACAATAATGTCTTTGTCGTCGAGCTTTAGGAACCGCGCCGCTTCCTGCACGGACCGCCCGCTGTCGTTCATATACGTATCGGGCATCAACAGCTGCACGCGTTCTGTGCCGATGTCGCCCTCGCAGACCTTACCTGAAAATTTCGACCGCCAGGGCGAAAAGCGGTGCCGCACGGCGATGCGCTCGACGGCCATGAAGCCGACGTTGTGGCGGTGTCGCGCGTATTTCTGGCCGGGGTTGCCGAGGCCAACCAAGAGTTTCATGCGGCTCACTCGATCATCGCTCTATTGGTGTGGTAGCGGCAGCAGGCCAGCGGGGCAATCCAGTGCCGACGACATCACTTTGTAATGTGGCGATGCAACCGTCGGATAAAACTAGGCTTCGACGTTTTCGACAGTTGATCGAAGATCACTCAAGACAAAGCACCAGCCAACACAGGTCGACGGGAGACAATACGGTGAGAAAAACAGGGATTGCCGTTTCGCTCCTGGCAACGCTCGCCATGCCATCTCAAGCCTTCGACTTACAAGGCCATCGTGGCACACGCGGTTTGATGCCGGAAAACACGTTACCGGCCTTCCAAAGGGCGCTGGAGATTGGCGTCACCACACTCGAAACCGACCTGGCCATGACCAGGGACGGCGTGATCGTGTTGGCACATGATCCAGTCCTGAACATGGAGCTGGCGCGAGATCAAAGTGGCGCGTTCCTCTCAAAGAACGGGCCACCGATCCGCTCGCTGACCTACGCCGAAACGCAAACCTATGACGTCGGGCGGCTCAATCCGGCCGGCAAGTATGCGGCGCAATGGCTGGAACAGACGCCGGTTGACGGCGCGCGGATGCCACGTCTCTCGGATTTGTTTGCCCTGTCGCAACGTTCAGCGCCAAGCGTGCGCTTTAACATCGAGACAAAACTCTCGCCTTTGAAGCCCGACGAGACGGCGGACCCAGAGACGTTTGTTGCAGCGGTGCTGGCGGACGTGCGCAAGGCTGGCGCCACACAGCGCGTGACGCTGCAATCTTTCGACTGGCGGACATTGATCCTTTCACGACGCCTTGCCCCAGACATGGCGACCGCATGCCTGACCATCGACATGCCAAACACGAGCACCGTGCGTCCGGGCGCCGACGGCAAGCCGTCGCCTTGGCTTGGGGGGCTGGATCCGGCAGCTTTTGGTGGCTCCCTGCCAAAACTCACCAACGCAGCTGGCTGTACAACGTGGTCTCCGTTCTGGCGCAACTTGGATGCGGGTAACGTGAAAGAGGCTCAGGCCCTCGGCCTCAAAGTGGTGCCGTGGACAGTCAACCTGCCAGCCGACATGCTCGCTGTTTTGGCGCTCGGCGTCGACGGCCTCATCACCGACTACCCAGACCGTGCGCGCAAGGTTCTTGCCGATAAAGGCATAGCGGTTACGCGATAATCCGCAAGTTGGGGGCCAAAATTAACCTCGCATTTGCTCTGCAGCGGTAACACTCCCTCAAGACGACGTCTTGCTGAGCAACACCATGGCCAAGCGCTTCGGGCGCCCTGCGCCCAGTTTCGAAGATCAACACTCCGGCTCCAGCGCAGGCGTTGTGCGCGAAATCCGTCTCATGCGCGAAGGGAGCGGCATCGAGGGCGTTTACGACAGTATTTCCGCGATCGATGCCATGCATGCGGCGTCAGCTGAGGCGGCGCGCAAACGGGCTGTCTATGACGGCGTGGTGCACTGGATGTTGATGGTCGCGTTCTGGGGATTCGTCGTCATGATGTCCGTGTATTTCCTGCGCAACCTGTAACCATCATGAGCTTGAGTTAAGTACGATACGCGAACACGGCTTCCGCAGCGCCTATGACACGTTAAGTTCCGGTAAACTTTGTGGTCATCCGGAGCCGTAACGATGCGTTTTTCAACGTTTTCTGTCGCAGCCGTAGCCGTCGTTGCGTCCACGGTGGCAGCCGCTGCCCAGGCCGTCACGACCCGTATCGAGACACGGCCCTACTATGGTGCCATCACGACCATCGAGCATGGCGTCCGCGTGATGCGAGCGCTTCCACCCCATGATCGCATCATCATCAACCCCCATGGCAAAACGCCCGTATCCATTAATGTCGGCAGCGCTGAAGGTGGCAACACAGTCGTCCAGCAAACCACCAACCAGACGACCGTGAACGGTCCGAACGCCGCTTACAGAGGCGTTCCCTATGTCGGCGTTCCGCGCCCTTTCGTCCGTCGCCCCGAGATGCATCAGCGTACAACGTCGCAGCCCCAGAAACATTGAGTGGTCGCACGCGCGGCTTAAGCGGCGCGACCACGCGCAAGATGGTGATAGTTTCCAAAACGTGGGCGCTTGACCGGCGCAAGTGTAGTCGCCATTCCTTGGGGCAGACGCTTGATCCAAAGAGGCCGCGCCCATGACCCGCGTTATGCCCACACTCGCCTTGATCCTGTGCAGCACGGCGTTTGGCACCGCATCCGCTCAAACCAGCGGTCAGGTCAATATGGTCGAGGTCGAGAGGTTTGTCAGCGAAGTCTATCTAGACGATGGCAACCGCGGGACCGTCACAACGCCATTCGCCGACAAAGTCTTGTACTATGGCCGGGCGCGCAGTCGCGCGGCTGTGCTTACTGATAAGCAGGCTTATTATGCGCGCTGGCCGCAGCGCAGCTACACCCTCACACCCGACACGTTGCGCGTCGCGCCCTCCACCGTGACGTCCGGTGGCATGGATCTCAACTTCGAATACACATTTTCGCTTTCGAGCAGCGCTCGGCAAACACAAGGCCGCGGCCGGGCTCGGCTGACAGTTGTGCGCGACGGCGACGGAATAGCGATTGCGCGCGAAGACGGCGAAGTGATCCGCTAGCGCGAGTGTCCAATGACTTACGATTTTGGAAGAAGGACTTTGTTCCCGACTAGCGCCGGGGACAGAAAGAGCACTGAGGAAATCCAATGAAACTGATGATGTTCGACGCCGGCAAAGGCCCGCACCTTGGTGTCGTCGATGGCGACTATGTGATCGACGTTTCTCAGGTGGACGCAGCATTGCCGCGAGACCTGATATCGCTGCTTCACGCGGGTGGTCGTGCGCTCGCGGCATTGAGAGCTGTCGCAGCAGATGCGCCACCGTCGGCCAAGTATGCGCTTGCGAGCGTTAAAGCTGCATTGCCCATCGCGCATCCGCCAAAATTCATCTGTGTCGGCTTGAATTATCTTGAGCACGCGAAAGAGGGCGGACATCCGCCGCCGACCTATCCATCTTTCTTTGCCCGTTATGACCGCTCCTTGTGCGCGCACGGCGAACCCGTGATCCGGCCGAAATCATCAATCCAGCTCGATTATGAGTGTGAACTGACCATTGTGATCGGCAAAGGTGGCCGGCACATCTCCGAAGCTGACGCGCTTGACCACGTGTTCGGCTACACCATTTTTAACGACGTATCCGTGCGCGACTATCAGCGCAAAACAACGCAATGGCTGGCTGGCAAAAATTTTGACGGCACAGGGCCGCTCGGGCCATGCGTCGTCACAGCCGACGCGCTGCCAAAGGGGGCTTCGCCGCTGCGCATTCAGACGCGGGTCAACGGCAAGTCCATGCAGGATTCCAACACGTCCGACATGATTTTCCCGGTGGCCCGATGCGTGTCGCTAATATCGGAAATCATGACCCTTGAGCCGGGTGATCTGATCGCGACGGGCACGCCGCAGGGTGTTGCCCACGCACGGACGCCACCGGCATGGATGAAGGCCGGCGATAGCGTCGAGATCGAGATCGAGGGCATCGGCGTCTTGAAGAACCCGGTTGTTGATGAGGCATAAGACGTGGGTGCTCGCCTACGTTTGCGAGCCCACTTTCACCGAGCAGCCGTTGGACGCCAATTATCCAACGGCGTGTTCGAACACCGCCGAAAACAACTCACCTACATTGGACAAGACAAGACATGACCATCGGCGTCGGCGGCTCAAGCGCGGAAAAAGAACTCGCTGAAATGACTAGCTTGCGTGGCGACGTCCCGCCGATCGGCGTCGAGGAGCGGCTAAAGCGCGTCGCGACGGCGCAAGCCCTGATGCGGGCAAAGGGTATCGATGCGCTATACCTCGATGTCTCCTCTTCGATGACCTATTTCACCGGCCTCAAGTATCGACGCACCGAGCGCATGCACGCGGCCGTACTGCCGGTGAAAGGCGATATTGTGCACATTTCGCCCGCTTTCGAAGTGGAAAAACTCAAGACCATGCTGACGGCCGGCGGCTCGGTGGCTGTCTGGGAAGAGGATGAAGATCCGACCGTCGCCGTAACCGACGCCATAGCAAAGCTCGGCTTCAAGAGCGGTACGATCGCGGTCGATGAGGCTACGCCGTTCTTCACGTTTGATGGCCTGCGTAAAGCTGGCAACACGTACAGCTTCGTTTCAGCGACCGACATCACGGCCGGCTGTCGCATGATCAAGTCCGAGCCTGAAATTGCACTGATGCAAACGGCAAAAAACATTACGCTTGCGGTGCATAAGGCGGCCGCCCGCATTATGCGCGAGGGCATCACGACGACAGAGGTGCAGACTTTTATCACGGCGGCGCACCGGAAACTTGGCTCGGAGGGCGATCCACCGTTCAATGCTGTGTTATTCGGCGAAGCGACGGCGTATCCGCACGGCGTGCCCTATCCGCAAACGCTGAAGGACGGCGACATGATCCTCATCGATACCGGCGCGCCGGTCGACGGGTATCTCTCCGATATCACGCGCTCGTATGTGTTCGGCACTCCAAGCAAGCGCCAGCGCGATGTATGGAACCTTGAGAAAGCCGCACAAGCAGCGGGCTTTGCCGCGGCCAAACCCGGCAACAGGTGCGAGGATATCGATATCGCCGCGCGTGGCGTCATCAACGGAGCTGGCTTCGGCCCGGGCTACGCGACGCCGGGTTTGCCCCATCGCACAGGCCATGGCATTGGCCTCGACGTGCACGAGTGGCCCTATCTCGTGAAGGGCGATAAGACCGTGTTGCAGCCGGGCATGACGTTTTCCAACGAGCCGACAATCTGCATTTATGGCGAGTTTGGCGTCCGACTCGAGGACCATATGCTGATCACCGAAACCGGCGCGCGCTGGTTCACGGAGCCAGCGCATACAGTGGATGATCCGTTCGGCTACGAGGCCTAGAGCATTTTTCGACGAAGTGGCTTCCCGGTTCGTCGAAGAAAATGCGACCAACCAGAGACATAGAGCGCTATTCCGATTCCGTAGGATCGGAATGCGCTCTAGTTACTTTTTCGGGGCCGGAAGACTGTCGAGGTCGGAGATGTACCAGTCCTCTGCCTTCACGATCGCGGGGTTCTCGCCGTTGGCATAGATCCAACTGTCGACTGCCCACTTTTGCCCGCCCTTGGTTGGAGCTTCAAGCCAGGCTGTCGTTGAGGCTGCTTCAGACTTGAGTGCGACTTCCGAGATTTTTGCGCGTCCGCCGCCCTTGAAGCCCGTGGCCTGTGTCGAAGCGACGCCAGCAAAGGGTTCCTCAATCAAAACGGCCGTCCAGTGGGTCCAACCGGCAACACCACGCAGGTAGTTCTCTTTCGCGAAGGGCACACCGACGGCATGGTGGTGAATAAGGCCCGCGCCTGCGAGGACGTTCAAGTAACTTGTCGTGTTGGTGGCTTCATCGACACAATCCTGCTGGGTTGGATCACCGGACGCGACGAAATCCATACCAGGGCGGTCGTCCTTCGTACCGATAGCGTTGCCGACCCGCGTCTCCATCCAACCGATGGCGTAGGCAACCGCACGCCGCTCTTGCTCAGGCGTGTCGAGCTCTTTGCCGCGCGTTTTCTTCATCAACCGCGTCAAGTCGGCGAGATCTGTTTCCGTGAAGGTAAACTTGGTGCGCTGCTGACAACCATAGGCATGGCACACATGCACGGTCGCGCCTTTGGGCGCCGGCACCGAGAACGTCGCGTAATGCCGGGCTTGGGTGCCGAACCCTTCATGCGTACACGCGCCAAGAAGCAGCATTGCCAACGTTGCGCCGCAAACGACCACGGCTCTTGCGCAAACAGTCGACAGCATGTCGCGTTTTAATCCCGTCGCTGGCATGCCACCCACCTGTCACCTGTTCGGCACCTAACCCCGAGCGCGCTTACCTGATTCGCGCTCAGCCATGCGTGTCGGCGTGTGGACAACGGCTGCTGGTGGGGTTGGCGGAGGGGCGCGGAGGGGCATCCGGCGCCCGGAGAGCCTTGCCCGACCTGACCGGGTCAGCTACCAGCTGATCGACCGCGCGAGGATCCCATGGGTGAGACCGATCTGCTCCTGACCTATCTGCCGATCGCCGTTTTTATCGGCGTGTCGGCAATCATCGGCTTGTTGCTTATGGTGGCGCCGTTCCTGATTGCGGTACGCAATCCGGACAGCGAAAAGGTCTCTGCGTATGAGTGCGGCTTCAATGCCTTTGACGATGCACGCATGAAATTTGACGTGCGCTTTTACCTAGTCTCTATCCTGTTCATTATCTTCGACCTGGAAGTGGCCTTCTTGTTTCCCTGGGCCGTTGCCTTCAAAGATGCCGGCGTTTTTGGCTTTTGGTCTATGATGACATTCCTTGGGGTCCTGACAATCGGATTCATCTACGAGTGGCGCAAGGGCGCGCTCGACTGGGATTGATCCCCCCCCGCCTGGGATTGACCCCCAAGTGTAGCAACGTAATTTTACCGATGCTTAACCATTCGCCGCTCTAGTTGACCGCAGGCGTGCTCATCATGGCGCGTCGATTGAGGGCGGCCATGACCTGGGTTGCTGAACAAATTATGAACGAAGAAGCGCACGTGTTGCTTGGCTGGCACCGGCCTGGATCCGCCGCAGCGTAGCCAAGCGCGACGCTCACTTTTCCCCACCAAGTCCTTCCCAACCGTCATGCTTCAAGGCGTTTCACCTCCGGCCGCAGCCCACCCCATCCGCTTGACCGGCGTCATCGACATTGGTTCATCTAAGATCGTGTGTGTTGCGCTGGCGCCTGCCAAGGATGCCAGCCCTCACCCAGCCGGTCCAGACCCGGACGGGCTCCGGTGGGTCGGCCTCGGCGTCAGGCCAGCTGAGGGGATGAAGTGCGGAGAGATTACCGACACTTTGCAGGCAGAAGCGGCCATCGTTGGCGCAATTGCTGATGCAGAGCGCGCCGCTGGCGCATCCTTGGACCACATCATCCTTGGCGTCGGGTGCGGCCGTTTATCCAGCCTGCAGATCGACCTTGCCACAGCACTTTCCCCGACGATTGTGCAACCCGATGATGTCAAGCGTTTGCGCCGCGGTGCCCGGACCTATGCGGAGCGCGATCAGAGGTGGAGTCTGTTTGAAGAGGTGGGTCAGTTCAGGCTCGATGGCGCGACCTTCTTAAAGGCACCGCTTGAGCGGTTCGGCCGAAAACTCGAAGCCGCAATGACACTTGTGACCGCTGATGCCGCGCCGGTCGGGCGGCTGGTTGCTACAACGGAGCGATCCGGACTGCCCGTGACGCGGCTGACACCGGGACCCCTGGCAGCCGCCTGGGCCGTAACATCGGAGGCTGAACGCAAAGGCGGTATTACGGTTGTTGATCTTGGCGCAGGCTTGACGTCAATCGTGACGTTTATCGCGAGCCGGCTGGTTCGTCTTGAGACGGTAACAGTGGGTGGTCGCCAGCTGACGCAAGATGTTGCATTGGCGCTACAAATTCCGTTCGCTTCAGCCGAGCGAATCAAAACGGATTGTGCTAGTGTCGCAATTGCCCACGCTGAAGGAATGGAGGCCGCATGGCAGCCATCTCGCAGCGGTTTTAATGTTGATGGACGGCTGGCCTTTGCTGGCGTCGGATCAGAACCGCGGGCTGACCTGTGCGAAATCCTTTCTCCACGCCTGGACATCATGCTCCGGCATGTCGCCGATCACTTGGACGCTTTGCCGTCCGTGGTCGCGGACCAGGGCCGTGTGGTCTTGACCGGCGGCGGCAGTCTGTTGTCGGGCCTCGAGACCTATGCAGCACGACTGTTGGGCCGACCGGTACGCCTCGGCTCCCCGCAGATGATGCCAGGGCTCGGGACAGCCGCGCTCCCGCCGTTAGCCGCCATCGCCGGCTTGGCCGAGATGGCGAGCCGAAGTGGTCAGGGCCGCGTTGGTGTCGCCCGCGCACACTTGGACCGTCAACAAGCAAGCGTACGCATTCAGGCGGCCTGAGCGACGCATGGCGGGACAACTGCCGAACAACGCCAGCCGTGGAGGCTGCAGTTTTTGAACCCTGCGCATTGAACGACACACATCCAGTCGGGTGCGTTGAAACAGCCGTGAGGCCGCGATGAGCATCAAGTTACAAGTGCCGAAGCCGTCGGATATGAGGCCGCACATCACCGTCATTGGTGTTGGTGGCGCTGGTGGCAACGCTGTGAACAACATGATCACGGCAGGCTTGCAAGGCGTCGACTTCATCGTCGCCAATACAGACGCCCAGGCGCTCATCTCCTCCAAAGCGCCGAGCCGCATCCAGCTTGGGATGCATCTGACCGAGGGTCTTGGCGCTGGCTCAAAGCCCGAGGTCGGCGAAGCCGCGGCCATTGAGGCGGAAGAGGAGCTTAGGTCCCGCATCGCCGGCACGCACATGCTGTTCATCGCAGCGGGCATGGGTGGCGGCACTGGGACGGGGGCTGCAGCCGTCATTGGAAAAGTTGCCCGCGAACTTGGCATTCTGACCATCGCGGTCGTAACCAAGCCGTTCCAGTTCGAGGGAACGCGCCGCATGCGCACGGCCGAGGCTGGCATACAGGAACTGAAGAAGTACGTTGACACGTTGATCGTCATTCCGAACCAGAACTTGTTTCGGGTTGCCAATGAGCGGACCACGTTCGCTGAAGCGTTCGTTATGGCGGATCAGGTGCTCTACTCGGGCATTGCCTGCATCGTCGATTTGATCGTCAAGGACGGTCTGATCAACCTCGATCTCGCCGACGTGCGCACCATCCTGGCCGGTATGGGGCCAGCCGTCATGGGCACAGGCGAGGGGCAGGGTGAGCGCCGGGCCGCTATGGCCGCCGAGGAAGCCATCACCAATCAACTGCTCGACAATATGAGCTTGAAGGGGGCCAAAGGCTTGCTCGTCTCGATTATTGGCGGGCCGAACCTGACACTCTTTGACATCGACGAAGCCGCCACGCGCGTGCGTCAGGAAATCGATGTGGACGCCAATGTGATCGTTGGCGCAGCATTTGACGAAACTTTGGGTGATCGCGTTCGCGTCTCAATCGTGGCTTCTGGGATGCCAGACCTTCAGGCGGCGCCAGTGTCATCGGCACGTCCTCCGCGCTCAGCGGTAGATCCCGTGCGCGTGCGTGAGCCGGAACCAGCCGTGCCACAGGTCCTAGCGCCCCAACCGGAGCCTGTGACCCGACCAGGTCCTCCACCAATCCCAGAGGTGCTGTCGACAGCTGTCGCGATAGAGACCGCAACATGGCTCAACGTCGAGCAAGTGCAGGTGACAGAACGGTCGACCGCGCACACCTTTGATCATCACGATTTTGACCATCGCGGCGCCGCTCGTGCCCCAGCCGTTCGCAACGCAAGCGAATCAGTTTATGCGCAACCCAGCGTCGGTTTCGTACCTCAGGCACCTGCCGAAGTGAAAAAAACCGCGTCTCGTGTCCCTGATCTGGGTGAATTCCCGACCATAGGACAAAAGGACTACTGGTCGAAGAAAGCACAAGATCCGAACGGGATGACACCCGCGGCACCGATGCAGACAATTGACACTCCCAATCCGGTGGAGCAAAAAAAAGGCAGTCTTTTCCAGAGGTTGGCTGATGCCGCCCGCGGAAAGAACCGCTCGAATGAAAGACTGCAGACGCCAGACGACCAAGATCAATTGCCGCCGTTTTTCGGTGATCGGCGTCGCCGCGGCTGATTTCGATACAGAATGAGGCTTGTCGGTAACAAAGTGTAAGAAAGCGTGACTTGTCCCCGATTAACACCTGAGGCTACCTAGGCTCTGTAAGTCGGGTCGAAGTGTCATTGCTGCACACGAGATGGACAAGCCGCCCTCGGGGGACGGTCTGGAATTCAACCATCACGTGAGAGTTTGGCTACGTATTGGCAGTCCCGCGTGAGACGGGGCGCATAATTCGTGAAGCCGGGCCGCAAGTCGAGGGCATACCGCGGGGACGGGGGAGTTCAGGCGTCAGTTTCGTCGCGTTTCGTTAGACCAGTCGTCTGACGGGGTGGGCGTATGCGTCTGGGCAGAATCGAACGAGGGACGGCGCAACATGTCGAAGCGGTTTATTGGCGCACGCCAAACAACGCTCGCACGTGAAGTTGAACTGACGGGGGCCGGCGTGCACAGTGGTGCACCGGTATCTATCGTTCTTCATCCGGCTGCAGCAGATACTGGTTTCCGTTTTATCGTGACGCGTCGTGGACGCATCACCGCAGACATCAAAGCTGAAGTTGCAGCGGTTAAAAACCTCACACTTTGCACAGTTATTGGCGACGACAACGGCGCAACTGTCGGTACGGTCGAGCACCTGCTGGCGGCACTCCGTGGTTTGTCGGTCGACAATTGCACTATTGAGATCAACAATCGCGAAGTCCCGATCATGGACGGATCGTCGGCAACGTTCGTCGATGCAGTTGATGATGCCGGCATCCGGTATCTCGCCGAACCGCGCAAGTTCATCCAGGTTCTACGCACCGTGCGCGTTGAGGATAATGGATGCTGGGGAGAGCTTTCGCCGCGAGACACTTTCCACCTGGATATCGAGATCGATTTTCCAACACCACTCATCGGCAAGCAACGGCTTGCACTCGATATTTCTCCGGCGACCTTTCGCGAAGAGCTGTCGCGCGCGCGCACGTTCGGTTTTATGAGCGATGTTGAGCGGCTGTGGAAGGCTGGCTTGGCATTGGGTGCTTCACTTGAGAATTCTATCGCTTTGGCTGATGATAAGATTATAAATCCCGAAGGGTTGCGCTATCCGCAGGAGTTCGTTCGCCACAAGATGCTTGATGCTGTCGGTGACCTGTCGCTTGCCGGCGCACCGATCCTTGGAGCTTATCGCTCAGTCAAGGGCGGCCATCGCCTTAACGCGCATGTGCTTCAGGCACTTTTTGCCGACGCCGACAATTGGCGCTGGGTCCGGGCGCCTCGTGTGATGCGCGAAGCAGCTCAGATCGATATCTCGGCCGGTCTCGGCGCCGTAAATTACGCCGCCGACAAGTCTTAATACGGCACGAGAGCCACACCTTAGTGTCATGTTGACCTCGCTCTTGTTCTGGACATAATTCAGAGCCGAGTGGCGTATAATTCAGCGATCACTGAATGACGGCCATCGTCCTCGCGGCGAACAATAAATCGGCCGCAAGACCTAGGGATACCGCATGCAGCGGACGCCATCGCCATCCAATAGACCTGGTTTCAGAGCCTCAATCGCTCGGCCACGTGGTCTTGGATTTGGGCCTGCGATCGCGGTTGCGGTCAGCCTCTTAGCGGCGGCCTGCGCCTCATCGTCAGACAACACAAAGCTGCTCAATCCGGACCCACCGGATAAAATGTACGGTTTGGCTGACATTGCGCTTCAAAAGGGTGCCTTCAACGAGGCTGCCCGCCGGTTCGAAGATCTGGATCGCGACCACCCGTACGCACCAGAAGCGAAGCGGGCGGTCGTGATGGCCGCCTATTCCTACTACAAGGCTGGAAAGTTCCCCGAAGCGATTGCGACGGCCCAGCGTTACACGACGCTGCATCCGGGAACCAAGGAAGCGGCGCTTGCTCACCACATCATTGCGTCAGCCCACTTCGATGAGATCAAGTCGCCGGGGCGCGACCAGACCGCGACGCGTAGGGCGCTCGCCGAGCTGAAGACCCTGCGCAGCCGTTATCCGACAAGTCCATATGCTCAACAGGCACAGAATCGAATCCTGATCGCTGAAGACGTGCTGGCTGCCAACGAGATGGAAGTCGGTCGGTACTACCTCAAGCAGAACCAACTGACGGGGGCCATCGGTCGATTTAAGACCGTCGTGACCGAATATCAGACGACGGCGCATGTCGAAGAAGCACTGTATCGTTTGATTGAGGCAAACATGGCGTTGGGCGTTGTGCCGGAAGCGCAAGCGGCCGGCGCTGTGCTCGGCCACAATTTTCCAGATTCACCCTGGTACGCCAAAGGCTATGGTTTGTTGAAGAATAATGGTGCGAGCCCCCAATCAGGCGGATGGCTTGCGAGCGCCTTCAAAGGTTTGATACCGGGTCAAGCAAAGTCGGCACCGCAGCCAACGGTCGAGAAAGTTCCCGAGGGGTTGCCAGCGCCAGAGCAGTTGCCCGCACCCAAACTGCCAGAGGGGGTCAACGTACCGACGGCCAGCACGACGAAGGCCACCAAGCCTAAGATGGGCCTTGGTCTTGTCACGTCGAACTAAAACCACCGGCCGTATTCGTTGACCGATGGCATCCGCGCGCGGGGTTGGGCGGCCGCGCACAAGAGAAGAATAGAAACAAGACGGTCAATCTGTTTGGTCGTTGGGATAAGTCAAGACTGCGTGCGAAGCCAACGACGCACGGCCAACCGCAAACGGCCCGCGAAGGCACGTGGGCCGTTACGGATTGAACTTTCGCGCAAGGCTTCACCGGCGCGCGAATGTGAGCGCAACGGGTGGCCTTTGCGGAATGTTGGTGTTCTCGCTCAGAGGCGGTAGCGGATCTGATCGGTCCAGAAGCGTTCGAGGCGGACGAGGGCCTTGTTCAACCCCCGGAAATCGTCGGAATTCACCTGGCCAACGTGCTCCACGGTGCCGAGTTGGCGGTGATATAGCTTCTCGACAACGCGGCAAGCCGTGATGCCTTTGTCCGTCAGGCTAACGCGCACAGAACGGCGATCCGTTTCCGAACGCTTATAGTGGATGTAGCCCATATCCACGAGCTTCTTGAGATTGTACGACACGTTCGAGCCGAGATAGTAGCCGCGCGTCTTGAGTTCGCCGGCCGTCAATTCGCTCTCGCCGATGTTGTACAACAGCAGGGCCTGCACGCTGTTGAGCTCTGAACCGCCGAGGCGGTCAAATTCGTCTTTGATGACGTCGAGCAGGAGTCGGTGAAGACGCTCGATCAGGCGCAGGGCCTGAAGATACTCGCCTTCGATGGTCGGTTCAGTTTCGGGCGCACTTTTACGCGCCATGTCCATTGCGACACGCATACTAGCCTCTTTACGCTTACACGGTTCTAAACTCCCGGACGTTTTCCCCGGGTTCAATGCAAACCTAACCCAAAGCCGTTAAGTCGCGCCTAAGCGCTTTGGTTAACAAGTAATGACCTGAAAACCCTTGTGGTGGGCTCGCGGGACTCGACCGACCTCAACCCAGTACCGTCCTGCCAAGCAGCTACAACTGTCGCATTTGCTTTTCGACGTGTGCGAGAAACGCCAACCGGGCGGCCTCCCCGGTCGTGTCGATGCTATGGAGCGCAATCCAGCGTCGTTTCGTGCGCGGATGACAGAGCGCTCCGATCCCGCTCATGAGGATGCGACGGCCAGGCGCTCCAACAAGCATCCACCACCAGCGCGGTGAGCCGAGCGTCGTCACGGCCGCAAGCGCGCGGATGTTGGTCATGTTGCGGCCGATCGGCTTGGTCTCGGTCGGCATCGTAAAGGTGACGTGTGGCACCCAGACCCGGTCGAGCCACCCCTTCAACATCGCGGGCTGGCCATACCACCAGGTCGGGTACACGAACACCAGCGCCTCAGCCCATTTGATGCGTTCAATTTCGCTCGCGACCGGTCGTTCGTTGTCACCAGCCGTGTGATAGGCCGCACGCTCTTCCCGGCGCAGGACTGGATCGAAATTTTCGCCATACAAATCCGCGACCCGCACCTCATGGCCGCCGGCGGCCAAACCACGTTCGGCCGCCATGCGAACAGCCGCCGTGAAGCTCTCAGGGTTCGGGTGGCAATAGACAAGTAGGACGCGCATGATCAATTCGTCATCACCTAGGCAACCG
>JANNXS010000245.1:0-20556 GCA_031409695.1 Hyphomicrobiaceae bacterium
TGGATCAACGGAGAGTGGGACGAGTACCAAACGTACTATATTGAAGCAGAACTCGCTCGACTCTATCCCGACCGAAAGTTACTAATCAAGCGCCGCTTACGTACATTACCATAGCGGAACGCTGGTTACGCCCGTTAATAACTGTGCCCGACAATGCATTAGCGACGAGACACTGCGACATTGGTTTTCTGATTTCATTAAGGAAACCAACGGCCGGTTATCTGTTTATGGCCGCGGTCAAGCGGCACAGCGCAACCTTGCTGCCCGTTGACAGCGAACACGCCGGTGTCTTCCAGGCGCTTGCCGGTCATGACCTCACGGGTATTTCGCGCATCACCATCACCGCCTCGGGCGGCCCGTTCCGCACCTGGACATCGGCGGAGATTGCGGCGGCGACGGTCGGCAAGGCTCTGAAGCATCCCAATTGGACCATGGGCCGCAAGATCACCATCGACAGCGCCACACTCATGAACAAAGGCTTGGAGCTGATTGAGGCGCACCATTTGTTTGGCATGCCCGCCGACAAACTCGGGGTCGTCGTGCACCCACAGTCGATCGTGCACGCATTGGTTGAGTACATTGACGGCTCGGTGGTAGCGCAACTTGCCAACCCAGATATGCGGTCACCGATTGCGCTTGCTTTGGCGTGGCCGCGTCGCATGCCGTCACCCACGCCACCGCTGGACCTGGCAAAACTCGCGACGCTGACCTTTGAGGCGCCGGATGAGCTTCGCTTTCCAGCCCTCCGCCTCGCTTGGGCGGCATTGCGGCGCGGTGGTGGGGCAACGGCTGCGCTGAATGCCGCCAACGAGGTTGCAGTCGAAGGCTATTTATCCGGTCAACATAAATTCCCGCATATCGCCCTGGCAGTTGAGGAGACGCTCAACCATATGGAGATGATTGGGGCGCTCGGCGAGCCGACGAGCATCGACGCCGTCATGGCGATTGATAGCGAGGCGCGGCGGGTTGCAGGACAGCGCCTCAGTGTTTTGGTATAGCGCGGTGTGCTATCAGAACGCTCACTATGACTGATCGGGATGATGGTCCAGGTGTGGTCAGGTCGCAAGGCCAAAGCCTAGTTCGCAATATAGTCCGCGGGTGCGCGCGACAGGAGCTGAAATTTCATGCTGCAGTTCGGCTCCGTCCTGTGGATTATGCTGGCCTTTCTGGTCGTGCTTTCGATCCTGGTTGTCATCCATGAGCTCGGCCACTACGGAGTCGGGCGCTATTTCGGCGTCAAAGTCGAGGCTTTCTCAGTCGGATTTGGTCCAGAACTCTGGCACCGTATCGACAAGAATGGCACCCGCTGGCGCATCGCGCTCTACCCGCTCGGCGGGTATGTTAAGTGGGCTGGAGACGACAACGGCGCCTCCATGCCAGACCGTGACGCCATCGCCCGCATGACGCCTGAACAGCGTGCGGGGTCGTTTCACGCCAAGCCCGTCGGTCAACGAGCGGCTATCGTCGCGGCTGGCCCGATTGCCAATTTTCTGCTGGCATTCCTGCTGTTTACGCCGGTTTACTGGTTCTACGGTGACTATCGCGCGCCTGCCAAGATCAGCGATGTTGTCGCAGGCGGTATGGGGGAACGCGCGGGTTTTAAAGCCGGTGACCGCGTCAAATCGATCGATGGGATCGATATTCTGACGTTCGAGGACCTGGTCGAAAAAGTCAGCCGCAGCCCGGACCAGACCCTGACATTCGTTGTGGAGCGCGGCGGCAAGCTTGAGACATTGACGGCCACGCCGCGACTTGAAAACACCGACACGATTGTCAAGCGGATCGTCAAGGCCGGACGCCTCGGTCTGAAGGGGCCTGTCAAAGAGGATATTGAGAAAATCGAGTTCAGTTTACCCGGTGCTTTCATTCACGGCGTGAAACAGAGCATAAACATCGTCGTGAAGACGTTGGCGTACCTTTGGCGGGTGATTTCGTTCCAGCAGCATGGGGACCAGATCAGCGGTGTCGTTGGCATTGCTGTGACGTCTGGAGAAGTGGCAAAATTTGGATTTGTGGCCATGGTAATGCTGGTGGCTGGCATGTCGGTCAACCTTGGCTTTGCCAATCTGCTGCCGATCCCGATCCTCGATGGCGGACACTTGGTGTTCTACGCCTTCGAAAAGCTCCTCGGCAAACCTCTGAGCGAACGCACGCAAGAATACGCCTTCCGGTTCGGCATCTCGGTGCTGTTGCTGTTGTTTATGTATGCGATGTTCAATGATGTGACCGGCTATAACTGGAGCAAGGTTCTGTCTGGCAAACCAAGCTGACGGTTTAATAACTTCACTTGTCGGTGACAGGGTCCGCTGCAGCGAAATATGCCTTTTGCACGATCTGAACGACTTTCATGAAAGCCGTTCATTACGTCTTTGAACCAGGCACAAAAGCAGGCCCAGCCTCAGGTTTCATCGGCATTAGCGCCGTTTTGCGATGTGGCCGCCGTAGCGTATTCCATACGGCCCCCGAATAAGCACGAGTGAAGCAGTTTTGCCACTTCCCGAGGCAGGCTTGAATCGGTAAACATCGCATCGGACGTATCTTGCCGTGGCAACTTTGCGATGTGCGCAGATGCCTTGGATGCACCTAATCGGGTCAATGCCGCTTGATGGTTGTTGCGACTCGGGGTCTGGTGACGAAAGTCGAGTGCCGTAAGCGTCGGTGCCATGCTTAGCTGCCATCTGGCAGCGTGGTTGGCCCAAAAAGACGAGACGCAGTCGAGTTGGAACGAGAAGCGCCCTAGAGTTGGATGATCAACACGCGCCGGTGTTGGTCGTTGGCAAGTGTCGGGGGATCGGCGAACCGAAAGGCAGACGCTGCACATGCGTACGTTCGGGGTTATCACGCGACTTGCTGCGGCGCTGGTGTTGGGAGCACCCGCAATCGCGGCTGGTCTGTACCTTTTAGCTGCACCGGCAATGGCACAGTCGTCTGTCATCCGTGACATCGCTGTCAGCGGCAACCGTCGCGTCGACGCGCAAACGGTTCGCACCTATTTGAAATTCAACGTCGGTGATGCCTTCGATGCGGGCAAGGTCGACCAGTCGATCCGCGCCTTGTTCTCAACCGGACTGTTCGCCGATGTCAGCATTTCCCGCACGAGCAGCGGCGTTGCTGTGTCCGTCCGGGAAAACCCGGTGGTGAACCAAGTCGCGTTTGAAGGCAATAGCGAGGTCGAAAAAGCCACGCTCGAGGGCGAAGTGCAGCTGAAGCCGCGCTCGGTTTACACACGATCCAAGGTGCAGGCCGACGTCCAGCGCATTCTCGACATCTACCGCCGCCAGGGTCGATTTGCGGCTAAGGTAGAGCCGAAACTGATCGAGCTCCAGGATGGCCGCGTTAACGTTGTCTTTGAGATCAACGAAGGTGGCACCACGAAGGTTAAAAGCATCTCATTCGTTGGCAACCGCGCCTTCAATGATGGCCAACTTCGCGACATCATCACGACGTCCCAATCTGGACTGTTCGATTTCCTCAAGGGGACGAACATTTATGATCCAGATCGCCTTTCACTCGATCGGGAGCTTCTGCGTCAGTACTACCTGAAGAACGGCTATGCCGACGTTCGGGTCGTTTCTGCAAACGCTGAGCTTGATCGCGACGGGTCGGGGTTCTTCATCACCTTCGTCGTCGAAGAAGGTCCGCTGTTTAAGTTTGGGGCGGTCAACATCGAGTCGAAACTTGGTGGCGTGAACATCCCGGCGCTTCAGGGCGAGGTGCTAACTCAAGCCGGAGCACTGTTCGATCTTTCCGCGCTCGATAAAACGACAGAGAAATTGACGCTCGCCGTCTCGGAGCAGGGTGTGGCCTTTGCCCGCGTCCGTCCGCAGACGACACGGGATCCGTCGGGTCAAGCCATCAACATCACGTATCTCATTGACGAAGGCCCAAAGGTCTACATCGAGCGGATCAACGTCAGCGGCAATCAACGCACTCAGGATTACGTCATCCGTCGTGAATTCCGCTTGGCCGAGGGCGACGCCTACAACCCCCTGATGGTGGAACGTGCCAAAAAGCGCCTTCAAAGTCTGGGGTTCTTCAAGACAGTTGACGTCAAGAGGCGCCAGGGCGGTGCTCAAGATCGGGTCGTCCTGGACGTGGATCTGATAGAGCAGTCCACCGGGGAGCTGTCCTTTGGCGCTGGGTACTCGACGGCAGAAGGCGTGATTGGTGATATCTCGCTCACGGAGCGAAACCTCCTTGGCAAAGGTCAGTTTGTTCGCCTTCGGCTCGCCGGTTCGGCTGAGCGGGTCCAGATCGATCTGAGCTTCACGGAGCCACGCTTCCTGGATCGCAACATCGCAGCCGGTTTCGATATCTTTCATAAGGGGACGACGAAATCTGCCACCCAGCCGTTCGCAACCATGAAAACGGGCGGGTCGTTACGTTTAGGCTTCCCTCTGGCCGAGAACTTCTGGCTCAGCACGTCTTACACACTGTCTTATGATGTGATCAAAGACGTCGATTTCAACAATGCTTCGCGCGCTATCGTTGAAGCCGCAAACTTGAACGGCGGCAAGACGATCACGTCGTCTACCGGACTTGGTTTAACCTATGACGCGCGCAACCATCCAAATACACCTACGCGTGGCTTCTTCCTGACCGCCGGCGTCGATCTCGCCGGCCTCGGTGGTGACGTGAATTATGTACGGACAAACGCCGAAGCGCGCGGCTATTACCCGGTGACTGAAAAGATCACCTTTGTGACGCGGGCTGCTGCTGGCCATATCATGGGTTGGGGCGGTGACGACGTGCGCTTGCTCGACCTGTTCCAAAAGGGCGGCGAGACGGTTCGGGGCTTCGGCCAATCTGGCTACGGGCCACGCGATACAGTCGTTCAGACCGCAGCGGCAACGTTCAACCCAGATGGTACACCGTTGGCTGCGGCGCAGTATGGCTATGGCAGTGGCAGCGCGCTCGGCGGCACCACATATTGGACGACGACAGCTGAGCTGCGCTTCCCCATTCCGCTGATTCCGGATGAACTGGGAATCAGCGGAGCAGTGTTTGCCGACGCTGGCTCTTTGTTCGGCGCTGGGGCGACAGCGAAGGTGTTTAATAACCAGTGCGGTTTGGCGACTCCAAACGGTCAGACCGGCGTTTGCCTCGCCGACAACGCTTCAATCCGGGCCTCGGTTGGTGCGAGCCTGCTCTGGAATTCGCCTCTTGGGCCGTTGCGCCTCGACATTGCAAAAGCGCTCAAGAAGGAAGTCGAAGACAAGACCCAGCTCGTTCGCTTCGGTGCCTCGACAAAATTCTGAGGTCTGGACAGCCTGAAGGTGCCACGGCTCGCAGCGATGCGGGCCGTTTGCGTATCCGGGCTCCGACTCATGGGATCCAAGGGACAAGTCCCTTGGCGGGTCGAGGGCAGAGCCCTCGCCTTGTCTTCTCCGCGCGCCGTTGCGTTTGCCGTCCTACGGACGGCTTGCGAGGGGCTTTCAGCCCCCTCGCGCTCCCCCGACAAGGACTTCGCCCTTGACCCATTTGTAAGATTCAGGGGCTGCGGCCATCGCGTCGCCTTCTAAAGGTCCGTGCGCAATGCTACTTGCTCCTGATGACCGACACGTCCCTCATCCGCAATTTTTCGATCATCGCCCACATCGATCACGGCAAGAGTACCTTGTCCGATCGATTGATTCAGCTTTGCGGCAACGTCGCCCAACGCGATATGCAGGATCAGATCCTCGACTCGATGGATATCGAGCGCGAGCGTGGCATCACCATCAAAGCCCAGACCGTCCGCCTTGATTACAAGGCACACGATGGCAAAATCTATCAGCTCAACCTGATGGACACGCCGGGCCACGTTGACTTCGCCTATGAGGTATCCCGCTCGCTCGCCGCCTGTGAGGGCGCAGTGCTCGTCGTCGACGCCTCCCAGGGCGTTGAGGCGCAAACGCTTGCCAACGTCTACACCGCCATCGAGGGCAACCTCGAAATCCTGCCCGTCCTGAACAAGATCGACCTGCCCTCAGCTGACGCAGATCGCGTCAAACAGCAGATTGAGGATGTCATCGGTATCGACGCTTCAGAGGCGGTCGGCGTGTCCGCAAAGACCGGCCTGAACGTCGAGCAAGTTTTGGAGGCCATTGTCAAAAAGCTGCCGCCGCCGAAGGGCGATCGCAACAAGCCGCTGAAGGCAATGCTGATCGACAGCTGGTATGACACCTATCTCGGCGTGGTTGTGCTTGTGCGTATCATCGATGGCGTCTTGAAGAAGGGCCAGCGCGTCAAACTGATGTCGAAAGATATCGTTTATGGCATTGATCGCGTCGGTATCTTTCGCCCGAAGCAGCAGATGTTGGAAGAACTTGGCCCCGGTGAAGTCGGTTTCTTCACGGCCGCCATCAAACAGGTCGCCGACACCCGCGTGGGCGACACGATCACCGATGAAAAGGGTGGCATCAGCGATCCGCTGCCGGGCTTCAAGCCCGTGCAACCGGTGGTCTTCTGTGGTCTGTTCCCTGTTGATGCCGCGGATTTTGAGGACCTGCGCGAAGCCGTCGCCCGTTTGCGTCTGAATGATGCGAGCTTCACCTATGAAACGGAGAGTTCGGCGGCCCTCGGTTTCGGGTTCCGCTGCGGCTTCCTCGGCCTCCTACACCTCGAGATCATCACCGAACGTCTCGAACGCGAATTCAATATGAGCCTGATCACGACGGCGCCGTCCGTGATCTACCATCTGCAAATGAACGACGGCTCGATGATTGAAATGCACAATCCGGCGGATATGCCGGACGTGATGAAAATCAAACACGTTGAGGAGCCCTGGATTTCTGCGACCATTCTCGTGCCCGACGAGTACCTCGGCGCGGTACTGAAACTCTGCCAGGATCGTCGTGGTCGCCAGACGCAACTGACCTACGCTGGCACGCGCGCGATGGTGGTCTATGAGTTGCCACTGAACGAGGTGGTGTTCGATTTCTATGACCGCCTCAAAAGCGTGTCGCGCGGCTACGCGTCGTTCGACTACAAGATCATCGGCTACGAGGAAAATGACCTCGTTAAATTATCGATGCTGGTCAACAGCGAGCCCGTCGATGCTCTGTCGATGATCGTGCACCGCACGCGTGCCGAGGCACGTGGACGTTCCATGTGTGAAAAACTCAAGGAACTGATCCCGCCGCACATGTTCCAGATCCCCGTGCAGGCAGCCATCGGCGGCAAAGTCATCGCGCGCGAAACCATCCGGGCGCTGCGCAAGGACGTGATCGCCAAATGCTACGGCGGCGACATCAGCCGCAAACGCAAACTGCTCGACAAACAGAAGGCCGGTAAAAAGAAGATGCGCGAATTCGGCCGCGTCGAAATCCCCCAGGAAGCATTTATCGCCGCGTTGAAGATGGACGAGAATTGAAGGGTGTCGGCAGGTGCAGGCCGCCGGTGAAAGTTCGGTATCGCGCTTGGCTCGTCAGTTTTGTGTGCTTCAGCGCCCTTCTGTGGCTGTTGCTGGAACTCTGGCCCCTGGTCGGCAGATTGCCAGTCGAGGTGACTGACACAAACGGCCGCGTGCATCGCTTGGATCGCGTGGGAACTACTGGTGAATGTACCATTATCGCGGAACAATTCTCCAGCGCTCGACTGGGTCCGAGCGAAGCCTTACACGTGTGCTGCGTAACGACGGGTCGCCGCTTGGTTGCCCACTGCGCATGTTCACTGCACCAGAAGCCCGATTGCTCTTTTTCGCTCCGGCGCTAAATCTGTATCAGCGCTATCTAACTGAAATCATGCGAGGATCTCAGATCGCGTGCTTTCAAAGGCCGAAAGTCCTGACGCTGGTCGTCGAATAGCTTCCCTTACCCCACAACCTCGCGCATCTCTCCCGGCTGTATTGCGCTGATCACCCCCATCACCTCGGCCGCCAGGGGTATGAGATCGACCATTCGGTTCGTCTTCGCCCGAACCACGATGACTGAAATTGTGCGCCCTGTGAGGTTTTGCTGCTTCACGAGGCTTGCGTCGACTGTCACGAACACGTCGAACTTGCCGTCGATTGCCGCGAGCAGCAACCCGTTCTTGTGGTCTTGAAGGCCAACGTAGCGCGCCGTCACCACGTCTGCGGTTCTTATATGATGCCGAAAATCGGCCGGCACGCAGGCATCGAGAATGACTCTCTTGCGCCCACTCACTCGGCAGCCTCCATGACCGGCAAGATATGCCGACGTGCCATCCGGATGACCGCCACAGCGTGCTCGCGGTCAACATCGGGGAATTGCCGAAGAAAATCATCCAGCGGATCGCCAGCCTCAAGATAATCAAACAGCGTCTTCACCGGGACGCGCGTGCCTGTGAAGACAGGTGTCCCGCCGAGGTAGTCGGCGGATATCGTGATCAGCGGATGGGGCAGTGCCGTCAGCATGGCGATACTCCTGTAATTCATCAATAGCAGGGATATGATGATACAGCGAGCCTCGCGCTGGCGCGGTCGGTGGTGATCTATGAGCTGCCACTGAACGAGGTTCGAATTCCCCGTGCAGGCGGCTATCGGCGGCAAGATGATCGCGCGAAACCATCCGCTGCCGCAAAGACGCCGAATGGTGAGGGGGGTCCGGCATCCCGCTCTGATCCCGGTGAAACCTTCGACCACCAGCCGATTTTTGCCGCCTGATCGGGCGCCTCGCCAAGGGGATACGGCGACATCATCTCGAAGCCGGGGTCGTCGGTTTCGGCTTTTACAGCCACGCAGCAGGCACGCTCATGGTCGCTTGGGGAATCGTGTATCAGAGCGCCTAACCACCGGCCTCTCACGTTGCCCCGTGCTTATACACCATCTCGCCGGCCACCATCGTGTGCAGCACACGGCCTTGCATCTTGCTTTCGTCGAACGGTGAGTTCTTGGAGCGTGATTTCAGTTGCGCTTTGTCGACCACCCAGGGCTGGCCGAGGTCGACAACGATGATATCGGCAGGCGCGCCTTTTTCGAGTTTGCCGCCAGGAAGCCCGAGCAACTTGGCCGGGTTGATGGTCATGGCGCGTAGGATAGAGAGCAAATCGACATCGCCGCTATGATGCAGCCGGAGGGCTGCGGCCAGAAGCGTTTCAAGGCCAATAGCGCCGTCGGCCGCCTCCGCGAACGGGTGGCGTTTGACGTCCACGTCCTGGGGGTCGTGCGCCGAAACAATGACATCAATATCGCCGGATGCGAGCCCCTGCACCATGGCGGAGCGGTCGGCTTCGCTGCGCAAGGGCGGGCGCAACTTGAGGAACGTGCGGTAGGAGCCGATGTCGTTTTCATTCAAAGTCAGGTGATTGATTGATACGCCGCAGGTGACGGGGAGCTGGCGCCGTTTGGCGTCGCGGATGACGGCGAGGCTCTCCGCGCAGGTGATGCCCGAGGCATGGTAGCGGCCGCCGGTCATCTCGACGAGGCGCACATCTCGTTCGATGACGATGGTCTCGGCAAACTTGTGCACGCCCGGTAAGCCAAGACGCGTTGCCACCTCGCCCGAGTTCATGGCCGACCCCTTGGTGAGATGCGGATCCTCGGTGTGGTGCACCATCAGCGCGCCGAAATCCTTGGCGTAGAGGAGGCACTGGCGCATCGTTCGTGTGTTGGCGATCGATGATTTTCCATTGCTGAAAGCGACCGCGCCGGCACGCTGGAGCAAGCCGAATTCGGTCATTTCATCGCCTTCGAGACCACGCGTCATGGCCGCCATGACGTGCACGTGGACAATGGCGTTGTCGCGGGAACGGCGGTTTATAAAGTCCACCAGCGCGACTTGATCGATGACCGGCTTGGTGTCGGGCATCACGACAATGGTTGTGACGCCGCCGGCCGCTGCGGCGCGGCTCGCGGTCTTCAAGGTTTCGCGATGCTCCTGGCCGGGTTCGCCGGTGAAGACCTGGCAGTCGATCAGGCCCGGTGCGAGCACGTGGCC
The DNA here is from genome assembly GCA_031409695.1 of Hyphomicrobiaceae bacterium. Lineage (GTDB taxonomy): Bacteria > Pseudomonadota > Alphaproteobacteria > Rhizobiales > Hyphomicrobiaceae > JABFRJ01. Next base: position 9,879 of record JANNXS010000245.1, read on the forward strand.
CTGGCAATCGACGACTTGGGCACCGGTCGGGGCATTGCGGCGCAACGCCGGGCCGACATCAGCGATGACGCCGTCGACCACGACGAGACCGCCGGGTTCATCGCGGCCGGAGGCGGGATCAACGATGCGGGCGTTGATGAAGGCGGTTGCTTGGCCTGATGGTGTCGAAGACGACCCGGCTCGGATTGTGGGCTTTATCATTCAGCTCCCCTTTTCGGGTGTTGCGAGGGGGACGAGGTGGGCGGCGAGAACGGGTAGACGCTGAAACCGGATATTTCAAATCTGCGCAATCGGGAAACCGAGCGCTGTTGCCGCGGCAGTGAGGCGGGTGTCGTAGGTTGCGAGTTCGACGATGCTACCCTGGTTGCGCAGGTAGTCGAGGGTTGCGAGATGCAATGCGTCCAGCGTCCTCACAGGGACCGGAAAAGGCACGAGGGCACGTGCAACGACAGGCGGTGACAAATCCATCAAGACGATCCCACTCAGCAGAGCAGTACCTGCGCTTGTCATCGCGCGCAATGCGGCCGCGGCGCTTCCCTTACTATTGATCCGTACGATCATTTCATATTCGAGTAGTCGGCTGGAAATCAATGAGCCCTGCCAGAATGATCCAAGTGGGCGGCGCGTTTCTTTGAACAGGGTCGCCAGTGCAACGGACGTATCGACGTAGATCAACGGTCCTCGCGATCGGTGTCGAGTTCGCGCTGCACTTGACCCGGCACATAGTCAGCGAGAAACTCTGTCGGGATGTGTGGGGGCTCTGTTAACCTGTGGCGCGCAGGTGTCGCCAACCCACGGCGCACAAGGTCAGCGAAAATCTGCTCGTCCGTTCTTATTGACCCGGCGGATACGTCTAGCCGCGGGGCGATCAGCTCAGCCACCACGCGCCCCCGGTCCGTCACGAGCACGGTCTCGCCGGAGGCCGCCAGCCGGATGTACTCGCTGAGCTTGTCTTTCAGGGATTTGATGCCGACCGTGTGCATGTATTCAAAGTAGCTACGCGTGGCTACAATGTCAACGCGCGCCTAAATGCGTTTCTTTGCCGACGATCAGAATCATTCGCCGACGGGTCTTCGGGCGTGCGTCCCGAAGATCGACCAGTTATTAAATCGTCCCGAAGCCGAGGCCCGCGCGAAACCGCGTCTTGACCGCAACGCCATCGCGCGGCGGCAGTGCCCGAGGCGGATTGTCAGCAGAGATTTTAATGGTCGCGAACGAAAGGCCGGTGCGCTCATGTGCCCGCGCTCGCACCTCCTCGACACCAGCGAGATCGGTCACACGCCGCGTCCACGGTACCATGAAAGAGGCGGCGACAGCGTCGAGTTCCACGCCTTGGCCCGTATGGCTCAGCTGCATACCCGTTTCGCCATAGTGGCCATTGTCCAGCACGGCGATCATGAGATTTTTCGGCGCTTTCAGCGCCACAGTCGCGAGCGAGCCGACGCCCATGAGCATTTCGCCATCGCCTGTCAGCACCAGCACAGGTCGCGCTCGTTGAGCCATGGCGATGCCCAAGCCGACCATGACAGCGCTGCCCATGGCCGCCCACAGATAGTAGTTGCCGGTATGATCGCCGACGGCAAACGCGTCGTACGATGGCGAACCTAGACCGGTAACGACCAACAGGTCGCCACGATCTTTCAACATGGCGGTGACGGCCGCGCGGCGCTCAAGGGCCCTTGCCGGAAGTCTTGGCGTCGTGCTCATTTGACCCACTCCTTGGTCCCAATCAGCCGTTGGCCGAGCAACACGGCGCAGGCCTGATCACCATCGAAAGCCATCGTGGCGGCCCCATGCAAGAGAGGCTCCACGTCGTCGGGTTTGTCGGCGCGCCAGGTCAGCACGCCCATCATGTTGAGCGCCTTCTCGGTCGCCTGGCCCATCGGGTTCTGCCACGGATTGAACTCGTTCCACTCGCCGCGCATGGTGATCACCATCAACAGCGGAAATCGCGTCATCGTCTGCAGCGCGAGCGTGTTGATGCAATTGCCAACACCGCTGGACTGCATCAGCAACGCGCCGCGTTCTCCGCCGAGCCAGGCACCTGCAAGGTAGCCGATGCCTTCCTGCTCGGTTGTGAGCACCAGCGCGGTGACCTCTGGGTCGGCCTCCGCCATACGGATCGCGACCGCGTGGCCTGCGTCTGGAACATAGGCCACATGTTTGACACCGGCATCTTTCAGGACGCGATAGACGGTGCTGCGCCAGACAGCTGAATCGATATCGGCCATGGGCTCAGGCACCTTCAACGACAATGATGTCAGTGTGGCCACAGCCTTCGCGCAATTTCCGAGCGCCGGCATATTCGGGCGAATGGACGTAGCTGCGGGCGGCATCGAAACTTGCAAACTCGATGACAACGTTACGGGCGCGTCCTTCACCCTCGGCCACTTCCATGCGTCCGCCGCGGACAATTGGCGTACCGCCATATTTCTTCATGGCCTCGCCTGCCGCCGCTGCATAGACGGCCCACTGTGTTGTGTTGGTGACAACCGCACGCGCGATGACAAAGCCTTTGGGCATTGGAACTCCGGTGTTAAACAGGCGAAGGGATCGCAAATTCCTCGATCGTCTTTTGGACCAATCGTTGGCGAAACGGAAGCCGTTTTGAACAGCGCCTTGGCTGCGAACAAACCGATGGATAACTCTGGCGCAAGCGTGTTAGGGGATGCGGCTTCACCACTTCTTCACGTTGTTGTCGTCTCGTTATCGGGCCCCGGTCCCAATGCCCGTGCCCGATAACAGGCCCCGCATGATTCACGATACGAGCAAAGCCTCCGACACCTACCAGCCCGCACGTGCTGTCTGGATCACAAGTGTCATCGCGCTCGGTCTTGTGCTGTTTTATGCCTGGGGCCTTGGCGCAATGTATGGGCGCACCCACGGCTGGATTGTTGACGCCACCGGCTTGCCGCGCACCAATGAGTTTATGGGGCTTCGCGCCGCAGGCGATCTCGCATTGCAGGGCCGCGCCGCCGAGGCCTACGTTTGGACCCGCCACGAGCAACAGATGGCGACCATCGCCGGCCGCGATGGCATGGCGTACTTTCCGTTTCCCTATCCGCCGATTTTCTTTCTGCTCTTGGCCGCCCTGGCAACACTGCCGTATCTCACAAGTGCTATCGTCTGGCTTGGGGCGACAGGCGCGCTCTATGTCCTTTCAGTGGCCTACGTTGCGCGCACCCGGATGGCCGCCCTCTGGGCGCTCGCAACGCCTGCCGCCGCGATCAACACGTTCGTGACGCACACGGGCTTCGCCACGGCTGGCATCATGGGGCTGGTGTTGGAGGCGATCCCGAAGCGGCCCATTCTCGCGGGCGCGTTGATTGCGTTGCTGTCCTTTAAGCCGCAGTTGGGTTTGTTGATCCCAGTCGCACTTTTGGCAGGTGGTTACTGGCGCGTATTCGCGTCGGCGGCCTTGAGCGTTGGGCTTCTCGTCGTGTTGTCGCTTGTGTGGTTCGGGCTTGATCCCTGGCTGGCGTTTCCTGGCCAAGTCGCGATCATCCAGGACGCGGCGCGCTTCGGACATCCGCGCATCGGCGAGACGAACTACGCAATTCTTGTCTCCGTCTACGGCGCTTTGCGCGCGCTCGGCGCATCCGATGCCCTTGCCATGGCCGCACAAGCGGTGGCGGGAGCCACGATGGCATACTACGTGTTCGTGCTCTGGCGCTCTGCGGCGCCCTACGCCTTGAAAGCCGCCGGTATTGCATCGGCGAGCCTGCTGGCAACGCCCTATATTTTTATCTACGACCTGCTGCACCTGACGATTGCGGTTGCATTCCTTGTCCGTCACACCGGGATCGCAGGGCTACACCGGAGCGAAGTGAGTGTCATCTGCGGTGCCGGCGTGATGATCTTTTTGCCGATGATCCTGCCACTGCCACTCGGTTTTGCCGCGAACGCGTTTATCGCGCTGATCATATTTGCTCGCGCCTCCACGTACCTGCGGCCGACCCTGCAACCGTGGCGCCGTGAGCTGCCGACCTGATAAGCTGCGGCATCAGCTCGATGCGTAGGGGATCCAGTTGAACAGATCCAAGCCGCCATCGACGTCGAGGGTTGCGCCAGTCACATACGGCGAGAAGTGGTTTGAAAGCAGTGAGATGGCGCTTGCCGCAAGATCAGCTGGCGTGCCGACGCGGCGCATAGGGATTTTCTCGGACATTGCGCCCGTCATGCTGACCGCGCCACCGCCAGGAACCGCGCCTGGGGCGATGGCATTGACGCGAATCCCATCCGGGCCAAACGCGCGGGCAAGTTCGCGCACAAGCATCGTCATACCGGCCTTTGACGCTGAATAGTGTGGCAGGTTGCGCGGCGTGAACGCGTGCAGCGAGGTCAGATATAACATGCGGCCAGCGATCCCCTGCCGTTTCATGGCAAGCCCGATATCGCGACCTAGAAAAAAGCCGGATCGGACGTTGGTCGTCGTCATCGCATCGAAGGTCGTTTCATCAACGTTCAGCACGTGGTCCTGCTCATGACGCCGTGGGCAGGCCGAGTGCACGAACATGTGCAGGGGGGCGGCGCCAAGAGCTGCCAGGACGTCGTGATAGGCAGCCGGTTTCGACAGATCGGCCGTGATCACGCTTGCTGTACCGCCAGCACCTGTGATGGCGGCGAGTGACTCCCCGTTCCGCGCCGCATCGATGTCGCACAACAGGACGTCCGCGCCCTCACGCGCGAGCTCGATGGCGATCCCGCGCCCGATACTGGAGGCAGAGCCGGTTACAAGCGCGCGCTCGCCTTTAAACAGGCCGAAGACCGGGCGGTTTGTCATGGAAGGGTTCCAAGGTCAGATGTCATGCTGGGGTCGGCTGAGCGTCCATGGAAGCTAGTCCTCCCTCACGGCTTGGAAGAAGCGTAACTCTTGTCCGTCCACCCAAACACCGTGCGCGCCTCAATTTCCGCGATATCGGCAGGCCGCGCGAACGGCTCTGGTGCTGGTTCGCTTGCGGTGCGCGGGCGTCCGATCTCCGCGAAAAATCGATCTAGACCGCCAGGCGTCATGATCCACAAAAACGTCATGGGCTCAGGGTTAGGATTGAGGAAATGATGTTTTCGATTGATGCCAATGTAGACAGTCGAACCGCGCTGGATTGGATGTTCGACGCCGTCAAGGCGAGCGATACCCCGGCCGTCGAGCACGTGAATGATCTCTTCATTGTCGGCGTGCGTGTGTTCGCGGATAAAGGCGCCGGGCGCGACAGTCTGGGTGCCGATCGACAGGTTGGCTGCGCCGCCCGTCAAGGCTTGGCTTAGGATGTTGCGCACGTGACCGTTGGCCGGCACCGGTTGCCAGTGTTTGTCGCCCTCACCGGGGCCAATGACAAAGGCTTTTGCAAGTTCTGACATTGGACCCCTGGGGCAACCTGCGGACCCTGTACGACATCAGGGCTGGTTTGGCGGCGGAATTGGTCTGAAATCAGCAATCACGTATCACACCTGCCGCGCGACAGCCGTTTGGGTGCCCCGTGCTTTTGCGGTGCCCCGTGCTTTGGGGTGTCCCGTGGCGCTGCCGCAACCAACTCAGAGCGCGCGGTCGATGAGTGAGCAGAGTGTCTCGGCGCTGGAGGCTTCTACGCCTGTACCTTCTTCGAGGCTCAACACCTTCACCACGCCGTTGTCGATTGCCATGGCATAGCGACGCGAGCGAACGCCGAGGCCGCGGGCTGTCAGGTCAAGTTCAAGGCCGATTTTTTTGGCGAACTCGCCGCTGCCATCAGCCAACATCGCAAATTTGCCATCGGCGCCGATGTCCTTCGACCAGGCAGAAAGCACGAAGATGTCGTTGGTCGCGGTGCAGGCAACGGTCGTGTAGCCTTTAGCTTTGAGTTCTTCAGCGCGGACAACGAACCCCGGCGCATGCGTCTTGTGGCATGTCGGCGTGTAGGCGCCCGGCACAGCAAACAAAGCGACCTTCTTGCCGCCGAACACTTCAGCCGTAGTTGCCGGCTTCGGTCCTTCAGCCGTCATAGTCATGAAAGTGACGTCCGGCAGTTTGTCGCCGACTTTGATGGTCATGGAAAGCTCCGTTAATGAGGGTTTTGACTATGGCTCTATACGGGCTGACGCTGGAAAGACAAAGTACCGCGCTCAGGGCGTTTTAGGCTGTGGCGGTGCTGGGGCCGTCGCGGCCGGCGCTGTGGCGGGTGTCGCTCCAATGGCCGGACGGAACGCGTCGTCCGCTTTGGCTTTTGGCGTCGGTTTTGGCTTTGGCGCTGCGGGCGCAACCGGCGCCCCGGCAGCCGGTAAACCTGGGGTCGGTATAGCTGGCGTGACCGGTCTAGCGACTTTTGGCGCTGCGGCTGGCTTTTTGGCGACGGGTGCGACTTCGCCAGGAGCCGCGGCGGCTGGAAGTCGGGTGGCTGGAAGTGGGGCCCCTGGAGGTGGGGCCCCTGGAGGTGGGGCCCCTGGAGGTGGGGCAGGCGTCGGGGCTGTTTTTACAATCGCCTGTTTCGGTGCTGCAGGCTTGCGCGGCGCACTTGGTACGATGGGGCCAACCGTTGCGGCGGCGACACCCGCTGGCAGCGTAATGCCCGGCGATCCAGCGTCGATTGGCGCACCGGCCGCAGCTATGACCGAGGGGTCTTCAACAGGTTCCGGTCTCAGCACGACGATCGGCTGATCTTGTGGACAGCGGAACCGGAACGTGCCGAGCAGGTCGAAATACTGCCGCACCTGCCGCAGCTGCTCTTTTGTGGCCGTGTCTTTGACCGCCATCGGGCCCTTGTCGATCAGTGCTTTGACACCTTTTTCGTCCAAAATCACCAATTCGCCCCGCAGCTTGCCGCAGGCCTCTGGGTCGAGCGGGCGTGCTTCAGCTACGGCAGACGCGAGGAGGCATAAGCCCAGGCTGATTGGCGCGATCGAACGCGGCATGTGCACTTAACCCTCCGAACCTTGCGCATTAAAACCTGGCGCTTGTCCAACGCGCTGTTACTTACCGGTAGGCCGCAATGATCCCAAGAAAATCGTCCGCTTTGAGGCTCGCCCCCCCCACCAACGCCCCATTTACATCGGCAATACCCATCAGCTCTTTGGCATTCGACGGCTTAACCGAGCCGCCGTAGAGGATGCGCATCTTTGCTCCCTCGGCGCCAAACGTCTTGGTCAGCGCAACTCGGATTGTCTTGTGTACTTCGCCAACGTCGGCGACTGTTGGCGTCAAACCCGTGCCGATCGCCCACACCGGCTCATAGGCGACGACGGTGGTCTCAGCGGTGCAGGCCGACGGCAGGGATCCAGCAACTTGCCCGAGAACGACCGCCAGTGTCTGTCCCGACTTTCGCTGGTCGATGGTTTCGCCGACGCACACAATCGCCATCAATCCGGCGCGATGGACGGCTTCGGCCTTGGCTTTGATGGTCGCGTCGTCCTCGCCATAATTTGCACGGCGCTCCGAATGCCCGACAATCACGGCTGTTGCGCCGGCATCCCTGAGCATTTCGGCCGACACGTCGCCGGTGTGCGCGCCCGCGGATTTTGCATGACAATCCTGCCCGCCAACGGAGACTTCAGACCCGGCCAATGCCTGCACGAGGCGATGTACCAGCGTCGCGGGCGGCGCAATCATGACGTCGCAGGCGAGTGATCCCAAACCCTGAGCCAGCTTGGTTGCCTCGGCAAGTGTGGCAGCTGTGCCGTTCATTTTCCAGTTGCCAGCGACGAGGGGGCGGAGGGGCATGGATCAGATCCCAGCTGTGCTTGCTTTGGCGACGCCCGGTTCTTAATAGGAGGGCTGGCCGCGTCAACCCTCGACATACTGTCATGGCGGCACGACGCATCGAGATCCGACGCCGGGTGAGAACACGTGGCATCATGGAATTCTATGCGTCGGCTGGACGTCGTCGCTCGCACACACGGGACCACACATGCTCGACAATTTCCGAAACGGCATCGCAGGCAAGATCGGGGTTTATGTCCTGTTCCCGCTCCTGATCGTCGGCCTTGCCTTCTTCGGCATCGAGGGCACTATGCGCAATACCGGCACCAAAGCGGTCGCCACCGTCGGTAAAGCCGAGATTTCGCCGGATGACTTCCAGCGCGCGTTCCAAAACCGCATGCGCCAGATGTCGCAACAGTTCGGTGGCCGCAATCTGACGCCCCAACAGGCCGCGATGTTTGGGATCGACCAGCAGGTGCTCAACGAGTTGATCGGCGCGGCAGCGCTCGACCAGCAGATCCGCGACATGGGCTTGACTGTCTCCGACGCGGCCATTGCTGACAACATTCGATCTGAGCCGAGTTTCTTTGGCGCCGATGGCAAGTTTTCGAAATCACAGTTCGATGCGATCCTACGCGCCAACGGCCTGACGGAAGCAGGCTTTGTCGCCATGCGTCGCCGCGATGAGGCGCGTGAACAACTGACAGAGACAATCGCCGCGGCCGTTAAGGTGCCCCAGTCCTACATCGATCTGATGCATCGTAGCCGCGCCGAGCAACGCGTTGTTGAATATGTGACCATTGATGCAGACAAGGCAACCAAGGCTCAGGAACCGGACGACGCGGAGCTCAAAAAATATCTTGAGGCCAACAAGCGCAACTTCATGACGCCGGCTTTCCGCAAGGCGTCGATGCTCCTGCTGACCCGCAGTGGCGTCGTGGGCAAGGTCGCCATCACCGACGAAGACGTGAAAACGAAATACGAAGAGACCAAAGCGACGTTCGATACGCCCGAAAAGCGAAAAATTCAGCAAGTGGCGTTCCCGGACAAAGCGGCAGCCGACAAGGCCTACGCAGAACTGTCCAAGGCAAAAAACTTTGCGGAAGCCGCAGCCAAACTTGGCTTCAAGGAAAAGGACATCGAACTTGGTGTTGTGACAAAATCCGAGATGATCGACCAGAAAGTCGCGACCGCCGCGTTTGCCCTGAAAAAGGATGAGGTCTCTCAACCCATCGAAGGGCAGTTCTCGGTCGTGATCGTACGCTCAACTGAGATTACCCCGGGCATCACCAAGACGTTCGATGACGTAAAGGCGCTGGTCAAGGACCGTCTCGCCGATGAGCGCGCCGGCCGCGAATTGCAGACCCTTCATGACCAGATCGAGACCGAACGCCTCGCGGGACGATCGCTTAAGGAAATTGGCGAGAAAATGAACCTCGTCTTCAAGGCAGTCGATGCCATCGACCGCACAGGCAAGGCGCCGGATGGCAAATTGATCGATGGCATTCCGGATGTGGCCAAAGTGATGGGCGCCGTATTCGGATCTGGCCAGGGCGTTGAGACCGATGCTGTTGATCTCGCAGATGGTGGCTATGCTTGGTATGATGTGCTCGGCATTACGCCTGAGAAAGAACGCGCGTTCGACGAGGTCAAAGCGGACCTCAAAACAGCGTGGCTTGAAGCTGACAAAACACTTCAAGTGGCCGCTGTGGCCGGCAAGTTCACAGAGCGTCTGACGAAAGGCGAAGCGTTCGAGGCCATTGCCAAGGAGGCGGGCGGCGAGATCAAGAAGACGTCAGGCTTCACGCGGGCCGTCACACCCGCCGGGCTCACCGCTGACATCGTGCGCCAAGTGTTCGGACTGCCAAAGGGAGCTGTGTCAAATTCGGCAACGGTCGACGGTAAATCGCGTATCGTGTTCCGCATCGGCGATGTGATCCCGGCCGCGGCCGCGACCAAAGAGGAGGCGGATCGTATCAAAGTCGAATTGGAGCGGAGCATGCAAGCCGATGCACTCAACGCTTACCTCCAAGGTCTGCAGGCGCGCTATGGCACCTCGATCAACGCCGCCGCAGTGCAACAGACGCTCGGCCTGGAGCGTAAGTAACGGAGCGGTCGGTGGACGTCGTGTGGTCCCATGAAACGCACCGTCGTTATCGGTTTCCTCGGCTCGACGCTTGACCAGGGCAAAACCCCGGATCGCTGGCAACGGTGGCGGCCGAGCGTTGCGCTGTGCATGCACGATGACCTGATCGTCGATCGCTACGACATGCTGCACGGCACCAAGCACGAGGCATTGGCAAAGCGCATTGGTGCCGACATCGGAAAGGTCTCCCCCGAAACCGTCGTCAGACCCCACGCGGTTGACCTCACAAACCCCTGGGATTTTGAGGAGGTCTATGCGCGACTGCACGATTTCGCGCGCAGCTATCCATTCGATCCCGACACAGAGGAGTATCTTGTCCATATAACCACGGGCACGCACGTGGCGCAGATCTGCTGGTTTTTGCTGACGGAAGCGAGAGCCATCCCAGGCCGCTTGCTGCAGGCTAATCCGCCCGGTCGCGAAGGGGGCGCCGGCACCCACGCTGTCATTGATCTCGACCTGTCCCGCTACGATCGCATCGCCACCCGCTTCAAGGTCGAGCAGCACGAGGCGACGTCGTTTTTAAAATCCGGTATCGAAACACTGAGCGCGGCCTTCAATGAAATGATCGCACACATTGAACAGGTTGCAATCCGCTCAAAGTCGCCCATTCTCCTGACCGGACCGACGGGCGCCGGTAAATCGCAACTCGCCAAACGTATCTATGAACTCAAGCATGCGCGGCACCAAGTGAAGGGCCCGTTTGTCGAGGTGAATTGCGCGACGTTGCGCGGCGACGCTGCCATGTCCACGCTTTTTGGCCACGTAAAGGGAGCCTTCACCGGCGCGCTATCGGATCGCGCAGGTTTACTGAGGGGCGCCAACACAGGCATTTTGTTTCTCGATGAGATCGGCGAACTTGG
>JANNXS010000246.1:0-4299 GCA_031409695.1 Hyphomicrobiaceae bacterium
CATCGCTGTTGCGCTTTTCGGTGCCGTCCAGACCAAACATCAACTCTTCCTTGCCAACCCCGTCGAGGACGCGGCGCAATTCTCGCCGTTCAAGCAGACTTTCCGCATTTTGCATGATGACCAGGAAACCCGGACGTTGAGCTTTGGCATGTTGAGACAACCGAGTGATGAACTCGACCATGTCGCCCTCGAGATCGGGGCGGGATTTGGCCTCTTTCATTTTGTGTTCGCGCATGTCCTCAAACACATCGCATTTGTCGAGATAGACCCCGTCGAAGCCTGCCGCCAGAATGCGATCAAGACGGGCGTCTGTATTGCCACACATGAGCGTTTGCCAGCCCGGGTCCCAAAAGCAAACGGCATAGTTTTCGTCCCAGTCGGGGTTCTCGGCGAGCAACCACGCTGGCTTTTTTCGCTTCCATTCCTGGCGCCAATAGCCGCGGTAGCTCTCGGCCTCGCCGATGGAAAGATAGGCAACGACGAGGCGGCGGCTACCGTCGGGCTTGCGTTTAAGGCGGGTCACTTCGGCAGGTGTCAACGTGCTTTCGTCGTCGCCGTCCTTGGCAGGGTCGATCACCAGGAGATCGAATGGGCTGGCGCTAGCATGGGCGATGTCAAGGTTTTGCAGCTGGTAGCCCCAGGAACGTATGTCAACGCTGCCAGGGTTTGTGAGGCCAGGGTTTGTGAGGCCAGGGTTTTTGAGGCCAGGGTTGGTTGACGTGGGCGCGGCGGTTGCAGCCCTACCGGGCTGAGCCGGTCGCGATTTTGGGCTGGGCGTTGCGGCCCCGTCGGTTGGCTCATGTGTTCGCGGTTTAGGAGCCTCGGCTGGGGTTGCGGCAGCGGACGGGGCTGCGCTGCGGCGGCCGTAGGCGTAGGCGACCGCCGCGACAACGGCGGCCGCTGAGAGCAGCAAGATAAAGTTGGTCAGGGTCATATCAGGAAGCGGCTGCTCCGGTTAGGCAGGTCACAAGGCGGTGAATAGCACGGACGCCCTACCGGGAATTCGCGTCGACAGGGTGAAGATTTTGTGTCGTGGGCAATTACGTCGTGGGCAATGATCAAACGTCCCCAACGATGGCCCGATATTATCTTGGAACCGAAAATATGGATCTCTTGATCGATCTTGATGGCACGCTGGTTGACCCGGCGGTTGGCATCATCCGTTCGTTCCAGGCGGGCCTCCAAGCCGTCGGTGCGCCACACATCGCGGCCGATAAACTGCTGTGGATCATCGGCCCACCGCTGCGCGTGTCATACGCCCAGGCGGGCGTTGCCGCAGCCGACGTTGAGGCAGCGTTGGCTGCCTATCGCGCGACCTATCGATCGGGTGCCATGTTCGAGGTCACGCCCTATCGAAGTATCGCTGATGCACTCACCGCGCTTGGTTCGGCTGGCCATCGCCTCATCGTTGCGACATCGAAACCGCACGTGTTCGCGAACCCCATACTTGAACGTGTCGATCTCGCCCGTCACTTCTCGTCAATTCATGGCTCGGAACTCGATGGCCGCAACGATGACAAGGGCGACCTCATCGCTCACATCGTCGCAACTGAGCGCGTCGACACAAGGCGCGCTCTGATGATCGGCGATCGGAAGTTCGATTGTGTCGGGGCTGCCAAGAACGGCATCCGCAGTATTGGCGTGCTGTGGGGATATGGCGGCGAGGATGAGTTGCGTGCGGCGGGCGCACTGGCACTCGTTGCTGATGCGGGAAGCCTGCCGAACCTCGTCGAAACGTTGGCTTGACGCCTATTCAGGCCGCTCCAACGTCGTGAGCATCGGGAATAGGCGCATCCAGAGGAGTGTGATCCCGATCGCGGTCACGCCGCCCATGATAATGGCCGGGCCGGTGCCAATAAGCGCCGCAGCCGTGCCCGCGCGAAAATCCCCCAGTTGGTTTGAGGCCGCGATAAACATGGCGTTCACTGCGCCAACACGCCCGCGCATATCATCGGGTGTGCGCAACTGGACCAGCGACTGACGGATCACGACACTGATCGCGTCAACGGCGCCAAAGATCACCAGCGTGAGGAATGCAAGCACCGCTGACTGCGACAAACCGAACGCGATCATCGACAGCCCAAAGCCGGCGACACTGCCAAACATCTTCAACCCGGCCTTGTCGCGCACGGGAAAGCGGGCGAGCCAAATGGCCATGCCGATGGCCCCAAGGGCAGGCGCTGCACGCAGGAGGCCAAGTCCGAGGGGGCCAACATGCAAGATGTCTTTGGCGACAACGGGCAACAGCGCGATGGCACTGCCAAGACCGAAAGCGACCAGGTCGAGCGACATGGTGCCAAGCAGTGCGGGTGTGCGCCAGATAAAGCGCAGGCCAGCCGACAAAGCCTCAATCGAGATTTTTTCGGCGCGGCGCACCTGTTCCATAACCGTGACGAGGCACGAAATTGCGATGCAACCCGTCGCAAAAAATACGGCGGCAAGGGCATAGGGCAACCATGGGCCGAGCCAGTACAGCAGGCCGCCGAGCGCAGGGCCGGCGATAACAGCCGTTTGGTTGGCCGAAGAATACAGCGCTGTGGCACGCGACAGGCTTTCACGCGGCACAGTCAGCGGCAACAGAGCCGACATGGTGGTGAATTCGAAGGCGCGGACCATGGCGAGGGCCGCGACGCTTGCGAGAATATGCGTGCGCCCCGTCCAACCGCTCCAGGTACCAAGCGCGAGACCGACAACAATGACAGCCGACGCAGCCGTCGTTACTGCCGCAATCCGCCGGCGGTCAAACGTATCGGCAACGAGGCCTGCAAACGGTGTCGCGATCAGCATCGGGAAGAAGGACACGAGGCCGACCAACCCAAGGTCAAATGGCGAGTTGGTCAGCGTGTACAACTGCCAACCAAGCGCAACCGTCAGCATTTGAAAGGCCGTGCCCGACAGAAACCGCGCGAACGCGAGCCGGTAAAACGCGGGCGCCAAGTCAAAGGACAACATCGTTGGGCGCTCGGTCTGGTGGGCGTCGCGACGGACGCGTCGGTCAATGACTGACCAACGTGAGGCGCGCAAGGTCGATCAAACCGCTCGCAGAAAAGGGTCAATCGGCGAAGGCCTCTGCCGCGAATGCCCCCCGAGATTGCGGGTGGATGTAGAACGTGTTCAACGCCCCGGTGGCGTCTGCCGCGAGGTGGTCATCGCGCCACGCATGGGGCCGATACCCCATCGCCAGCAGGTCGGCTGCGTCACGCGCGGGTTCGTTGTTCTCCATCAGTACCACGGGCAAATGGGCCGCAATGGTCGTCTGTCCGCCGCGAATAACCGCGGGTTCAAGGCCTTGCACGTCGATCTTGATAAACGACGGGCGCAAGCCAAATAAATCCAACGTCGAGACATCGCACCTGAACGTGCGGATCTCCTGGTGTTTCGCGTCAAAGCCGACCAGACGATCCGGGTTAAGCCAGGTCGCGGCTTCTTCGCGTTGGAACGACGCGAGTCCGTCAAATGGGACGCCTTTGTAGTAGGGCACATGCAACTCAAAACTGCCGGGCGCGTCGGACAACCCAACGCGCTCGAGGGTGAGCGACCGGTCCGATCGGTTACGCGCTTCGATGATGGCGTGAAGCCCCGGGTTCGGCTCAAAGGCCACAATCGGCACGGTGGCGAGGAACAGCCGGGCAGCAGCGATGGTTTCCCCCCGGTTGGCTCCGATATCGACGTAACAGGAGCCAGGCGGCGGATTAAAATGGCGCAATGCCACAAAGTCAGGTTCCACAGGCCGGTGCAGCGCACGGTTGATGCGCGAACTCAGGGAGGGCTTACGGCCCGTCAGCCGCTGCACCTCGACATAGGCTGCAGCGGTCAGTGCGGAAAGGTTCATCAGGGCACACATCAAGGTAAACGCCAGATGTCCCTGACTGTGCAAACCTCGTGCCTTGGCGCCATTCGCGCGTCTTAACCGACCTCAAGCACCACGCGCCCGCGCACCTTGCCGGCCAGGATCTCAGGCGCCAGTGCCGTAACGTCGGTCAGCGGGCGCGTCGCAGTCATGGCATCGAGTTTGGTCATGTCCATATCGCGGGCGAGACGCGACCAAGCTTCGAGGCGCTTCGGTTTTGGCGCCATGACGCTATCGATGCCGGCCAGCGTGATGCCGCGCAGAATGAACGGCGCAACAGAACCCGGCAAATCCATGCCTTGAGCCAGACCGCAGGCGGCAACCGCGCCGCCGTATTTGATCATCGACAACACATTGGCGAGCGTGGCCGAGCCAACGCTGTCAACTGCTCCGGCAAAGCGCTCTTTGTTGAGCGCGCGCGGTGTCCCGGACAGTTCGGCGCGGTCGAT
>JANNXS010000247.1:0-19089 GCA_031409695.1 Hyphomicrobiaceae bacterium
CAAGAGGGTGGCGGCCAACATCAAGAAGAGCAAGTCATGAGAGACAGCGCGCGGTATGTGAAACTGGTCGAGTGGTCTGACGAAGACCAATGCTATATCGGTACATCGCCTGGCCTGATGGACGGTGGTTGCCATGGGGACGACGAAAGGGCCGTGTACGCTGAACTCTGTGAAGTCGTTGAGGAAATCATCGAGATCTTGAAAGCTGACGGCGATCCACTTCCGCCGGCCACCGCCGGAAACGGAAGAGCCTCAGAACTATTGTCATCGAATGCACGCCTTCAGGCCGCCGAATGACCACCCTTGCGCTGCATTGGCCGGCACTGCTGGCGGTTTATACCGCCTTCGCGTTCGTCGTTGGCAGTCCGGGGCCAAGCACGCTGTCGATCATGGCAACGTCAATGAACGACGGTCGCAGCGCAGGCCTGGTCCTCGCGCTCGGCGTCACGGCCGGGTCGATCACCTGGGGCCTATTGGCATCACTCGGCCTTTCGGCTGTGCTGGCCGCCTACGCGCCGGCCCTGTACGCGATCAAAATCGCGGGCGGCCTATATCTGCTCTATCTTGCATGGCGATCAGGCCGTTCCGCGTGGGCCGCAACCGGGGTTTCAGAGACCCCGCACGTGGCGACCTCCGCCTCTGGCGTGTCTGTGTTCGTGCGCGGATACCTCATGCACCTGACGAACCCCAAGGCCATCCTAGGCTGGATTGCGATCATGACGCTTGGCCTCACGCCTGACACGCCAACTGTCGTGGTCCTCGCGCTGTTGACTGGCTGCGCTGCCATTTCGCTCAGTTTTAACTGTGGCTATGCCGTGTTGTTCTCGACCAACGCCCTGGTGCGCGGCTACAGACGTGTGCAGCGCGGCGTAGATGGCGTATTGGCCATCGTATTTGCCGGAGCCGGCCTCAAACTTCTGACCTCGCGGTGACACCGATGACAGACGCCCCTGATCTGCCAGCCGCCAAGCTGTTGAACACCCCTGTGCGCGTGATCAACGTCGGCCTCGAAGGCTTTGCCACGGAGTTGAAGGAACAGGGCATTCCTGTGACGCACGTGCAATGGCAGCCGCCAGCGGGCGGCGACGAAAAGCTCGCGGCGTTGCTCGCGAAGCTTGGTATGTGAAACCGTCATTCCATGCCGCCAGAACACCTCGGAACCCTGTGGACGGCCGTCGACCTTTCGGCGGCCGTCGTGTTTGCCATCACAGGCGCACTCGTTGCCTCGCGCAAGCAAATGGATGTGGTTGCCTTCATGTGGCTTGGTGTCGTCACCGGTATCGGTGGCGGCACCGTACGCGACCTGTTGCTCGGTGTGCCCGTGTTCTGGGTCAGCGATCCATTGCCCGTGATTGCATGTCTGGTCGCCTCCGTGATTGTACACTTTACAGCCCATCTCGTGATGTCTCGGTATCGCCTACTGCTCTGGCTCGATGCGCTTGGGCTGGCACTCGTGACCATCGCTGGAACCGCAAAAGGGCTCGATGCCGGCGCCGGTCCCATCGTTGCCGTTGTCATGGGCGTCATCACGGCCGCCGTTGGCGGGATCATCCGCGACATCATCGGGCAAGAGCCGTCGGTCATCCTGAAGCGAGAGATCTACGTCACGGCATCGGTCGCAGGCGCGATCGCTTACGTGCTGTTGATGGGTGGGGGCGCTGGCAAGGCAGTTGCGGCAATCCTCGGTTTCGCCATTGCTTTTTCGGTGCGCGCGGCTGCTATCGTGTACGGCTGGACGTTGCCCGCATATCGCGCGAGGGCCGGGCGCACGCCCGAGGAGATTGAGCGCGATACGGGGCGGTAAGCTGACGTGTAAGCATGACCGGCAGAGTGTCAAACGCGTGGCCACTGACAGACGTAGAGTTCTAGAAAGGCAGCCGACCAATGGCCTCCGTTACTCTCGATGACGTCCGCAAGGTCTACCCTGGTGGGGTTGAGGCTGTAAAAGGTGTTTCGCTGGTCGTGCCAAATGGGTCGTTCACGGTCCTTCTTGGGCCATCGGGCTGTGGGAAGTCCACGCTCCTGCGCATGATTGCCGGTCTCGAGACGATCAGCGGCGGCACCTGCAAGATTGCCGACAAAGTCGTCAACGATGTCGAGCCGTCGGACAGGGACATCGCCATGGTGTTCCAGAACTATGCACTCTATCCGCATATGTCCGTGTACGACAACATGGCCTACGGCCTGCGCAACCGTAAAACCCCCGAGGCTGAAATCAAGACGCGCGTCGATGAAGCCGCGAAAATGCTCGCGATTGGTGACTATCTCGATCGCAAGCCGCGCGCCCTCTCAGGGGGGCAACGCCAACGCGTCGCCATGGGCCGCGCCATCGTGCGCGAGCCGCAGGTGTTCCTGTTCGATGAGCCGCTCTCGAACCTTGATGCCAAGTTGCGTGTGACCATGCGGCTGGAAATCCGCCGCCTCCACAATCGCCTGAAGGCAACCAGCATCTTCGTGACGCACGATCAGGTCGAGGCCATGACGCTCGCGGATCAGGTTGTGGTCATGAACGGGGGCCGCATCGAGCAGGTGGACAAGCCCACGGAAGTTTACCGCCGCCCGGCATCAACTTTTGTCGCGACCTTTATCGGCTCGCCCGCCATGAACGTGATGCCAGGGCGGATCAAAGCGGCCGGAGTTGCAGAAACTGCGGGTGGAACCCTTGCATTCGATATGGCGCACTTTTCCGCCGAGGTCGGCCGGGAGGTACAGATCGGCGTGCGGCCAGAGGATTTTCGCTTCGTCGCACCCCAACCGGTGGGCGGCGGCCTCATGTTCGACGGGGAGTTCGTCGAAGAACTGGGCGCGACACGCTTGTTTCATGGCACGTCCGCCCACACGCCGCTGGTGATGTCCGTCTCGGCTTCTGAGACGAGCAAACCGGAAGTTGGCGCGCGGTTGACGGCTGAGGCGAACGCCGTGCATCTCTTCGATCCAAAGACCGGGAAGGCCTTGCGGCACTGATGGCGCAAGCCTGCAGCGCCTAAGTTACAACGCCATCTACGCGGCTGGCGCCGAAAACGCAGAATGGGGCCAAACCGGGGGGTCCATCCGGTTCAGCCCCATTCTGCGCTCAAGATCGGTACGCTCTACTGCGTCCGATCAATTGGTTGGCAGGCTGGTGCACTTCAGAGTTTTGTCGTTTTCCTGAAGATCCATCACGGTACCGCGCGTTTTAACCGTGTTTTTTTCAGTCAGCTTGTAAACACCGCCAGCACCCGGCTGCGCATTTTTCATGAACACGTTGAACACGAGTGGCGTGTAGCTGTACTCGACATCTGAGACGACAACGGCGTCGCCATACTTGATCAAACCGGCCGACGGCATCGTGTAGGACGAGTTTTCGCACGTGCAGTTGATCGCGTTGGCACTGGCGCTGTCATAGATACATTTCCAACGCGATTTGATGTTCGCATTACCCGGCGCAGGGTCACCGGTTGGGCAAGCCCCACCACCTGGGCAAAGCGGGATCGAAACGAGCCGCATGGTTATTTTCAGTTTGGACTGGTCAAACGGTTTGACCAACCAGCTGCCAATCTTGGCGATGTCGAGCATTTCCCCAACCGTAATGCCGCCCTCAATCCGCGCGACAAGGTCGCTTGTCGACGCCGCCACCTGACTGGTGCGGCGGTCGATGCTGACGGCTTGGCTCATTTCAACGGAGCCAATGAACATCAGCGCCATGATCGGCAGGATGAGAGCAAACTCGACAGCGGCGACGCCTTCAGTTCGTTTGCTAAAGTCGCGCAGTGTCCGGACCGTTGAGGCGCGGACCCGAGTAACGGCACGAACAACGGTGCGTCGCGACAGGCGTTTCAGGGTTGCAGCAAGCATGACATCAAACTCTCAGACGACTAACAGAACAAGTGGTGGGGGGACCGATGGCGCGCCGGGCTCATGAGCCCAAAGGCAACGGCCTTGGCTCAGTTGTAGGGCTCAGTGCGGGCGGCGTAGGAGGCCTGGATGAGGTACGCGCCACTGGTGGTCGCACCAACGTTCAGGAACGGCATCGGACCGCCAAAGTCCCAGTTGTAGCACCCAGTCACAACGACCACTGAACTTGCACCACCCGCGCTGAAGTTCGCGTTTGCGGTTGCGTTGGAAATAATGTTGCCCGCGCCATCCTTGCAGTTTGGCTCCGTCACCGACGAGAAATCTGAACGGGATTGCACCATGACGCGCATGTTGGCGAAGCAATCGGCCGGGTTGGACATGCGATTGCACATGGATTGCTTGAACGCGCTCTTGAGCGCGTCGCCGGACAGGCCATTATAGGCGCCGAGACCCTGCTGCAAATTGCCAACCCGCAAGTCGCGAGCACTTTGATAAACGGCATTCTCAACTTCAAGGGTTTTGAAGTAATACACGCATACCATCATCATACCGACCAGAACGGCTGTGAATGGAAGCGCAATCAGGCCGAATTCAACAGCCGTTGTACCCTGCTCGTCATCGCGAAAACGACGGACTGTTGACGTCAGCTGAAACGGCTGAGATGCCGCCTTGGAGCGATCAAAACGCATATTCTGGACCTTCCACGCCTACACTGGCCATTCTTCAATGGATGGTCTCAAACTAGCGCAAGTCGTTGAATGAGGTGTTAATGGAAGACGACCCGTTAATATTTTGTGAGAATTGGATCAATTGATGGTGAAAAAAGTCTAAATACCTCTGACTGCTCCTTAGCCGCGAGCAAAGACTGGCAGCCGCGAACAAAGACTGGCAACCCGCGCGTGCCCTCAGAACGCCTGGGGTTTTGGAAAGGCAGCTTCCATCTCACGGCGGAACTTGTAGGTCGCATCCGTCGTGTCGATCTCTACGTCGGCCCACTTGAGACACTGGCCCTCCATAACATCGCCCTTGAGCTTGACGTTGTGGGCGAGACCCAAGGGCAGATAGCCCTCCTTGATGGAGACCTCAGATGGGGTCTGTTTGCCCCAGACGCAGAAGCCGCCCTCGCCGTCGAGGATCTCGCCCTTTTTCATCGACGTCTTTGCAGTCGCGACCACGTCTGAATTGAAGCAGAAGGTCGCCCCCGTTGGCTCTTTGCGGCAGGCCGCGCTGGCAACGGACAGGCCGAGTTCGAGACCAATCATATGTGTCGGTCGGTAGAGCGACGCGTATTTGCCGCTTTTGTCGGGCAGCATCGAGTACTCAGCAAAGCACCCTTTCGCGTAGGCGCTCTCGCTGGTGATGACGACGTATGTCCCCATCAGGAGGCTATGGGGCACATCTGTTCCGTCCCGATAAAGCGACGATGTGACCTCGGTCACACCCGCTTTTTCAAGTACGCCGCCGTCAGCCCGCGGCTTGCAGATCTCAGCGTGTTCGAAACGTGTCGCTGGCGGGAACGATAAGCCATTGGCCTGCGGTACTAGCCCCGTCGCGTTGCAGATCGCGGTCATCTCGATGCCCGACTTGGTGCCGTCAATGAATGAGTTGAACATCTTTGGATTGATGTGACTGCGGTCGTGGATCTTTAAGTATTGGTCCAAAATACCCCAAACTGTTTCAGGCGTGGATTGGTGATAGGTCGGCAGATAACGTGTGCCCTTGCCCGCACAAACAACTTCAAACCCGCACGAGCGCGCCCAATCGACGTGCTCGGCGACCAGCGCTGGCTGATCACCCCAGGCGAGCGAATAGACGACGCCCTTCGCACGCGCCATTTTAGCCAACAGCGGACCTGCAAGGCTGTCGGCCTCGACGTTGACCATGACGACGTGCTTGCCGGCGTTGATGGCGGCGGCAGCGATCTTGATGCCGGTGGCGGGGTCGCCAGTTGCCTCGATAATGACCTCGATGTCGGGGTTTTCGATCATCGACATAGCGTTGTCGGTAATGTGGGTCTTGCCGGTTTTGATCGCCTCACCGATCGACTTGGCGTCGAGTTGCTCCTTGGGCCACTGCACGCCGGTCAGCCGGTCGAGTGCGCGCGCCGGCAGCAAATCAGCGATTGCAGTCAGATGCATGCCTTTGGTCCAGCGCAACTGGGACAGAAACATGGTGCCAAATTTGCCGGCGCCTACCTGTCCAATGCGCACGGGTTTGCCCTTGGCGGCACGGTCTTTGAGCATGAAGGACAGGTTCATCGGAATGCACTCCGTGGGATCGTATTCAATAAGCTGCGTCGGGTATTTTCGGCATGCCCGTGTGCGGGAGCTTACGGCTCAGCGGGCAGAACTCAGGCAGTGCTGTGCGTTGGATGGCGATGGGCCAACCGGCGGCGCCACTACTTAACCATGGCCCCGTAGACGAGACCGCGCAATTTGTTGCGTATCGCCACACGATGCTTTGGTGATTGCATCATCAAAATCACATACATCTGCTGCTTTGGGTCGATCCAGAACGCGGTGCCGCCCGCGCCACCCCAAGAGTAATCGCCGACCGTACCAGGAAGTGGGGCTTGCCCGTTGTCGCGCCGCACCTGGAAGCCGAGGCCGAAGCCGTAGCCCTCGCCAGGCAGATAGGCTGAGCCAAGGCCGATTCCGGTCATGTGGTCCGCCGTCATGTACGCAATCGTCTGGGGCGAGAGATACCTCTTTCCGCCCCACTGGCCGCCAGCCAGCAACATTTCGCAAAAGCGCGCGTAGTCAGCCGCTGTCGACACCATGCCACCACCGCCAGATTCATATTTTACCGCCTTACGCGGCTCCGACATGAAAGCGTTTACGCCGAATTGGCGATCCGCCTTGAACGGCTCGGCAATGCGCGGAAAGCTGGCTTCGTTGGCGACGTAGAAATGCGTGTCCTTCATGCCAAGTGGTTCGAGAATGCGCGCCCTCATGAACTCATAGAGGCTCTGGCCGGAGACCACCTCGATCACGCGGCCGAGCACGTCGGTCGATTGGCTGTATTCCCAGTTTGAGCCGGGCTGGTGCATCAAGGGCAGGCTCGCAAGTTTCTTCGAAAATTCCGCGTTTGTCAGATCGAGACCAAAAATGCCTTGGCTGTCCTGATAGGCTTTCTTGACAGCGCCCGCGCCAAAGAAACCATAAGTGAGACCCGACGTGTGGCGCATCAAATCGTGGACGGTCATTTGCCGCCGCGCCGCGACGAGATCGAGCGACACCTTGCCGTCGGCTGCCACTTTCTCAACGCCAACTTTCGTGTCGGCGAACTCTGGAATGTACTTTGACACGGGATCGGTGAGCGAGAGGCGACCCTCCTCCACCAACATCATTGCCGCGACCGACGTGATCGGTTTGGTCATGGAGTAGATGCGGAAGATCGCATCCCGCGACATCGGCGTTTTCGCTTCGGGGTTCTGCTCACCGAACGGCTGAAACAAGACGGTCTGACCGCGCCGGCCGATAACAACAATGCCGCCAGGAATGGTGCCGGCTTTCACGTCGCCCTCAAGTGACGCAACAATCCGCTGCAATCCGGCTTTTGAAAAGTCAACGCTCTCCGGCTTTGTTGAGGGCACGACGGCAGACAATGCTGGCCGCTGCTGGGCCTCAGCCGATGGCCCAACAAAAGTTAGGCTTATTGCGACGAGGCTTGCCCCGGCCGTCGTCAAGCGCCTGATGTACATAGTGCCCCCAATAATGATGCGCCGTGGTGATGCCGACACGTGATCTGCGACAACGTTTCAAGCCAAACGCTGAATGTCAACGCAGGCGTTCAGGTTGCGGCCAGCCGTCCGCCCTTGATGCGTGCGCTTTCTTCAAGGCTCTTGGCAGCTTCAAGGGCCAGCGCGAGATCCTCGCGGGCCTTCTCTGCCTGGCGCTGGCGGTTCCAGAGCGAGGCATAGAGGCCGTCCTTCCCCATCAACTCCGCGTGCGTCCCCTGCTCGACGAGCACACCCTTTTCGAGCACCAGAATGTTGTCGGCATGCACGATCGTCGACAGGCGGTGCGCGATGACCAGCGTCGTTCGGTTCTTCGACACACGGTCGAGCGCGTCCTGGATCTCTTTCTCCGTATGGCTATCGAGGGCCGAGGTGGCTTCGTCCAACATCAGGATCGGCGGAGATTTCAGGATCGTGCGGGCAATGGCAACGCGCTGTTTCTCGCCGCCGGACAGCTTCAAGCCCCGCTCTCCCACCATGGTGTTATAGCCGTCAGGCAGGGCACGGATGAATGGGTCGATCTGCGCGAGGTTTGCGGCGTCTGTGACCTCGTCCTCAGTCGCGTCGGGACGGCCATACTTGATGTTGTAGTGGATGGTGTCGTTGAACAACACGGTGTCCTGCGGCACGACACCGATGGCCGCACGCAAACTCGCTTGTGTGACCTCGCGGATGTCCTGGCCGTCGATTGTGACCCGGCCGCCAGCGACGTCATAAAAGCGGAGGAGAATACGCGAGATCGTCGATTTGCCCGCCCCTGAGGGACCCACGATCGCCACCATCTTGCCGGCCGGGACTTCGAACGAGAGACCATCCAGGATCGTCCGGCCGGCCTCGTATTGAAATTTGACCCCCTCAAAACGCACCGTTCCGCCGTTAACGACAAGCGTCGCGGCGTCGGGCTTGTCGGGCACTTCAGGGTTTTCACCCAGCACCGACATCATCTTGTCGATATCCACCAGCGACTGCTGAATCTCGCGGTACACGGTGCCCATGAAATTCAGCGGAATGAACAGTTGCAGCATCAGTGCATTGACCATGATGAACTGGCCGATGGTGTTCGTTCCGGCAATGACGTCACGCGCCGAGAGCACCATGCACAGCACGAGCGCGAAGGTAAAAATGATGGCTTGGCCCGAGTTCAAGATGGCAAGAGACGTATACGTCTTAATGGCCGACTTCTCATAGGACGCCATAGACTTGTCGTAACGCATCGCCTCGCGCTGTTCGGCGCCGAAATATTTCACCGTCTCGTAGTTGAGCAGGCTATCGATCGCCTTGGTGTTGGCCTCGGTGTCGCTTTCGTTCATGGACTTGCGGATGGCGACACGCCACGCCGTGGCTTTGATGGTGAACCACAGATACGCGACAATCATAACCGAGATGATCGCGACGTAGCGCCAGTCAAATTCGATGGCGCAGATGACCAGCACCAGAATGAACTCGACGATGGTCGGGACCAGCACCATCAGCAGCATGCGGGTGATCTGCTCGATACCCGAACGGCCACGCTCCAGAACGCGCGTCAACCCACCAGTCTTACGTTCGAGATGAAAGCGCAGCGACAAGCGGTGCATATGCTCAAAGGTCGACAGCGCCAGCTTGCGCACGGCGTGCATGGCAACTTTGGCGAACAGCCCTTCGCGCACCTGCGCCAACAAGGTCATAGTGATGCGCACCACACCATACAGAACCGTGACGAATATGGGCGCCGCAATAAACCAGTTCGTCTCGGCCGCGATAACTTTGCCGCCGGATGCGGCGACCAGCGCGTCTGTCGCCCACTTATAAGTAAACGGCATCATGACAGTCACGAGTTTCGCCGCCAGCATCAGGGCAAGCGAGATCATCACTGTGCGCTTGAGGTCTGGCCGATCCGACGGCCAGACAAACGGCAGGAGCCCCTTCAACACAATCGTGTTGCGAGGTGATGGCTGCAGACCCGCAACCATGCGGCGCAGAAACGCGCCGATTTTGGTCACAGGATCGCTTGGGGTAGACGAGGTTGATCGGTCGAGCATAAGTGGGCTCATAGACCCGGCCGGGGGGCGGTGTACATAGCTGAGAGGGGCGTGGTGTTGCTCGTGGTCTACGCGCGCATGTGGTTTCGTTGCCCCACAGGGATCGTTTCCTCACATGTTCCGAAGTCAACGCCAGGCCAGCACCCCTCGTCCCAACGGCGTCGGCCTGATATGGAGCGAAGCAACCGGCAGCTGCGACGCCCACAAACTTTGAACGATCTGGCCATGAACGATCTACCCGTCAACGATCTCGTCCTGACCATGCACGACATCGGGCGTAAGGCCCGTATGGCTGCGCGCGAGCTCGCAATTGCACCGGCTGACGCCAAGGTTGAGGCCTTAACGTTCGCTGCTAAAACGTTGCGCGGCCGCATGGCCTCAGTGTTGGCGGCGAACGCTGAAGATCTCGACGCGGCAAAGGCACGTGGGACGACCGACGCGTTCCTGGATCGCCTGACCCTTGATGCCGAGCGTGTCGATGCTATCGCGCGTGGACTCGAGGACATCGCAGCCCTACCGGACCCCGTCGGCGCCGTCACGGCCGAATGGGAACGGCCTAATGGCTTGCGCTTCCAACGTGTCCGTACGCCGCTCGGCGTCGTCGGAATCATTTACGAGAGCCGTCCGAATGTGACGGCAGATGCCGGCGGGCTCTGCATCAAGTCTGGCAATGCCGCGATCCTGCGCGGCGGTTCGGAAAGTATGCACTCTTCACAAGCCATTCACGGGGCGCTCGTCGAGGGATTGAAGGCCGCCGAGTTGCCCGAGCATGCGATCCAGTTGGTCGCGACGGCGGACCGGGCGGCGGTCGGCCATATGCTGGGCGGGCTCGATGGCGCCATCGACGTGATCGTGCCGCGCGGGGGAAAAAGCCTCGTCGCGCGCGTGCAGGCGGACGCACGCGTTCCTGTGTTCGCGCACTTGGAAGGCATCTGCCACACCTATGTCGACCGCGGTGCGGATCTCGATATGGCGATACCGATGGTGCTCAACGCCAAACTGCGACGCACATCCGTGTGCGGATCGACGGAGTGCTTGCTCGTTGACCGGCCGGCTGATGGTTGGGGCGCGCACGACGATTATCTGACGCCGCTGGTCAAGGCACTCCTGGACGCTGGCTGCGAGGTTCGCGGCGATGTTGCGACCGTGGCGGTTGACCCGCGAGTGAAAGCCGCCGCAGCCGATGACTACGGCCGCGAGTTCAGCGACGCAATTATTGCCGTCAAAGTTGTCGACGGCGTCGATGAGGCCATCGCTCACATTGCCAGATACGGCTCGCAACATACCGACTGCATCATCACTGAGTGCAACGGGACCGCCGAGCGGTTCCTCAAACGCGTGGACAGCGCGATCGTGCTGCACAACGCCTCGACACAGTTCGCCGATGGCGGGGAGTTTGGCTTTGGTGCCGAAATCGGCATCGCGACGGGGCGGATGCATGCCCGTGGCCCCGTCGGGGTCGAACAACTCACGAGCTTCAAGTACATTGTCCGCGGCACCGGTCAAATGCGGCCGAAGTGATGTCGCGTCTAAAAATACAGTGCGGGACTACTTTCAAGGCGACTTTCCGTTCGACGTCCTGACGCAAAAGCCTTCGCGCTCGGTGGTGCCCTTTGGACATGTTTCCGGACACGCAATCCCGGCGTGTTGCCTCAAAGCGTCCAACGTGGCTTGCGTCGAGGCTGCACCGACAGCGCTGCCGCCAGCAAGTGCCGTGTAGCGCGCAAACCCCCGTTGGAGGGATGTGGCAGACGGTTTGTCGTCGCGGGCGGGGACAATGCAACCGAGACGCACAAGCTCACGATGCAAGCCCTCAAACAGCTCGGTGTTTGAGGTCGCGGGCGCCGAGGCCTTAGGGGCCGCGAGCGTGACGACATTCGGCGCAACGGATTTGCCGACCAACGTTTGGGCGATAAATCCGGTCCCCGTTATCAGGCGCGTTGCGACCAGTTCATCCGCGCTCAGCCAGTGCATGCCTTGGCTTGGCGCCGCCAGCAGGTGGCGCATAATACTCTCATCCATACCCATCTCGCTGTAATAGGAACGCGTCTGAACATAGGTCGCATCTTTGACGGCGCCGAGCAGGCGCGGCCCGCTCGGTGTCGAGACAATCACGCGGCCCTCAAGTTGATCCCTTTTGAGGCGTTCCTCCGTCGGTGGCGTGCTGTAGGTCCGGTAAAACGAGATCTGGTGCAACCCAACCAACGACATGGGCCCGACACTGCGGTTTGCGCCGGCGGCGAGCAGATAAACGCAAGCGGACGAGCAAATGGTGGCGATGTCGGAGGGCGTGCCAAGGGCGCGGCCGCCTTTGAGGCGCGCCTGACAACTTTGGTCGGCAGCACAGTCCGGTGCGAATTCGGTTCGCGCCACCGCGACATCTAAATCGAACTCACGGATTTTCCGCCCCATTGCAAGCGCGACGTCAACGTTGCCACCGGGGCTGTCGACGAGGACTGGCAACCGTTTGTCACCGAGCCTGTCGAGCACCTGTGCCAGTTGGTTTTCCTGGCCGCGTTCGATTGCCCCCTGGATGGCAATCCATTCAGGACAATCAGGCTCACAAGCGGGATCAGCCCGGCGCACAATGCGGATAGGGGTTGATACCTGGTTCCGCCCAAGCATCAGCGCCGATCTGAGGGGCACAACGGCCGTGCGGTGATCGGGGGCCAGCTTGAGCAACTCGCGAAATTCGGTCGCCGCCCTCTCGTATTGCCCGCGTTCGGCATGCACCATGCCGCGAATGCCGCGAGCGAGGTACGCAGTCTGCGAAAACGGCTCGAGCTGGACAGCGCGGCTGGCATCGGCATCCGCGTCATCAAAATTCCGAGCCCGCCAGTGTGTGAAGGCCCGCTGCGCGTGCAAGTACGGCGACGCGGAAAAGACGACCCGTGCACGATCATAATCCGCAAGTGCCTCAGCCGTCCGATACAAATGGGTCAGTGCTCTGGCGCGATCGACATAACTGTTGGCTTGTGGCCGGCTGGCGCCAGCGCTGCCGAACAAATCAATCGCCTTGCTGAAGTCGGCGACGGCTGACTTAAAATCCCCCCGGCCCATCTGCGCGAGCCCGCGATCGTGCCATGCGTCGGAGTAGCTCGGGCTGAGCGAGATGGCTTTCGAGTAGGCGTCAATTGCCTTCATATACTCGCCGCGGCCAAAGTGGGCTTTTCCCTGAGCATGCTGGCCGCCGGCCTCTACGCTCGCTCTTGTAACCTGCACCGCAGGCGAAGCTCTCGCCGACTCGGGCGGGACTTTGGTAGCAAGCGTTTGGGCCCAAGCCGGGGATACCGACCCAATGGTAGCGGCCCAGATGGCCACCTGGAACAACAATGTTCGCATGGATTTCAAGAGCATGACGTGCCACCACACTTGACGCGTCCGATCCTATGCTAATCCGCAGCACGGATGCAATCGCAAGTCGTTGAGGCACAATGCGTTGAGGCGATGCTGCGGCGAACAGTACCCTGGACGCGGTCTACGCCAGAGCCTCAGACTTGGATATGAAACGAATGGAGCGGTTAACATGCAATCCGTTTTCGGCACGCTCCCCGTTTTCGGTACACACAACGGCCGCGATATTCACGAAGTGACGCTCGCAACGCCGGAGGCCGAGGCCAAAATCATTGAATACGGCGCCGTCGTGCGGGACCTGCTTGTGCGTTCAGCGAGCGGCGCCATGCAGCGCGTTGTGCTCGGTCTGACCACGATCGAGGACTATGTGCAGCATGCCCCTCATTTCGGTGCCATAGCAGGGCGCTACGCCAACCGGATCCGCCATGGCCGCTTCACGCTCGACGGCGAAACCCACCAGCTGCGGCTCAACCAGGACGGACGCCATCACCTGCACGGCGGCGGGCCGACGGGTTTTGGCAAGCAACCCTGGACGCTGGTCCATCACGATCAGACGACCGCCACATTCGTGCACATCTCGCCTAACGGCACCAACGGTTACCCCGGCACCGCGCATATCATCTGTCGCTACACGCTGGCGGGCAAAACGCTGCGCGTCGAACTTTCGGCGACAACGGACAAAGCGACGCCGATCAATCTCTGCCATCACTCCTATTTCAATCTCGATGGCGGCGTGGACATTCTCGACCATACGCTGATGCTGCGTGCCGATGTCGTGACGCCCGTGGACGCTGACCTGATTCCCGATGGCGCCCTCGCACGGGTCAACGACACAGCCTTTGATTTTCGGCTGGCCCGGCCTGTGCGGCTTATGGACAAGGACGGCACGAGGGTCTGGTATGACCACAACTTCGTCCTCAGGAGGGATCGCAAAGAAGCGAGCGTGGCGCTGGGCCTCGATGTCGCCCATGCCGCGACATTCGCGAGCGCACGTTCGGGCTTGACGCTTGGCGTCTGGACCACCGAGCCGGCGTTGCAGGTCTATGACGGCTTCAAGCTTGCGCTGCCGGTCTTGGGTCTCGATGGCACACGCTATGGCGCCAATGCCGGCCTCTGCCTTGAGCCGCAGCACGTGCCGGATAGCCCCAATCTGCCGCACTTTCCTAGTACTATCCTGCGTCCCGGAGAACTCTACCGCCAAGTGACGGAGTATCGTTTCGCGTGACCCTGGGTGTGCTGACCAGGGTTCAGCTTTTTTTCATAGCGGCCTGATAGGCACGGTTGAGTTTTGCCATTCCGCCGATCCAACGATCATAATCGGCCGGCTTGTTCTGCATATACTTTCCGACAATCGGGTGTGGCAGAATGCAAAAAGTTTCCCGGGCAATGCCATCAAAGGCCGACTTGGCACAGGCCTCAGCCGTAATCACGCCGTCGTCGAATTGTGGGCCGGAGCCACTGTTGCGTAGCAAGGGCGTATCGACGCCCTGGGGGCACAACACCGAAACGCGGATGCCCTGATCGCGGTGCGTAAAGGCGAGATGCTCGGCAAAGCCGATGGCCGCATGCTTGGTAACGCCGTAGACGGCGCCGCCAACTTGATTGAGCAGGCCAGCTGCCGAAACCGTGTTGAGGAAATATCCGCTCTTGCGGGTAATCATATGAGGCAAGGCTGCACGCGCGGCGTAGACATGGGACATGACGTTGACGTCCCAACCCTTTTGCCAGGCAGCGTTGGGCGCGGACGTGGAGCTTGCGGGATCGCCACCAAACGCACCAATACCCGCGTTGCAACAGAACAATCCTATGCCACCAATGCGGCCTTCGGTTTCGGCGACAACGTGGGCGACCTCGCTTTCGTTGGCGACATCACATTTGAAAGCCGTTCCGCCAACCAATTTGGCCGTCTCGCTTGCGGCATCCTCCTGAAGATCCACGCAGACGATGTGTTTGGCCCCGCGGGCCCTAGCTTCAAGCGCCAAGGCGCGGCCGATGCCTTGAGCAGCGCCGGTGATAACGACAACCTGATCCTTGACGTCCATAGTGGTGGTCCCTGAACTCTGGCCGTGAACTCTGGCCCTGAACTCCAACGGCTGCCGCAATTTGCGCTGGCGTCAGCGTGAATACAAGATCAGGAGACCAGATGGCTGGTTAACACGCATTAACAGCTCAGCCGTGGCCAAACCGGGCTCGGGTGTGCTTAGACACACGGGATATTCGCCGCCGCAAATCGCCAGGGAAATTCACGATGGCCGACACGCCTAAAACCGATGCCCTACAGCCGGGGCTCGACCGCGTCCTCTCCATCGAAATTGCCCGCGTTACGGAGGCCGCCGCCATTGCCGCCGCCCAATGGCGCGGCCGCGGTGATAAAAATTCTGCCGATGGGGCAGCTGTCGCCTCCATGCGCGATGAACTCGCCAAGGTGAACTTTCGCGGCACGGTGGTTATTGGTGAAGGCGAGATGGACGAGGCACCGATGCTCTACATCGGCGAGAAACTGGGCACTGGCATAGGGCCCGAGGTCGACATCGCCGTCGACCCCCTTGAGGGCACTACCATTTGTGCGGAAGCCGAGCCGAACGCACTGGCTGTTATCGCCATTGCCCGCCGTGGTGGCCTCCTGCACGCTCCCGACATGTACATGAACAAGATTGCCATCGGCCCGGGCTACCCCGAAGGCGTCATTGATCTCGACGCCTCCCCCGCCGACAATGTGCGCGCGCTTGCCAAGGCCAAGGGCGTGTCCGTCGACCGCATCACCGTGTGCATGCTCGGACGGCCCCGGCATGAAAAACTCTTGCGATCCATCCGCGAGGTCGGTGCCTCGGTTCGGCTCATCCGTGATGGCGATATCGCGGGTGTGATCTGGTGCACCGATCCCTCGCAGACCGGCATTGACATGTACTTGGGCTCCGGTGGGGCACCAGAAGGTGTGTTGGCGGCCGCCGCGATGCGTTGTATCGGCGGCCAAATGCAGGGGCGGCTCATGCCGGATCATGGCGCCGACGGCGAAGCGCAGGTCGAACGCGCCCGCAAAATGG
Source organism: Hyphomicrobiaceae bacterium (assembly GCA_031409695.1). GTDB lineage: Bacteria > Pseudomonadota > Alphaproteobacteria > Rhizobiales > Hyphomicrobiaceae > JABFRJ01. The sequence continues at coordinate 15,993 of JANNXS010000247.1, forward strand.
GGATCGCCGACATCCGTCGCAAGTTCACCATACCCGACATGGCCTCGGACGATTGCATCTTCTCAGCCACCGGCGTTACGGATGGCTCATTGCTGCAAGGCGTGCACTTCCGCGCCGGCCAAGCCGAAACCGAAACGGTGGTCATGCGCGCCAAAACCGGTACGGTGCGCCGCATTCGCACGACGTTCCGGGTTGTAGAGCCGCGCTCGCGGGCGTGACGCCTTTGTAGGTGAAACTGGTCACGCAGCTCGGCAGTGACCAGTCTCCGCGATCCCGCTTGAGGTGTGAGTGGCCTTCATCCCGCTTTAAGTCTCGCAGGATACGGTTGAGGTGGCCCACAGACATCTGAAAGCGCCGTGTGATGGTTGCCGACTGGGCGGGGCGAAACTTGAAGCTGCTGCCAGTGATCCTGTTGGCTGTGACACTTGCCGTCGTTGGCAGCTTTCTGGTGGTTGCAAAAACCACGCAAGAGCCACCTCCATCGGAAGCGGACCGCATTTCTGACGTCGGCACGCTCTTGGTGGTCATGCAGCCAGGTTGCGACGCGTGTACCCATTTTGAGGAACGCGTGGCGCCTGGCTATAAACAGACGACGCAGTCGAACATCGCGCCTGTGCGCTACATCGACATCAACGACGTGCAACGACAAAAGACCTACCGCCTCAAAACCGGTATCCGCGGGACGCCAACGCTTCTCATGATCGACGGCTTTGGGCAGGAAATTGGCCGGAGCCTCGGCTCACCACCGACGAGTGCGGGTCTTGCGAACCTCGTCGACCGCTATGCCGCACGCATGACCCGCAAGGGTATTTAACGCGCTGGCTCCCGCAGTGTGTCACCACACTCAGTGTTGCGTGACGCAAGGCAAGTCACGTCCGAGCAAGATGCGTATGCCGATACAGATCCCCGAGTGTGCCGATCACGCCGATATCGGGGATGTCGATCATCGCGTTCGGGTTTTTAAGCACCTGCTCCGTCCAGCCGCCCGTGCGCACGAAAAGCTGCGCTTCAACCCGGTCCTGCTGCACGAAGATGCAACCGCGGCAGTGGGCGTGGGCCTGATAGTAGACGCGCTTTAAATCAAGTATCCGCGACCTGTCGCTCGGTGACTGCACCTCTGCCACGAAGTAAAAGCGCTCCGCATACAGTTGGTCCGGCGCAACGATCTTGTCGATGACAGTCACGTCCGGCTCAGGATTGTAACGCTCGTCCTTCGGCAACAGGACACCGATTTCCATATCGGCTGACCACGTGGGTTGCGCGACTGTTAATCGCGCATTCAGCAGTTCCAAAAGGGCTCTTGAAATCCGCTGATGCGTCAGTGAGGGTGGAGGCATCATGGTCATTATCCCATCGATCAGCTCCCACTTTTCTTCCTTCGGGCGAGTGTCCCGATGGGCGTGGAACTGATCGAGCGTGACGCGAAATGTCTGGTCTTGGATGTCATCCATGATACTTGGCTCCGTGCTGGAGGCTATCACCCGGCCAAGGCGAACGCCAAGGTCGAGTCCGACCCGTCAACCACGGTTTCCTTCAACCCCGGTGCAGCTGTCAGCAGGTTTTCGGCAAAGAAGCGCGCGATGGCAATATGCTCCGGTCTACCGGCGCCGCGGACGGCGGCCAGTGCGCCGCGGGCGAGATATGTGCCCCCCGCCGCGAGGCTGAACAGGCGCAGATAGGGCTGCGCTCCAGCCATCGCAGCGTCGGGGTTCTTGGCCAGGGCACTAGCCATCCAGCGCGAGGCTTCCGCGAGCGCTGTGACGGCATCGGTGAGGCGTTCGCCCATGCGGCCGAACTCCGGGCGGTTGGAGGCGCGCACCTCTTCTGCTGTCTTCCAGAGTTCACCGATGTAGGCCTCGACGACTTTTCCACCATCAAGCGTCAACTTGCGGCCGACAAGGTCCATGGCCTGGATGCCGTTGGTGCCTTCGTAAATCGGCAGGATGCGCGCATCGCGATAGTATTGCGCCGCCCCCGTCTCCTCGACAAAGCCCATGCCACCGTGAATTTGCACGCCCATGGATGCGACTTCGCAGCCGATATCGGTCGAGAAGGCCTTGGCGAGTGGCGTTAGCAGGGCTGCGCGGTCAGCGGCAGCCTTGCGCACCACTGGATCTTTAGCGAGCCGGGAGACATCCAATTCCTTCGCCGTCACCAGGCAGATGGCGCGAGCGGCTTGGGTCAGGGCTTTCATGGTCATCAGCGTACGGCGGATATCGGCATGCTCGATGATGGCGCCCATTTGGCCTTTGCCTGACGTCGCCGTCTGGCCTTGCTTGCGATCCCGGGCGTACTGGATGGCGCGCTGGGTGGCACGGTCGGCAATGGCGACACCCTGGATGCCAACGGCGAGGCGAGCCGCGTTCATCATGATGAACATGACGTTCAAGCCGCGGTTCTCTTCGCCGAGCAAATAGCCGATCGCGCCGCCCTGTTCGCCGTATTTCATCGTGCAGGTTGGGGACGCGTGGATGCCGAGCTTGTGTTCCAGCCCGGCACAGATGACGTCATTGCGAGCCCCGCGCGAGCCGTCGGCATTGACCAGATATTTGGGCACGATGAACAGCGAGATGCCCTTGGTGCCGGGAGGTGCATCTGGAAGGCGCGCCAACACGAGGTGGACGATGTTGTCCGTCATCTCGTGATCGCCGTAGGTGATGTAGATCTTGGTTCCGCTGATCTTGTAGGTGCCATCGGCTTGTTTTTCGGCCTTGGTGCGCATGTGGCCGAGATCCGAACCGGCCTGTGGTTCGGTCAGGTTCATCGTTCCGGTCCATTCGCCCGAAACCATCTTTGAGAGGTACGTGTGCTTTTGCGCAGCCGTGCCATGCGCCTCGATGGCGTCAATGGCGCCGTTGGTCAGCAGTGGGCACAAGCCAAAACCCATGTTGGTCGCATTCCAGACCTCGGCAGCCGCCATGTTGACCATGGCCGGGAGCCCCTGGCCGCCGTGTTCCTCAGCGCACGGCAACGACGACCAGCCACCGTCGGCGAAGGCTTTGTAGGCCTCTTTCCAGCCCTTCGGCGTGTGCACGACGCCGTCGACCAGCTTGGAGCCCTCGCGGTCGCCCGACCAGTTGAGCGGATCCAGCACCTC
>JANNXS010000248.1:0-1974 GCA_031409695.1 Hyphomicrobiaceae bacterium
CAAATGTCGCCAATTCGCACCGTCGGATAGTTGCGGGTGCGAGCACTTCCCTCCCGATAACGCTCTCCACTGAAGTTGTAGTCACCGTTCGCGGCAATTCTGCCCTTCGCCACGATTTGCGCGGAGGAAGCGACCGCAAGAACGGACTCGGTGGACTCGCCATTGCGTAGCGCTCTCAAGTAAGCGTCAATCTCCGACTGCACCTGTGGCAGATCATTCTTCTGGATGGCGCGCCGCTGCGCGCCGAGGCCGAAGCCGTCGTTCTCGACCTTGAAGAAGCCGATGGTGCTGCTTTGCCGTGCAAGCGATCGATCAAGAATCAGGATGCTGGTTTTCACACCCGAGTAGGGATTGAAGCAACCCGCTGGCAGCGACACCACGGCGACCAGCGCGCTTTCGACCAGCATCTTGCGCAGCGCTTTGTAAGCGGTCTGGCTTTGAAAGATGATTCCCTCGGGCACGATGATGGCAGCGCGGCCGGTCGGCGTGAGGTGCTCGGCCATGTAATCCACGAACAGCACTTCGCTGCGTTTGACCTGGATGGAAAAGCGCTTGTGCGGTTTGATGCCGCCCTTGGGCGACATGAAGGGCGGATTGGCGAGAATGACGTCGGCAAACTCATTCCAGCGCTCATCGGAAGTGAGGGTGTCGTACTCGTAGATGTGCGGATCGGTGAAGCCGTGCAGGTACAGGTTCACCAAGGAGAGCCGCACCATGTCGGGCGAGATGTCGTAGCCCTTGAAGTTGCGGGCCAGGCGACCCTTGTCGTCGGGCGTGAGGGTGCTCTGGCCCTTGGCATCGGTGTTGCTGCGCAGGATGTGCTTGTAGGCCGAAATCAAGAATCCTGCCGTGCCGCAGGCGGGATCAAGCACGGTCTCGTGCTTTTGCGGTTCAAGTACAGCGACCATGAAATCGATGATGTGGCGCGGCGTGCGGAACTGTCCGGCGTCGCCCTGCGAGCCGAGAACGGACAGCAGATACTCGAAGGCGTCGCCGAGACGCTCGCTGTGGTCATAGCTGAACTCGTTGATGATCTTGAGAAACGCCTTCAGCGTCTCTGGATCGCGATACGGCAGGTACGCGTTTTTGAAGATGTCGCGAAACAACGCCGGAATGCCCGGGTTCTCTGGCATCTTGGCGATGCCTTCGCTATACAGCCCGAGCATTTCGTGGCCGCCAAGCGAAGGTGCCATCAACTTGGCCCATCCGTAGCGGGCGTAGTCGCCAGTGAAGAACTTGCGCTTGCCGCCGAACTCTTCGCTCTCGGCATCCATGTCGTCCATAAACTTGTAGATCAACGCGATGGTGATCTGTTCGACCTGAGATTTTGGATCGGGGACTTTGCCGACGAGAATGTCGCGAGCGGTGTCGATGCGGCGCTTGGTGTCGGTGTCGAGCACGAACTATTTCCTTGAGTGGCTTGATGGCTCACCCGCCAGTGAGCATTGCGCCTGGCGAGAAGCGATTGTATTGGGGCGTGCTGATTGGTCCGTCTGCGCTCGCCTCATGCGCGTGGGCTCAACGGTCGCGCCCTGGATGCGCACGTGCTGCCCATGGTGGGACCTAAGGCGCGAATTGGCTCAGAGGGACGTAGTCCTTGATGTACGCGGGAACCAACGCCCGATACGTCGGCGGTACGGCTCTGAAGTCTCGGGTGTTGAAGAAAGCGTTGGTCGCAAGATCGGTGAACTGCCGGCTGTCGATGCTCTTGCGCACGCTGTCGCTGCTGACGTACGCCTTGAAGAACATCTTGATGGCCGGAATGGTGGCAGGCACGTCGGGAACCCTGTCGGCCACAAACTTTGAGAATTCCTCCTCCAGCAACTCGTCTTTGGACTTGAAGCGCGGGATCAGCCCAAACACTTTCTCAAGAATCTCGCGCAGGCTCAGCCGGCGATCCACGGCAGCGGCCTTGCGCAGTTTGTCGAGGCTGTAGAACTCCTCCGGCTTGTCGAATACCTCGCGGTTGACGAA
>JANNXS010000249.1:0-8194 GCA_031409695.1 Hyphomicrobiaceae bacterium
ACTATTTCAAAAGTGCAGCCGGTATGGCGAACGTGTTTGCCGACCTGCCCGAGGCCCTCGCAAACACAATCGAGATCGCACAGCGCTGTGCTTACCGCCCACAGGGACGCAAACCGATCCTGCCCGCGTTCGTTGAGACAGCTGAGGGCGCAAGCCAAGCCGATCGAGAAGCAGCTGAAGCGGATGAATTGCGGGCCCAGGCAGAAGCGGGCTTGAAACGACGTCTCGCGGCCCATGGCCCAGCGGCTGGATATACGGAAGCTGACTACACGCAGCGACTCGCCTTCGAAGTCGATGTGATCGCGCGTATGAAATTTCCTGGCTACTTTTTGATCGTGGCTGACTTCATCCAATGGTCAAAGTCGCAAGACATCCCCGTCGGTCCGGGACGCGGTTCGGGTGCGGGCTCACTCGTCGCCTACGCGCTCACCATTACCGATCTGGACCCTCTGCGTTTCGGTTTGTTGTTTGAACGTTTTCTCAATCCCGAGCGCGTGTCGATGCCAGACTTCGACATCGACTTTTGTCAGGACCGCCGCGAGGAAACGATCCTGTACGTCCAGAAGAAATATGGCGTCGATCGCGTCGCGCAGATCATCACGCACGGCAAATTGCAGGCCCGCGCTGTGCTCCGCGATGTCGGGCGCGTCCTTCAAATGAGCTACGGGCAAGTGGCCAAACTTTCAGCTCTCGTGCCAAACAATCCCGCCAAGCCCGTGACATTGCGTCAAGCCATCGACGGCGAACCTAAGTTGCAGGAAGAAGCCAGGAACGACGAAAATGTTGCGCGGCTGTTGGAGATCGCCGAGCGATTGGAAGGCCTTTACCGTCACGCCTCGACCCACGCAGCGGGTGTCGTCATTGGCGATCGGCCACTCGACCAACTCGTGCCCATGTACCGTGACCCGAAGTCGAATTTCCAAATCACTCAGTTCAATATGAAACTGGTCGAGGTCGCTGGCCTCGTGAAGTTCGATTTCCTCGGCCTAAAGACACTCACAGTACTGAAAAAAGCTGTAGCGCTGATCAAGTCCGGGCGCGGCATAGACGTTGATCTTGCGGCGCTCGCCATCGACGGCGATGATCCAAAGGTCGTTGCCGCGTATCAGCTTTTGGCGCGTGCAGACACGATCGGTGTGTTCCAGCTTGAATCGACGGGCATGCGCGAGGCCTTGAAACCGCTCCGACCTGATCGGTTCGAGGATATCATCGCCATGGTCGCGCTGTACCGTCCAGGCCCGATGGACAACATTCCAACCTACATCAACCGCAAACACGGTGAAGAGCCGATCGAATATCCGCACCCCATGTTGGAGCCGATCCTGAAGGAGACACACGGCGTCATCATTTACCAGGAGCAGGTCATTCAGATCGCCCAGGTGATGGGCGGATACTCGCTTGGCCAGGCGGATTTGCTGCGCCGCGCCATGGGTAAAAAAGACAAGAACGAGATGGCAAAGCAGCAGGCAAAATTCGTTGAAGGCGCCAAGGCCAATGGCGTCAAAGAGAAGGAGGCCGTATTTATCTTCGAACTGGTCGATAAATTCGCCGGCTACGGCTTTAACAAATCCCATGCCGCCGCCTACGCGTTGGTGAGTTATCACACGGCCTACCTCAAGGCGAATTACCCGGAAGAGTTTCTGGCGGCGTCAATGACGCTTGATATGGCGAACACGGATAAGCTCGCCATGTTTGCAAATGAAGCGCGCAAAATGGGTATCGCTGTGAAGACGCCGTGCGTGAATGCATCCGATGTAGAATTCGTGGTCGAGCCACCAAAGGGCGACGGACAACGCGGCGCCATCCGCTATGCGCTCGCGGCGATAAAAAACATCGGCGCAGCGGCTGTAAAAACCATCGTCGTCGAACGTGACAAAAAGGGGCCGTACAAGAACTTGACGGATTTTTCGCGCCGCTTTGATTCAGCGGCCCTCAACAAGCGCAACCTCGAGACCATGGCGATCGGCGGCGCCTTTGATGCGCTGGAGCCAAACCGCGCGCTTGTTCACGGCAACGTCGACCAGGTCATCGGGCTCGGCAAACGTCTCGCGGAAAGTGCAGCGACCGGGATTGCCGATTTGTTTGGCGGCGGCGGCGGTGGCAGTAAAATGGATTTGCGTCCGGCAAAATCGTGGACGCCGACAGAACGGCTTGCCGAAGAATTCAAGGCGGTCGGTTTTTATTTGTCCGGCCACCCGCTGGATGAATATGCCAATGTGCTACCAAAGCTGAATGTGATTCCCTATTCTGTGTTTGAGAAGAAGGCGGGCCTCGGGTCGACGGCGGGGCGGCTGGCCGCCATTGTGGTCTCGGCGCGCGAGCGGCGCTCGCAAAAGGGGAACAAGTTCGCCTTCGCCATGTTTTCGGACGCGACCGGCCAATTCGAAGCTGTGCTCTTTTCTGACACGCTGGAGCAATCGCGTGCATTCCTTGAGCCTGGCACGCCGGTCCTGTTGAATGTCGAGGCCGAGCGCGACGGCGAGACCGTGAAGATGCGTGTGCAATCCATGGAGAAACTAGATCGTGCCGCGGCCAATGTGCAGCGCGGCGTCAGGATTGTGCTCGACGAGCGCATGATCCGGTCAAAGCGCGCAAACCTAGCGGACATCAAGCAATACCTGAAACCGGCCAGCGGCCGTGGTGGGGCAACGATCGAGATGTGGCTGCGGTTGTACGACATGGACCGCGAGATCAAACTCGATATGCCCGGCAAGTTCGATATTTCACCCGGTGACGCGGGGATCATTTCAACCGTCGCCGGCGTGCTCGAAGTCACCGACATTTAGTTTGCAGCATTTTCCACCAAAGTGGGCACCGGTTTTGTGTGAGACAAATGCGCCAAACAAAGACACTAGAGCGCTTCACCTGCCCCTTGTCAGCTGAAGCGCTCTAGGCAGAATGTCACCCCGGAAATCGCGCCGGCACTTTTCCAGAGCTGTGCCAAGCGGGTGGTTTCGCCGCGGGCGCCGCACAGGTATAGCGGCACCATGGATACCTCAGCCGAACCCTTCGACCTCAAAGCAGAACGCGCGGCTCTGACAGCCGTCTTTCGCGCCCATGGCGCACAGGCCAGCGCGGCGCGGACAGACGTACTGCAGCGATTGATGGCAATCATCAAAGCCGGGCGTGATGACGCGCGTGCCAAACTCGATCAAGACGGCAACGGCCGTGCCTGCGCCGAACATATTGCACGCCTGCAAGACGAGGTTATTCGCCTCATCCACGATTATACGGTTGCGCATGTCTACCATGTCAACGATCCGGGATCGGACAAAGTTACGGTCATTGCGACCGGTGGCTACGGTCGCGGTTTGCTGGCGCCCGGCTCAGATCTCGACCTGCTGTTCCTCTTGCCAGCCAAACAGACGCCGTGGGGCGAAAGCGTAGTCGAATACATGCTCTACATGCTGTGGGACCTGCGCTTTAAAGTCGGACATGCGACCCGCACGGTCGACCAGTGTCTGAAAATGGCGCTCAGTGACATGACGATCCGCACCTCACTTCTGGACTCGCGACTGCTGTTTGGCGATCTCACTCTGTTTCGCGAGCTGCAAACGCGTTTCCGTAAGGAAGTCGTCACCAACACAGCAAAACCCTTCATTGAAGCAAAACTCGCCGAGCGCGATGCGCGACACAGTCGAATCGGCGAAAGCAGGTACAAGGTCGAGCCAAACATCAAAGAAGGCAAAGGCGGCTTGCGTGATCTGCACACGTTGCATTGGCTCGCGACCTATCTCTACGGGCCCGATGCCATGTCGCCGGCGAAGAACGCCAATCTCTTTTCAGCCGCCGAGGCTCGCGCATTCCGTCGATCCGAGAATTTTTTGTGGACCGTGCGCTGTCATCTGCACTTCCAAACCGGACGCGCGGAAGAGCGGCTTTCTTTCGATCAGCAGCCCCAGCTCGCAGCGAAACTTGGCTACATAGATCGCGGCGGCCTGCGCGGCGTTGAGCGATTTATGAAGCACTATTTTCTGATCGCAAAGGAAGTCGGCGATCTCACGACGGTGCTGTGCGCGGGCCTTGAGATGCAGCAGTTAAAAACCACCCCGGGCATTGCACAGCGCTTAAATCCTTTCACGTGGCGCATGCGCCGCCGTATCACACACACGACGGGCTTTAGGCTCGACAATGGCCGACTAGCTGTGCCCGACGAAACCATGTTTGAGCGCGATCCCGTCAATATTATCCGCTACTTCGCACAAGCCGAGGAAACCCGTGCCTTCTTGCACCCGCATGCCCTTCGCTTGCTGCAGAGGTCGCATCGCCTGATCGACGACGCTTTGCGTGAAAACGTTGAAGCCAATGCGCTGTTTCTGGATCTGCTGACGTCGAAAAACAATGCTGAAGCGACTCTGCGGCGCATGAACGATGCCGGTGTGCTTGGGCGCTTCGTGCCGGACTTCGGCCGCATCGTCGCGATGATGCAATTCAACATGTATCATCACTTTACGGTCGATGAGCACCTCCTTCGGACGGTCGGCGAACTGACACTGATTGAGGAGGGCGCGGTCGCCGACGCGCTGCCGCTCTCGACCACAATCATCAAAATGATCCAGAACCGGCGCGCACTGTATGTTGCGGCGTTTCTCCACGATGTCGGCAAAGGTGCGCCTGAGGATCATTCCATTCTCGGCGCGCGCATTGCCCGCAAACTCGGCCCCCGCTTGGGCCTTTCAGACAGCGAGACCGGTACGGTGGTATGGCTGATCGAGCAACACTTGACCATGAGCACAGTTGCGCAAAGCCGCGACCTTGGCGATCCGAAAACAATCCGCGCCTTCGCCGACATCGTTCAAACGCCAGAGCGACTGAAGCTGCTGTTGCTGTTAACTGTCGCCGATATCCGCGCCGTCGGACCCGGCGTTTGGAACGGTTGGAAAGGCCAGCTGTTGCGCACACTGTATTATGAGACGGAGCCATTGCTCACGGGAAGCATCACGACCGGGGCGCCACGCCAACGGATTGCCGCAACAGAAAATGCCTTTCGCACGGCTGCTGCCAACGAAGCGGGCATTGACGCCGAAGCCTTCATCGCACGGCAGTATCCGGACTACTGGCTGAAGACGGATGCTGTAAAACAAGTCGAACATGCGCGGCTCGTGACGCGTGCGCGCGATGAGCAGATGGAAATCTCAACAAGTGCCGTCACGTCAAGCTTCAAGGGCGTCACGGAGTTGTCGATCTTTGCGCCGGATCACGCGCGGTTGCTTGCGTTGTTTGCCGGTGCATGTGCCGCGGCTGGCGCAAACATTGCCGGCGCCTATGTGTCAACAACCCGTGATGGTTACGCGCTCGACACTTTCCTGCTCGGCCGTTCGTTCACGGACGATGCCGATGAAATTCGCCGTGCCGAGCGGATTGGCGCAACCATTAAGAGCGTACTCGAAGGCAAGCAACGGCTCGCACAACTGCTTGCCAAACGGCAGGAAGCAAAGCCGCCACCGCGCGCGTTCGCGGTCCCGCCCGAAGTCGTGATCGACAACGCCCTGTCCGACCGCTTTACAGTGATTGAGGTCTCGGGCTTGGACCGCCCAGGTTTGCTCTATGACCTCACGAGTGCGCTGTCGGATTTGAATCTCGACATCGGATCAGCTCACATCACGACATTCGGTGAGAAGGCCGTCGACGTATTTTACGTCACCGACTTAACGCACAAAAAGATCGTCAACCCGGCACGAGAAACAGCAATCCGCGAGCGACTGACCGGCGTGCTTGAGGTAGCTGTTGTCTGATACTGGCGGGCATATTTAATGACTGGTGGTTTCCGCGCGCGGGGCTGGTGGGGCGGCCGCGCGCAAGAGAAGACCCGAAATACCAACGATCAATCGTTATGGCGGTTGGTATGAGAGGTTACGGTCACACTCCAAAAGCCGCGCGCATGAGCTCTTGCGTGTAGCTGAACTGCGGATCAGACACGATCCGCTCGGCATCGCCCTGTTCTACGACCCGACCGTTGTGCATGACGAGGATCCGGTCGGACAAGGCACGTACGACCGCGAGATCGTGCGAAATAAAAACGTAGGCCAGGCCATGGTCCAATTGCAGTTTGCGCAGCAGCTCGACGATCTCCGCCTGTACCGATCGATCAAGGGCAGATGTCGGCTCGTCGAGCACAACGAGTTTAGGCCTCAAAACCATCGCGCGGGCGATGGCAATGCGTTGTCGTTGGCCGCCGGAGAATTCGTGCGGATAGCGCGTACGTGTCGCCGGATCGAGCTGCACCTCTTCAAAGGCCTGTGCCGCCCGCGCGTCCCGTTCCGCCCGCAGGATCGACGTCTCGTGCACAAGCAATCCTTCCGTCACGATCTCCCCGGCGGTCATGCGCGGCGACAGGGAGCCGAACGGGTCTTGAAACACCACCTGCATTTGGCGTCGCAACGGGCGCAGGCCAGCGCGATCAAGCGAAGCGAGGGCGCGATCCTCAAAGCGAACGATGCCCGACGCCGGCACGAGCTTGAGGAGAGCACGACCGAGCGTCGATTTTCCCGAGCCACTCTCGCCGACAATGCCAACCGTCTCGCCACGGCGCACAGAAAACGAAACCCCATCAACGGCTTTGATATCGGGCGTTCTGGCTCTGAAAAGGACTTTCGGCGTCTTGAAGGTCACCCGGATGTCCTGCGCATCGAGCACCACAGCGGCATCGGTTGGCGGCGGCGCCTTGCGTCCGCGCGGTTCAGCATCGATCAACATGCGCGTGTAGGGATGCTGCGGCCGCTCAAAAACGTCTGTGGTCTTGCCATGCTCCACGACCACACCATGGCGCATAACATAGACCCGATCCGAGATACGACGGACAACGTTGAGATCGTGGCTGATAAGCACGATCGCCATGCCGAGCCGGCTCTTCAGATCCGCAAGCAGCGCAAGAATGTGAGCCTGTACGGTGACATCAAGCGCGGTCGTTGGTTCGTCCGCAAGAAGCACATCGGGCGTGTTTGCAAGCGCCATAGCAATCATCACACGTTGCCTTTGGCCGCCGGACAACTCATGCGGATAGGCGTCGATGCGATGTTCGGGATCACTGATCCGCACCAGATGCAGGAGTTCGATGGCACGGGCACGGGCCGCCTCACCTGTGTGCCCGGCGTGGCGGCGAAGCGGGGCCGCCATCTGCGCGCTGATGCGGTACAGCGGATCAAGAGACGTCATCGGCTCCTGAAAAATCATCGTCAGCTTGGAGCCACGTAGCGAATCGAGATCACGCGTCGGCATGCCGATCAGTTCGCGACCGCGATACAACGCCGATCCGCTTGCAAAACCGTTCGCGGCGAGCAAACCCATCAGTGCCATGACGGTTTGGCTTTTGCCCGACCCGCTTTCACCGACGATCGCGACGGTCTCACCCTTGGCAACGTCGAGGTCGATGCCTTTGACGGCGTCAAGCGCACCGTCAGCAGTGCGGAAGCCGACCTTCAGGCCGCGGATGGTCAGCACCGACTCCGTCATGACGTAATCCGGGGCGCCATCCGGCGCGCAAAGACAGCTTGGGTGTCACCCCAAGTCCGTTGATCGAGCAGTGTGAGGCCAGAAGGCAAGGTAATCACGACATCGCGGCGTTCTTCAAGGACAATGGTGGCATCAGGTGCGAGCCAACCGCCCGCCAGCGCCGATGCAAGTGCGCGCTCCCCAAGACCTCGACCGTAGGGCGGATCAAGCAATACGAGATGGAAAGGACCATATTTGCCGGCGTCACCCAACGCTGTCGCATCGCGTCGAAAGACTTTGGTGACGCCGGTCAAGCCGAACGCCTCAACGTTGTCGCGGATAAGCCCGCGCGCTTCGGCAACGTCGTCGACGAACAGACACTGTGCGGCGCCACGCGACATCGCTTCGACGCCGAGGGCGCCCGTGCCAGCGAACAGGTCGAGCACGTGGACTCCGTCAAGTTTAATCGCAGCGGCCCCGTGTGTGAGCATGTTGAACATGGCCTCTCGCACACGATCCGACGTGGGACGGATTGAACTGCTATCGGGTGTGGCGAGAGCCCGACCGCGAAACGTTCCGCCGACGATACGCATCAAGACCTCAACGACGCTTTGTGCCACTAAAGGCATAAGTGAGCATCTTGGCCGCGAGCTGGGCCGCCGTAAAATCATAGGCGTGAAAGCCTTTGATCGGCGCGAACTCGACCAGATCCATGCCCACGATTTCGCCGGCTGCGTCAGAGGCGCAGCGCAGGATTTCGAGC
>JANNXS010000250.1:0-21258 GCA_031409695.1 Hyphomicrobiaceae bacterium
GCCGCCGCACCGTTGGCATTTGCTCTTTGGTTAGCATCAATTCCGTCAGCGCCCAGACGAGGGCGTCGAGGCGGTCAGGGCTTTTGCCCGCGAGGACCGAGCCCGCAGTGCCGTCGTAGGCGACAAGCTGGTTTTCGAGCGCGAGGAATTCACCGACGTGACTGACGCGGCCTTCGGCGTAGAGCGCGGAGATGGGCTCGGCACGCACCCACTTTCCGCGGCTAGCACGGACTTTCTTGATCGGGACGGTCTTGTCGACTTGCTCAAGGACGAGGACAACGAGGTCACCGCCCTGGTTGACTTCGGCGATGAGCCGATCGGCGTGGAAGTCGTGGTAGGCGGATATGGCGGCTTTGGCCCACACCTGGGGTTCGCGCCCTTTAATGGTACGGTCAGCCAGGACATAGCCGCGGCCGTCCACCCCGAGGCCAGCAACGACAATGCCGCAGGCGTCGGAATTGGCGTGGGAGGAAACGGGGGGGTCGAGGGCGACGACGATACGCACGAGCTCGGGTGCTTTTGCGACGCGCTGCTGATCAATCCAATCGCGACGCCAGAGGCCGCCGGTAAACTGTTCGACGATCTGGCCGTCAAGTTCTTGGGAGCCGAGCGCCGTGCCTTGGTAGCGACGGGTGACGTCGCTGAGGAATATGGGCGAGAGGTTGGCTGCGTTGGCGGACGTGGTGTCATGCGTGATGGCCGTACTCTCGTCTGATGCGATGGCTTTGATGAGTTTTGAAAAGCGTGGCGTGGTTGTGATCACAGCGCGGGGATCGTCGCCGAGGCGAAGTGTCAATTGCAGCATATCCCAGGCGGCCTGCGGTTTTTTCCAGCGGCAGAGTTCGTCACACCAGGCCGCATGGAATTGCGGACCGCGGAGCGTTTCGTATTCGTCGGCGGCAAACATCTGAGCGATCGTACCGTTTGGCCAGACGAGTTGATTTTTTGACGGCTCATAGGTTGGGCGATCCGTATCGGGATGAATGGCCAGAAGGCCTGAAACACCTTCGATCATCACTGCACGGACGTGTTGTAGGCTTGGGCCGATGAGGGCGATCCTCTTTGCTTGCGCGTGCAGACTCGCCTGCGCGTTGCGACTCCGCTGCGGTTGATCCAGGCTTGGGGGTCGGGAGGCCGCCACGCGCAACGGCACGGCGACGGCGCGCACCCACTCAGCCCCAGCGCGGGTTTTGCCGGCGCCACGACCACCGAGGAAAAGCCATGTGCGCCAGGGCTTTCCGGCGGCAGTCGTGCACGGCGCAAGTTGGCTGTCGCGGGCCCAAACATGCCAATCATGGCTCAGGGCTGCGAGGGATTTCGGTGTCATCCTTTCGAGCAACTGGTCGATCTCGGTTCGCTGCACGGATCCGCTCAAGGCGCTGAATAAGGTCTTGCCGGAGGCGCTCCGAATCGTCCGCGCCTGTGTCGGTGGCGCTTGAGCGCTTGGCAGATCTGGCGTCGTGGGCATCTGAGAGTTCAGTCAACTTTTCAAAATTTTTGATCAGTGTGGCGATCTCGCGTGCCTCGCGTTCAGCGGCGCTTGCGTCGAGGGAACGGTCGGACGCGATCCGACGCTCGATGTCGGCGAGCTTTGCGTCGATGACGTCATAGAAGCGAACGATGATGGCGCGGCGGTGCGTCAGCGTACCGGCTTTTGATGCCGATAGGCCAGCGACGCATTTGGACTTCTGTTCGGGCGCAGTGAGGGGCTCCGCATAAGATGGTCGCTTCAAGCCCAAGCGTCGCTTGAATGACGCAATCGTCAGAGCTTCGCGCCCGGAGGGACGCGAGGTCCAGCCTCGCGCCCTGGCGCGGTATTTGATCTGGTTGACTGTGACGCTGAAACGACGCGAGATGACATCAACGGTCTCGTACGAATGTTCGAACGCATGACGAATGTCGTCCCAGATCGGTGGATCTTGGGGCATGGACTGTGTGAGCGCGTGAGGGGTGACGCACCGCGGCGACAGCTGCGGGATGAGCGCCGACCGGGTGGGAGAGCATTTTCATCTCTTACACACGTTCTGCGATCATGCCCAAAACATGCCACGAGTCCGTGACGCGTGAGTTCGGCTGTTTTTGGTGAACAAAAAAGCGGGCGTGCTGAACAAAAAGTGGGCCGAGGGCTCAGTTTTGCCGTCACGGGCGTCTCCGCGCGGCGGCCATCGGTCGTCCCAAAAGCGAGCCGTCATAGAGCGAAAAATGGGGGGGATGCGTCGAGCCTGATTGTGCCGTGTGGCCATGGCGATGGCTTGCGAAAGAGGTCAGTATTATTTTGATTTCGCTTTAGATTTCGGGAAGTCCGGGATGATGTATTTTTCGAAGTTTTCAGCCTTCACACGGCGTTCGGAACGAGCAAATCCGCGAACTGATATTCCGGCTGCGTGGACTGTGTTCGGATCGCCTGTCTTGAGGGGGTGCCAGGACGGGATATCGCGGCCATCGGCGATGAGTGCGTAGGCGCAGGTGCTTGGCAGCCAGGTAAGGTTACGGACCATTTCGGGGGTGAGCCGGATGCAGTCGGGCACCTGACTTTGACGATTTGGGTAGTCGGAACAGCGGCACAAAGAGATATCAAGCAGTTTGCAGGCAACTTTGGTGAGGTAAATTTCACCGGTGTCGGCATCCTCGATCTTGTTCAGACAACAACGGCCGCAGCCGTCGCAGAGGCTTTCCCACTCTTCGGCGGTCATCTCATCCAGCGTTTTGGTCTTCCAGAAGGGTTTCGCCAAAGGTAGCCTCGTTCGAAGCGTGCACAAAAGGAAAACATCGCATGTGGCCATGAATATCGCGCACCGCGCGCTTGGTTCACTTAGTCGTTGAAAAATGGTCCTGTATCGGCGCGAGTGGCCAAGTGTGGTAGCCTATGGACACTCGCTGCCTTAATCGAGTCGCCTTCCGCGCCTTGTTGTTCCTTGCATGGGCGGGTCTGGACGTCGAGTGAGGCGCTGTGGCTCAGGTGTGGTTGATCTGGCGTGGTGGATCTGGGTGTGTCGACGGACACGGATGAGCTAAGTTGGCGACCTGAGCTGGCGACGACGAGGATGACATGAACGATTGGTTCAACCGCAGTGCAGGCGGGCGAGGGTCGCGGATCAATTGGCGCTCGTTGCGCCTATCGACTGACGCGTGGATCGATAGCAACATCGCCTCGAGCGCGCTTGAAACGCGCGATCGCTACAACGCGGCCTCGAGTTGGTTTGCCCGCTTTCGCCTCACGGGTTGGAAACGCGGGTTTACGGAACTTGCGTCTGAAGCTTTGACCCTCGGTGCCGGTGGCCTGTTCGTGCTCTACGCCATGGCTGTCCCGGCCTTCGTCGAGTTTGATGAGGCAAAGATCAATACGGTCAAATACGCGGTGAAGTTCCTCGATCGCAATGGCAACGAAATTGGCAAGCGTGGCATTCTGCATTCGGACGCGGTGCCACTCGATGAACTCCCGGACCACTTGATAAAGTCGGTGCTTGCAACCGAAGATCGTCGGTTCTTTGACCATTTCGGGGTTGATTTCATTGGCACGGCGCGCGCGTTTGTTACCAACGTAAATGCGGGCGAGACGGTGCAAGGTGGCTCGACGCTGACCCAACAGTTGGCAAAGAATCTGTTTCTCACCAATGAACGCTCGATCCAGCGTAAAATCAAAGAGGTCTTCCTCTCGTTTCTGCTCGAGAGTCGGTTCTCAAAGCGCGATATCCTGAAGCTCTATCTTGACCGTGCCTATATGGGCGGCGGCGCGTTTGGGGTGGAGGCGGCCAGCCAGTTCTATTTCGGCAAAAGCGTCCGCGAGGTGACACTGCAGGAAGCGGCAATGTTGGCCGGTTTGTTCAAGGCGCCGACGAAGTATGCGCCACATGCCAACATCATGGCGGCGCGCGGACGTGCCAATGACGTGCTTTCAAATCTCGTCGAGGCCGGATTTATGACGGCGGGGCAGGTCCATTCGGCACGGTTGAATCCAGCGAAGCCCGTCGACAATCGTAATCCGGATAGCCCCGACTGGTTCCTGGATTGGGCGTTCGAAGAGGCCGTACGGATTGCGGATGGGCGCGGACATTCTGTGATCACGGTGCGCACCACGGTTGATATGACGTTGCAAAAATCGGCTGAGGAAGCCCTGCTGTCGACCCTGCGGCAGTCGGGTAAGACAAACAGCGTCAACTCGGGTGCACTGGTTTCCATGGACCCAGATGGCGCGGTGCGGGCACTTGTCGGCGGGCCCGACTATGGCGAGAGCCAGTTCAACCGCGCCACCATGGCGCGCCGCCAGCCTGGGTCGTCGTTCAAATTGTACGTGTACGCAGCGGCAATGGAAGATGGGCTGACCAAGGACACGCGTGTGGCGGACCGCGTCTCGCAATCGTGCGGGCCTTTAGGGTGGACTCCGAAAAACTACGACGGTGGGTCCGGCGGTGGCGGCATGATCTCGCTCGCTGATGCCTTCAAACGCTCGCTCAACACGATTGCTGTGGAATTGTCGCTCTTTAAACTCGGCAACAACAGCCGCGATAAGGTTGTTGCGATGACCGAAAAACTCGGGGTCGAGGGCATCAAAAAAACCTGTTCGATGGCGCTTGGTGACGGCGGAGTTTCGCCACTTAGCAACACGGCGGCGTTTGCGCATTTTGCCAACGGCGGCAAGACGGCGCGACCCTACGCCATTATCGACATGTTTAACTCTAAGGGCGAGGTCATCTATAGCCGCGAGACGGACGAGCCGGCGCCAAAGCAGGTCATCACGCGTCGCTCGGTTGAGAATATGAACCAGATGATGCAGCTCGTCGTCACCGAGGGCACAGGCAAAAAGGCGGCGCTCGACTTCACCCATGCAGTCGGAAAGACGGGGACGTCTTCAAGCTACAAGGACGCGTGGTTTGTTGGCTTCACAGGTAGCCTCGTCACCGGCGTTTGGTTCGGCAATGATGATAACCGGGCAATGAACAGGATCACCGGCGGTAGTATTCCGGCAGAGACTTGGCAGCGCTATATGGCTGTCGCGCATCCGACGTTGAATATTCCAACGATCGTTGGTCTGACCCCGCATCCCCGACAGGTGCAGGAGGCGGACCGGCTGACGCAATTGCGGCGGACCGATCCGGCGCTGGCGGCCGCACAGACCCAAGCGGGTCAGCGGACCAACAAGATCATGCCGGACAAGACGCGGGAGGTTCTGAAACGTCTGTCTGAAACCCTGCGCAAGACAGCCGGCATTGAAATTCCGACACAGCCACCTTTGACACCTGTCCGCCCTGGCGGTGTTCCGGATCGTCGCGCCGAAGCACCGGCAACGCCGGATCGATCGACGGCTGCGACTGAACTCTTCACGAAACGATGAGCGGCAGATGCGGTTTTTCCTCGGCCTGATTGCTGATATTTTGGCGCTGATGACACGCTTTGCCGTGTTTATCTCCATAGCACTGGTCGGCGGTATTGGCTCGGCTTGGGTCATGATCCACTCGGGTTCACGACTGACGACCACAACACAAGGTGTGTGGGTATCGTGGCCGACGGCGGGACGGCCAGATACCGATCCCTACACGCGGGCGCACAGTGTTCGTCTTGGTCTTCTACCCTTTAACGCTTCGCTTGCACTAACGTATCATGCGCGCACGGACGAAGAGGCCGGTCGCATCCATTCAAGTTGCGACTATCGCGTCACCTTAGATGGTCTCGATGCTGCGTGGTGGAGCCTTGCGGTGTTTGATGACGCAGGCAATGTCATTCGCAATCCCGCGCAGCGGTATGCATTCAATGTTGCGACGATCGCACGTGATACCGATGGGAAGGCTGAGGTTATTCTGGCACGTGATGCGCGGCCAGGCAATTGGCTGCCGACGGCGGGGGCCGGCAATATTACACTGGCCTTGATGGTGCAGGATCCGCGTTGGACGCAGCAATCGATCGACGTCCAGCAAAGGACGAAGATCTTGCCGGTTGTGCGCAAGGTCGGTTGTTCGAGATGAGGAGGGTGGAGCCTTAGGGCTACTTTGAAATATGGAACCGTCCGAAAAACGTAAAACCGAGTCGCAGGTTGATGCTGAGGCGCAGCCTGAAATGTTGAAGCAACATGAAACAGAAACGTCGGCAGGTCCTGTGTCGTTGAAAGATCGCACTATTGTGCGCGTGAAAGCGCTACAACAGTCGGCGCCTATTTTGGCTGCACACTTAAGGACACGTTTCACGGCCGGCGTCAGCGCGACCAGAATGAGGACCACAGACCTCGCTAAGGTCGGCATGGGCAAAATCAGTCTCGACAAAATCAGGTTCAAAAAGATCGGGCTCGATCGGCTCAACCGGGAGACGTTGCGGGCAGGACGTGATCGGCTGGCTTCGAATGTTGAAGCGCTTTTAAAACCACGCGCAATTAACGAGGCTCCGGCCACAGACAAATCAATCTCGCCGCCACAATCGTCCGCAGTCGGCACGTCGGTCACGCGAGCAGATACTGACCGTGCGGACCTTTCGGCCCTTAAAGCCAAACTCGATGCTGCGCTGCGTCCGAAAGACAATGCTGCGCTGCGTGACACCGACGCAACGACCGAACTGGACAAAGCGTCCGTTGGGATTGCAGCGCGCATTGCTGCCGCGCTGCCCAAATCCCAGAGGGCTAAGTCGCAGCAGCCTCAATCACAGCGGGATCAATCACAGCGGGCCAAACCTATCTGGTCTGCGCCATTTGCGGGCTTGAAACGTCAGTTTTCGGCGTATCCCTCGCCGTCCGCGGCTGGTAATGCCGATGCTGGGCACGGGCGCAATGCCCTTGCGCCAGACATATCTCCGTTGTGGACGACGCGAACGGAACGTCTGAAGACGGAACGTATCGTTGCCCGCACGCGACCAAAGCGGTCTTTTCTGACGCTCGGCATGTTTGCAACGGCTCTCGTCACAGGTGCGTTGCTTCACATCATCACAACGTTCGCCATACCTGCTTTGAGTTCGTCGTGGTTTCGTTGGAGTGCGTTTGATCGCATGAAAGGACAGCTTGAGATCAACGCTATGAAGGTGTGGCCCATCGATCCGACAGGCGCGATGCCGCTGCCCTTTTTGTCGCCAGACATGCGCTATGCGTTCTGCCGTTTCGATATCACCAGCGGCCCGGTTCTTGTGTCCGCCGTGTTGCCGGAGGCGGGTTGGTCGCTGGCACTCTACACGCCGGCCGGCGATAACTTTTATGCAGTGCCCGGGCAGGATGGGCGTTTGGTTGAAGCCGTGTTCAACATTGTACCGGCAAGTGATCGCTTGTTGATCCCGATCCCCGGGCAGCGGCGTGCTGATGTCGATGCGGCGCAGGTGACGAGTACTGCGCGCCAAGGGCTGGTGGTGATACGGGCGCCGAACAAGGGCGCGGCATCGTTACCAGCCGTTGAAATAGCTTTGCGGCGCGCCAAGTGTGTGGCTGTTGAACGGCGATAGAGAACGTTCCGATCCTTCGGCTTCGAAACGTGCTCTATGTCTCCGATTGGTTGCATTTTGTACGACGAACCGGGAAGCCGACTTCTTCGGAAAATGCTCGAGGTCTGCCGGTGACGCGGCCCTTGTAAGCTGTCAGCACCCAGTTTGTCGGGTCGACCTCAGCGGGAACTTATGATGCAGACCTCTCCAAGTTTTAGGCGCAGCGACGCATTGCTTGCGAGCCTGAAAACATTGCACCCGTTGATGATCGACCTTTCGCTCGGCCGGATCGAAAGGCTGCTTGCGAGGCTTGGCCATCCCGAACGCAAACTGCCGCCCGTTGTCCATATTGCAGGCACCAACGGGAAAGGGTCGACCACGGCGTATCTGCGCGCAATGACTGAGGCTGCGGGCAAGCGTCCGCACGTCTACACGTCGCCGCACTTGGTTCATTTCAACGAGCGGATTGTGTTGGCGCGCGCGGCCGGTGGTTCCGCTCCAATATCAGAAGATCATCTTGTTGCGCTGTTGGAGCGTGTGCGGGACGTGAATGCGGGCGAGGCAATTACGTTTTTCGAAATCACCACAGCGGCGGCGTTCCTGGCGTTCTCGGAAACACCCGCCGATGTGCTCATTCTTGAAGTTGGCTTAGGTGGTGAGTTCGACACGACGAACGTGGTTGCGCGCCCGCAGCTCTGCATCATCACTCCGATCTCCATGGATCATGCGGAAAAACTCGGCGGAACATTGGAAAATATAGCCTGGGCAAAGGCCGGCATCATCAAGCGCGACGTGCCCGCGATCATTTCGGAGCAAGCGCCGGAGGTGCTCGACGTGTTGCGCGCAAAGGCCAGGGCTGAGCGTGCGCCAATCCAAACGTGGGGCGAGGATTTCGACGCCTTTGAACAAAACGGACGGATGATCTTTCAGACGGAAAATGAGTTGCTTGATTTGCCGCTGCCCGGACTGGTTGGACGACATCAGATTGTCAATGCGGGCGTGGCTGTGGCGGCCGCACAGTTCCTCCGGCCGCTGTTGGGATTTGATGAGGAGAGTATCGGCCGTGGCTTGAGCAAAACCGTTTGGCCGGCACGCATGCAGCGTCTCGCATCGGGGCCGCTCGCGGAACGTGCTGGTGCACAGATCGAACTCTGGCTTGATGGCGGGCACAACCCGGCAGGTGGTCAGGTGATCGCCCAGACGCTGGCCGATTTGGATGAGATCCGGCCGATGCCGGTGGTGTTGATTTTCGGCATGCAGGGTCATCGAGACGCGAGCAGTTTTCTGTTGCCCTTTGCGGGCATCGTGCAGCACGTGCTGACTGTGCCGGTCGTCGGCGCGCTTGAGTTGCCGCACGATCCGGGCGCGCTTGCCAAGGCCGCGCGCAGTGTCGGCATCACGGCTGAGACGTGCACCGACCCATTGGCGGCGCTCGATCAACTCGGGAGCCGGGTAACAGAACCGACGCGCGTGCTGATCTGCGGTTCGCTGTATCTCGCCGGCGGGGTGTTGGCGGTGCAGGCCGGAGTAACACCGCAAGCCAATTGATGCCGTCCCAGGAAAGTTTTGGCTTTCCTCTGACGGTATCAGCGCGCGCGGGGTTGGTGGGGCGGCCGCGCGCAAATAGAAAAACATACCGACCTGCCGACCGCTCTGCGCTGAGTCGAAACTTAGCTGGGCCGGGATGAGCTTGGCATTTAAGCTTGCATTTGAAACTGGCCTGCAGTCGAAGGTACTTCCGACGACGCCATCATCGCTGGCTTGACCGTCAATGCCCGGACGCTTGTGCAATGGCCGCGCCGATAGCCAGCCGGTTGATGGGGCGGCCGTGTGCGATACAGACGATGTGCAGCGCTGTCGCGGATGCGACCGGCGTGACGTTCGACCGTCGGCCGACAACCTGAATAAGCGCGGCGCCGAGTGTGCTGTCACAGACAAAGCCCTTTGCACGGATCAAACCAAGGTCGCGTGCTGCAAGCGCAGCGGCCAGTGCATTGGCGTCGATCGCGCCGGGAACGGCAAACATCTCAGAGTAAAGGCCTTGGGCGTTGTGGGCGTCGCGCGCCGCTGCGGCGTCAAAAGCACTTGTGATGCCAAACAGAATATCGGGCGAAACCCGTGCGTGTACGGTCGGGACGATACGAGCCGCGGGTGCTAAGGACGGCAGCCATGGCGTGATCGATGCGAGGCCTGGGTCTGCGACATTAGCGAGATCGGCCTTGTTCAGTACGACAATGTCAGCGTCGGCGAGCTGTCGGGTGATGGTGTCGGCGATGTAGAGATCGCGGGTGCGGGCGCGGAGTGTTTCTGCGTCCGCGACGACAACGATGCAGTCGAGCACCAATCCGCTCACAAGCGATACTGATTGTGCAATGGCGCCCGGGAGTGCGACGCCACTGGCCTCGATGAGGATGTGATCGAGACTGTCGGTCTGCGTCGCGAGATCCATAA
This sequence comes from Hyphomicrobiaceae bacterium, assembly GCA_031409695.1. Taxonomy (GTDB): domain Bacteria; phylum Pseudomonadota; class Alphaproteobacteria; order Rhizobiales; family Hyphomicrobiaceae; genus JABFRJ01. The sequence continues at coordinate 9,841 of JANNXS010000250.1, forward strand.
GTCCTGCGACGAGATCGCTGCCGAATGCGCAACAGATACAGCCACCGGCGAGCGTCAACACATTGCCCTGCGCACCAACGATGAGGTCCTGATCGATCGGCAGAGCACCGAATTCGTTCACCGCGACGGCGATGCGACGGCCATCCGCATGGCGCAACAGGTGATTGACCAGCGTTGTTTTGCCGGCGCCGAGATAGCCGCCAATAACAGTGACGGGAATGGCGCTAATCTGTGCCGATGCTGGGCTCGTCAATGCTGGGCTTTTCATGGTCGCGTGCGTCACGGTTGAGCGGGTCATGGCGTGTTTGGCGTCGCGTGCCTGAATGTCGGTTTGAATGACCAGATGAGCGCCGCAACGGCTGTGACGAGCGCGAGATGCACGGCAGTCCACGTCGTCATCCGGCCATCTATCCAGGGCACCAGCAGGAGCGCTATCGCGTTGCCGACCAACTGCGTCATGGAGCCGAACAAGGCAGATGCCATGCCAGCAATATCGCGATGTGGGTCAAGCACGAGGCTGACGCAATTCGTGAAGACGACGAGGAAACTCATGTTGAAGGCGAACAACAGGGCTGTGAAAACAGCGGCGGAGGGTTCCCCGATGCGGGCTGCGAGCCACATCATAATGACGGTGACTCCAAGGATCGCCGTGGCGCCGCGGAGTGTCGGCAGGACTCCAATGCGCCCGATCACACGATTTGATGTGAGCTGACCAATAACGATGCCGATGGCGCCAATGGCAAACAACAGCGCAAAGCTTGTGCTCTCAATGCCAAAAGTGGATTTAAAGAGGCGTGGCATGTTGACAATAAAAACGATGACCGTTGTTTGCAACAGGATGCAGACGAACATAAAATAGCGTGATTGCGGATGCCGTAGCACCCGACCGGCTGCCTCGCGCAGGTTGGCAAGGTTGAGCGCATTTGGGTTCGGGGCGGCATTGGTCTCGCGGTAAAAAACAAGTGTGACGGCAAGCAGCACGAGGCCGACCGCACATTGACCAACAAAGGTCGCGCGCCAACCGCCAAGCGCCATGAGGCCGACGCCTGTGATTGGGGCGAGCAGCGGTCCGATGGCAAAGATCGCCATGGCCAGCGCCATGGCGCGCGCCAGTTCCGGCCCACCGTGCGTGTCGCGCAAAATCGCGCGTGCGAGGACGACGGCGCATGAGGCGCCAAAGCCTTGAAGGAAGCGTGCGAGCAACAGCACGTCGATCGAGCGCGCGTCGATGGCGACGGCACTGCCGGCGAGATAAAACAGTAGCCCGCAGACGAGGACACGCCGTCGGCCCCACCGGTCCGAGGCGGGGCCGAAGACAATCTGGCCGGCCGCCGCCGCTAAAAGAAACACGGGAATAGTTGCCTGCACGCGATCGATGGTCGTGCCCAGATCCGCCTGGACGACAAAGAAGGCCGGCAACAGCATGTCACAGCTGATGGCATTGAGCGCCAGCATGATGCCGCAAAAGGCGATGATGAAAGGTCGGGTCATAGAGCGGCTGTAGCGGTCGGCAGGGCAATTGGCGATTCATTCAGCGCCCAGGCTGGCAGCGGCACAGCTGTTGTGCGGCTGGGTTGCCTACCGATTAGGCACTTGAATGGGCTGCAATAAGCGCGAGTCCGTGCTTAGATAAAAGGCGGGATCAACGGGTGGCTTTCGACGCATGGGCGACAAGTTCGAACGCAAGCGCGACCCTTTCGGCCGCGGGCCACTCGCTCGTGGCAAACTAGCTGTTAGTCCAGGGCATCTCAGGGGCAAGCCGCCGCCCGAGATCATCGCATGGGGCTTGGCCGCACCGGCCGTCATAGGGCACAACAACGGCCCCCCTCTGGAGGACGATGCACCCGGCTATATCTGGCGGCGGTATCGCTGGAAGACGGTGCATGCCGAGGTCTGGAAGACCCCGCCGATGCCGATTTTAAAGTTCCGTATCGCGCGTGCGGAGGCCGCTGGGTTGAGCTATCGCGATTATATGTTGACCCTTTTGGACACGGGCAGATTTGCGCAAGCGAAAGATCGTGACGTAGAGCGCGCCGAAGCTCTCGCCTTGATACGCGCCGCCTGGGCCGATGTGGTTTCGCGCGTCGCGCCTGACAGTGCGCGGATGGCACGCGGCCTGATCCTTAGCAGCCTCATCGCGGCCTATGATGACGACAGCCGCCATTATCACAACCTCACCCACTTGGCCGCCATGCTGCGTGGCCTCGCCGAGCACGGCGGTCACGCACGCGACCCCGACGCAATTACGCTTGCGATCCTGTTTCACGATGCCATTTATGACGCGACCAGGAACGACAATGAGGTCGCGAGTGCGCGGTTGACTCAGCTGCATCTGACAGATCTGTGCGTTCCGGCGGCCATGCGCGTGAGGGTCGAGACCCTCATTCTTGCTACCCGCCATGGCGCTGAGCCTTCGGCGGATGATCCAGACGCGGCTCTGATGGTTGACCTGGACCTTGCGATCCTGGCAGCGCCGGGGGATCGCTATGCAGCGTATCGGGAAGGCGTGCGTCGCGAGTACGCACATTTGCCAGACGAGGTGTTCCGGCCGGGCCGAGCCGAGGTGCTCATGGGGTTTTTGATGCGGGCGCCGCTCTATACAACTCCAGCGCTCGCAGCGCTTTGGGAAACCAAGGCACGGGCAAATCTGATGGCTGAGATTGCAGAACTGATGGCGCCGCCGGGCTGACGGTCCGGTGTGTGGCTCTGTCGAGGGGTGCCATTTATGCGGCGCCGTTACGACTGGGACTGCGAGCTGTTGCGTGAGGGCTTAAGCAGGAGAATTCCATGACAGACAAAAACAGCGACGACCCAATTCCAGGCGATGCGCACTCCTGTGCGGCCATCGAGCACGTGATCGTGCCGCGGGCGCGGGATCTTGGCGGCTTCGAGGTGCGACGTGCCTTGCCAGCCGTCGAAAAGCAGATGGTCGGGCCGTTTATCTTTTTCGACCAGATGGGACCAGCCGAGTTTCTGCTGACCGGCGGCATCGACGTGCGCCCGCATCCCCATATTGGGCTCTCGACCGTGACGTATTTGTTTGAGGGCGAGATTTATCACCGCGACAGCCTTGGCACGGCCGCGCCGATCAGGCCGGGCGCGCTCAACTTGATGACCTCTGGGCGCGGCATCGTCCATTCCGAACGCGAGACGAGCGAGGCCAAAACCACGCGGCGGCGCCTGTTCGGCATACAAGCCTGGGCTGCGTTGCCAAAGTCGCATGAGGAGATGGCACCGGCATTCACGCATCACGGCGTCGATGATTTGCCGCGCATTGAGGGCGAGGGCAAACGCGTGCGCGTGATCATGGGTCAGATGTACGGCCAGACATCACCAGCTGATTTCCCGCACCCGACGTTTTATGCCGAAGCCATGCTTGCGCCGGGGGCTATCCTTCCGCTGGACGCCGATTATGACGAGCGCGCTATTTACATTGCTTCGGGCGAAATCGACATCGCCGGCCAGACGTTCGGCGCCGGTCGATTGCTCACCTTCAAACCGGGTGATCGAATTTCGGTACTGGCTTTATCGAACGCACGGCTGATGTTGCTCGGCGGCGAGCCAATGGATGGTCCACGTCACATCTGGTGGAACTTCGTCTCGTCGTCAAAGGACCGGATCCGCGCGGCCCGCAACGACTGGACACAGCGCAAATTCGACATCGTGCCCGGTGACGACAAGGAGTGGATCCCCCTGCCCGAGGCGTGAGGGATCGCGAGGGTTGCGCGGCAGATCGAACCCACTGCCCCCTCCACCGGCCCCCAACTGTCCCCCATGGCGTCGAGGCGCGTCTCGTTTATAAGGGCGCGGCGATGAGGGCAGGGGTTAGATGGCGCGACTGGCGGATTGGCTGAGATTAACGGCTGCAGGTGTTCTGGGTCGCGTTGTTGCGCCTGCGGAGCCCGCGCGCATCACGGCTACGCCAGGCCTCGGTCGCGTGGCCGCGGCCTTCGCCGCAGAGCTGACATTTGATGCGGTGACCTGCGATTTCGGCGATCTCGCGGTGCTAAAGGGCGTGTCGCTGACGGTCAAACCCGGAGAGATCGTTTGCCTGCTCGGCCCCTCAGGCTCCGGCAAGACAACGCTGTTGCGCATTGCCTCCGGTGTGGCCCGGCCGAATACAGGCCGCGTTCTGATCAATGGCGAAGAGATGGCTGGCCCGGACAAGTTTGTGCCGCCTGAGAAGCGCAGTGTGGGCCTGATGTTTCAGGATTTTGCGCTGTTTCCGCATCTGACCGTTGAGGATAACGTCGCGTTCGGCTTGCGCGGCGTATCGAGCGGGGAGGCGCGCACGGCTGCACGCATCATCTTGGCGCGCGTTGGCCTCGGGGATTATGCGACCACGTTTCCGCACACGCTTTCCGGCGGTCAACAGCAACGCGTCGCACTCGCGCGTGCGATCTTGCCTCGCCCGGCCGTGATGCTCATGGACGAACCATTTTCGGGGCTCGACGTGCAGCTGCGCGACGCCATGCAGGACGAGATGCTCATCTTGCTTCGGGAGGCGCGCGCGACGTGTTTGATGGTGACGCACAGCCCGGACGAGGCGATGCGGCTCGGCGATCGGATTGCGGTGATGCAGGGTGGCCAGTTGGTACAGATCGGTCGGGCTGAAGAACTGTATCGCCATCCAGCGGACCTTTTCGTTGCGCGTCTGTTTTCTGAGGTCAACGAGATCCCGATGACGGTTTCGGGCGGTGCGCTGCAAACGCCGTTCGGCACATTCTCGCAGCCCGATCTCGTCGATGGGTCTGCTGTTATGCTGTGTATCCGCCGCCGAGCCTTTCGGTTCGAGGTCGACGCGACGGGCAAGACCGTTCCGGCACGCGTGCTCGGCACACGTTTTCTCGGTGATGTCGTCGCCATGGATCTCGCGGTGCAGGGTTATGACAAAACCATGACCATGACCGTTCGAGAGGGGCGCGCGCTCGAGCGTGGAATCGAGTTTCGCGTCGGTGTTGATCCTGCAGGCGTTTTGATTTTTCCGGTCAGTTGAGGGCTTAGACGCGGGCGGAAAAATGCGCCGCGTCTGCCATTTTCCAGGCGGCGGTGAAGCGCGGGTTTTCGGTCCCACGCAAGAGCTCACCGATGGCGAGTGGCGGATAGAGATCGACGAATGTTTCGACTTTTTGCGCATTCACACGACGATACATGTGGTGCGGGCGCAGTTCGCTTGGGTGTGAAAGGCCGGCGGCCGCAATCAACTCGCCAAGCGCGTGCAAGGTCGACGCGTGAAAGTTCGCCACCCGCTCGGACTTGTCTGGCACATGCAGCGCACGCTGCCGCATCGGATCTTGCGTAGCAACGCCAACCGGGCAGCGGTCCGTGTGGCAGCTCATCGATTGAATGCAGCCAAGCGCAAACATGAAACCGCGAGCGGCATTGCACCAGTCGGCGCCAAGCGCCATGGCACGCGCAATGTCAAAGGCCGAGGTAATCTTGCCAGACGCGCCGATGCGGATTTTGTCGCGCAGGCCAGCGCCAACGAGAGCGTTATGGGCAAAATTCAGTCCCTCGCGCAGGGGCATGCCAACGTGATCGATGAACTCAACGGGGGCCGCACCCGTGCCGCCTTCCTTGCCATCAATGACGATGAAATCAGGCGTCAGTCCGGTCTCAACCATCGCCTTAACGATGGCGAGGAACTCGTGCGGATGTCCGATACACAACTTGAAGCCGGTCGGCTTGCCGCCTGAGAGATCGCGGAGGCGGGCCACGAATTGCAGCAGCTCGATCGGCGTTGAAAACGCCGAATGACGCGCGGGCGAAACGCAGTCTTGCCCCTGTGGTACACCCCGGGTTAGCGCAATCTCGGCCGAAATCTTCGCCGCTGGAAGCACGCCGCCATGACCGGGCTTGGCCCCCTGCGAGAGCTTGACCTCGATCATCTTCACCTGATCCAGTTTTGCCGTGGCTGCAAACTTTTCGGCTGAAAACGAGCCGTCGGCGTTGCGACAGCCGAAGTACCCCGACCCGATCTCCCAGATAATGTCGCCACCATGCTCACGGTGATGGGGCGAAAACCCGCCTTCGCCCGTGTCGTGTGCGAACGCGCCAAGATGGGCGCCTTTGTTCAGTGCGCGGATGGCATTGGCCGAAAGCGCGCCAAAACTCATGGCGGAAATGTTGAACACGGACGCCGAATAGGGGCGGGTGCAAGCGGGGCCGCCGATTTCGATGCGAAAGGGTTTGGTCGCGGTTGGCGCGGGTTGCAGCGAGTGCGTCATCCACTCAAAACCCGGCTCATAGACGTCGAATTCGGTGCCGAACGGGCGCTTGTCGAGCGCTTTCTTGGCGCGTTGATAGACGGTCGATCGCTGGTCGCGGGAGAAGGGAATGGCGGCCTTGTCGTCCTCAAAGAAGTATTGGCGTATTTCGGGACGGATGCTTTCCAACAGAAAGCGCAAGTGCGCGATGATCGGATAATTGCGCAGAATAGCATGCTTTTTCTGCCAAAGATCACGCAGGCCGAGCACTGTTAGGGCCGAAAACAGGATAGCCGTAGCACCCGGCCACGGCCCCGGATGCGTCGCGAACCAGAAACCGAAGACGGCCGCGAACAACGCGCTCAGCGTCAGGGCGGCGTAGCGCGCAGAAAAAACGTTGGACACGCAGTGTCTCCGGGACGTTGGCGAATTGGCACGGGAAGGTCAGGCGCAGCGGGACGTCAGGCCCTCTGTGACGAAGCCTCTACCGCATCTCGTTAAACAGGATAAAACACGCGACAGATCAAGCGCGACCTCTCGGAAATATGTCATGTCACTGACGATAGATGGAACATTGGTGCTCGCCGGTGCGGGCAACATGGGCGGCGCGTTGCTTGCCGGTTGGTTGGCGCGCGGGCTCGATCCAAAGCGGGTGATCGTCCAGGACCCAGCGCCGAACCCGACCATTGCGGCGATCCTGGAAAAAGCCGGAGTCATCTGTATGCCGATTGTGGAGCTGTCCACGCCCCCGGCCGTGCTTTTGATGGCCGTAAAGCCGCAGGTCATGGAGCAGGTCTTCCCTCAGCTTGCACGGCTGGCAGGGCCCGATACCGTCGTGCTCTCCGTCGCAGCTGGCCGCACCATCGCAAGCTTTGAGGCGCATTTGCCTAGAGGGGCAGCCGTCGTCCGTTCAATCCCCAACACGCCGTCGTCGGTCGGTCGCGGGATCACGGCTGCTGTCTGTAATGCCCATGTGACAGCCAAACAAAAGGCGTTGTGCGAAGCTCTGCTGCGGAGCGTCGGCGAGGCCGTGTGGCTTGAACGAGAAGACTTGATCGATGCGGCAACGGCTGTTTCCGGATCCGGTCCAGCCTACGTATTCCTGCTGGCCGAGTGTCTTGCCGAGGCCGGACGCAAATCAGGCCTGCCAGCCGATGTGGCGGCGACGCTCGCCCGCTGGACCGTCGCTGGCGCTGGTGAGCTGCTGCACCTGTCTGATCAACCGCCGGACCAACTGCGCCGCAATGTGACGTCGCCGAATGGCACAACATATGCGGCATTGCAGATACTTATGGCCGACACGGGTTTGCAGCCGGTCATGGATGCGGCGATTGCAGCTGCGACGCGACGCTCAAAGGAACTTGCGGGTTAAAGTTGGCGGGTTAACCGGCGTTGGGAATGTTGCGTTCAAAGCCAACAAAGACCTCGAACTCGCCGGGGCGCGACCCCTCGGGCAGCGGAAATGACACTTCTCGCACGGTCGAAAAGTAGCCAATCGGCTTGTCGATGGCCACGGGCACGTCCACGCGCATGCGATCGTTGGCGACGCGTTCTTTTTTGCTATCGGTGACAAAGACGGCGAGTGGCAGTGCAACGTTGCCCGTCTTGCCTCTCGGCCCGAGCAGGATGCGACCGGAAAACCCATATTTGACCGTCACACGACCGTTGGCGACCGAACATTCCCGCGCCGTTTTGGTGATTTCGCCGCGGTGCACGACGCCAAGTGCGTCGCCAACACGGCCTGGTTCGTAAATGGTTACGTTGCTGTCGCGCGAGAAAATCGTAAACCGCGGACACCCGCCAGCGACGTCCCCGCCAGCATTGCCATCGGTTTTGGCCGCGGTCAGGAGACTTTCCGTCGTGATACCGTTGGCCGGAGCATCCGCTTTGCCTGCGGCGCCGCCGCCAAACAAACCGCCGCCGATTCCAGACGTCAGAGAACCCATGCCGCATCCCGCGACGGCCGCACTCGCGACAACCACTGCGCTGGTTAAAAATCTCTGAAGCCGTTCCATTTTCATGCGTTAGGATCCAGTTTCCGCGCCGTCTCAGCCAAAGGCCAAAGGGCGCTCGCTCCCAAAGTCAATTTTCGTCCGGTCTTGACGTCCCCACGTCTCGCCCGGTCACCGCACCAGTAGCATCAACAAACACTCAAGCCACCCGGTCAATCGTTCGAAAGCCCGATGGCGTGTGGGCTGTGGCAGACACGCCCCTTGCCAGTCTGCACTCTCCCTTGCCACTCTGCTTCTGGCACGCTGCCCTTGCCAGTGTGGCTGAGAGAGTCCAAAGGCCGCGTACCAAATGGCTGCCCGAAAAACGGATTTGAGCGACCCATGGTCTCTGCCTCAGCACCCCTAGCCTCCGAAACCTCTGGCGCAACAACCGCCGGCAAGCCGCCGTTGACGATTTATCTGGCAGCTCCACGCGGTTTCTGCGCCGGTGTGGATCGGGCCATCAAGATCGTCGAGTTGGCTCTGGAGAAGTTCGGGGCGCCCGTCTATGTGCGCCACGAAATCGTCCACAACCGTTTCGTCGTTGATGGGCTGCGTGCAAAAGGCGCCATTTTTGTGGAGGAGTTGGACGAAATCCCGCCGGGAGACCGTCCTGTGATCTTTTCAGCCCATGGCGTGCCCAAATCCGTACCGGCAGATGCCAAAGCCAGGAATATGTTTTTCCTCGATGCCACATGTCCTTTGGTGTCCAAGGTGCACGTGGAAGCTGAGCGGCATTTCGCTGAGGCGCGCGAGATTGTCATGATCGGCCACGAGGGGCATCCAGAGGTAATCGGCACCATGGGACAGTTGCCGGATGGCGCCGTGACTTTGATCGAAACGGTCGAGGATGCCATGGCCTATGTGCCAAAGGACCCGGCCAAACTCGCTTTCATCACCCAGACAACGCTCTCGGTTGACGATACGGCGGCCGTCGTTATGGCGTTGCAGGCGCGTTTTCCTGACATTTCCGCGCCCCATAAAGAGGACATCTGTTATGCCACCACCAATCGGCAAGAGTCAGTGAAAGCCATAGCGGGCAAAGTCGAACGCCTGATTGTGGTTGGTGCGCCAAACTCGTCCAACTCGCTGCGGCTCGTCGAAGTTGGGGCGCGAGCGGGTTGCCAAGCCTCGATGCTGGTCCAGCGTGGCGCGGAAATCAACCTCGCGGATTTTGCAGGTGTGCGCACGGTTGGCATCACGGCTGGCGCTTCGGCACCGGAAGTCCTGGTCAATGAAGTTGTCGATGTGTTTCGTGCCGGGTTCGATGTCACCATCGAGCATGTGGTGACGCGCGAGGAGAAAGTCGCCTTCAACGTGCCGCGTGCGCTCCGTGAAGACGCGCCCCGATCCAAGGCTGAAGCGTCCTGAGGCGGCGATGGCGGTTTACACCCAGGTTCCCGATGACGCGCTCGCGGCTTTCGTAGCCAGCTATGGGCTCGGCCGCGTTGTATCCTGCAAAGGCATTGCGGAAGGTGTCGAGAACACCAACTATCTGCTGCACACCGACAAGGGCCCCTTCATCCTCACGCTCTATGAAAAGCGGGTCAAGACGGAGGATTTGCCGTTCTTTCTGGGGTTGATGGACCATCTGGCGGCAAACGGCATCTCGTGTCCGTTGCCCGTTCACGATGCCGCTGGACGCGTTCTTGGCACGCTCGCTGGCCGTCCAGCGGCATTGATAACGTTCCTTGACGGCGTGTGGCCGCGTGAGCCGCGCAGGGTCCATTGTGCTGCTGTCGGCAACGTACTGGCCAAGTTACACTTGGCGGGGCAGGGTTTCGCGCTCACGCGTAAGAACGCCCTTGGCCTGGATGACTGGGCGCCGCTGTTCAAACGTTTCGAGCCTGGCGCGGACGAAATCCGGCCGGGGTTGCGCCAGTATATTGCCAACGAGCTCAAGCATCTGTCGGCGCACTGGCCGAAACATCTGCCGCAAGGCGTGATCCACGCCGATCTCTTCCAAGACAACGTGTTCTTCCTCGGGGACGATTTGTCGGGCGTTATTGACTTCTATTTCGCCTGCAACGACGCCTTCGCCTATGATGTCGCCATATGTTTGAATGCCTGGTGTTTCAGCGCGGACGGCCAATTCGATATTGAAAAAGGTGCAGCGTTACTGGCTGGTTATCAGCGCATCCGCCCCTTGAGCCAAGCCGAGCAATCCGCGTTGCCGATCCTTGCCCGCGGCTCGGCCTTGCGGTTCCTGTTGACGCGCGCCTACGACTGGATCAACACCCCCGCGGGTGCGCTCGTGCAGCGCAAGGACCCCTTGGAATATCTGCGCAAGCTGACATTTCATCAACAGGTGCGCGATGCGCGCGATTACGGGCTCGCGTGATGGCCGATCTCCCAACTGATAAAGTTTTAATTTACACTGACGGCGCTTGCTCGGGAAACCCTGGCCCCGGTGGTTGGGGCGCAATTTTGCTGTGGGGCGAACACAGGAAGGAATTGAATGGTGGAGAAACCGAAACCACCAACAACCGCATGGAACTTCTTGCGGCCATCTCAGCACTGGAGGCACTGAAGCGCCCAACCCCCGTCGAGCTATGGACGGACAGCGCCTACGTCAAAGACGGCATCAGCAGCTGGATTATTGGCTGGAAAAAGCGCGGCTGGAAGACGGCCGACAACAAACCCGTCAAAAACGAGGACCTCTGGAAGCGTCTCGACGACGCCCGTGCCAAGCACAAGATCGAGTGGCGTTGGCTCAAGGGCCACGCCGGCCACGCCATGAACGAGCGCGCCGACGAGCTGGCCCGCGAAGGCATGGCGCCCTTCAAGACGGCCCGGCGTGGGTAAGGGCTGGGGTGGGGGTGGCGATCGGGGGCTAGCGGACAGTCAACCGCCGAAGGCCGACGCGATTGACCCGTTGCGGTCCTGAGCAGGTGCAGCATGGGCGACGCGGCATCGAACACACCGCAGCGGAAGGAGACATCGACGCGTGAAAATCATCCGTTAAATGATCGTTGGTTGGCGCTGTCGGTCAGCACTTGGCGGCGGAGGCTCGGCCGTCTATGCACTGGTAGGCAGGCTAGGCTGAACCTGACCCTCTCAACCAGCGTTGTGGCAACGAACCGACCGTCGCGGCCCGTCGTCACCTTTATTGAGGAGACGTGGAACCGACTTTGTACTTGCAGCTCACGTCTGGAGCGGTCTACGCTCACGTCGCCATCAAGTATGAAGCCGGAAGCAAAGAAAAGCTGGAGCTATCTGAT
>JANNXS010000251.1:0-5466 GCA_031409695.1 Hyphomicrobiaceae bacterium
GACGGCGGCTGGACGCCTGAGGCCATCGCCGAGACGATGTTGCCCGCGTTCAAGAGCGGCCTGTATGCCCTCGACCGCTCGGCCGACGTATTCAACTGGGAGCCACTGTGAGCCTCATGACCACCTTCTCGCTCGGGCCGACCACGGTCACACGCATTGAAGAATCCGCTGGGCTTGGTTTTCGCGACAACGTCCTGCTGCCGGATTGGCATGATGGCGTCGTCGCGGAGCACGGCCATTGGCTCGTACCCAATCACTACGACGACGCGAAGAGGCGCTTCGTCCTGTCGGTGCACTCGTGGTTGATTCGCACGAAACATCACAACATCCTTGTCGACACCTGTGGCGGGGATGACAAGGAGCGGCCAGATTTCCTGGCCTTTCACCAGAAGAAGACGGGCTACCTCGAAATGCTCGCAGCCGTCGGTCTTCGACCTGAAGACATCCACTTCGTGCTCTGTACGCACCTGCACGTCGATCATGTCGGTTGGAACACGCGCCTCGACAACGGCCGCTGGGTGCCGACGTTTCCCAACGCAAAGTATGTCTTCTCACCGGCAGATCTTGCCCTTTACGACACAGCGGCGGGCCTCGGCGGCGGCAGCGCGGAGCGAACGCGCGTCTACAACGACAGTGTCTTGCCGATCATCGAGGCCGGCCTGGCTGAATATGTGGCGGGTGAACATCAACTCGGCGACGGCCTCATGATTGAGCCCGCGCCGGGGCACACGCCCGGTCATGTGGTCCTGCGGGCCGAAGGCGGCGGCAAAAGTGCGCTCTTTACCGGCGATATCCTGCACCACCCGATCCAGGTGTTTGAGCCTGACTGGAACAGCGCGTTTTGCGTTGACCCGGTCGCGGCCCGCGCGACCCGGCGCCGTGTCTTGTCCCATTGTGCCGATAACGGCAGCCTGCTCTGCCCGGCCCACTTCGGCGCACCCTATTGTGGGCACGTTGCGCGCGCGCCCGGCGGCAAGTTCCTGTTTGAGGCGGGACAGCGGACGAGCGATGAGATCGGTCACAGCCGTCAATCTAGTTAAGTAGTTGAAATACTTTATTAAAATGTCATTCAGGTGTCGTTCAGGCTGGGTGCGGCATGTTCCCGCCACAAATGCACGGCAAACCTGAGGCACGACAAACGCGATTTGCGTTTTGCCTTGGGGCCTCCAGTTCGCTGGGGGATGTGGGCATGATGCGGCGGAGAGGGGCCTATGATCAATCGCTTGGTGGGGATCGGGTCGTGCGCCTTGGCGTTCGCGGCCCTTTCGATTGGCACATTTTCGAGCACCGCCGCAGTGGCGGACCAGGCCGCGTCCGCCCGACAGGTTGCAGACGAGCAGGAGATGCTCGAAAAAGCCCGTCGCGAACGCATTGTTAACATTGGTGAAGCCGCCCCGGCCAACAAAGATGCCCTCGAGAAGAAGCGGCAGTCTGAACTCCAAAGCCTTTCAGACAAGCTGCGCCGGGCCTCTGCCAGCCGCCCCTCTAAGCCGCTTGGTACACTTGATACGCCATGGGTAACGGAAGTTGTGACGGCCCAACCGACCCTTTCACCCGAACAGCGCTCGACACTCGGCCACTCATCGACGGCGCCAACCGCATACGATAGCCGCGTGACCGTGCTGATGATCATGACCCCCGGCAACAAGGGCATTCGTCGCTTCGAGAAAACCGCCGACCCGATCTTATGCGCCCGAGACGGGTGCTACATCTCGACCGGCGCTGACACAGCCTCTCGTTTTATCGCGCTGAGCCGCTCGCTTGGGCCCGCGAACACGTTCGGCGCCCGCGCAGGTGCCTGCAATCAGCAAACCGGGTGTGTGTTTAGAAATGTCGATATCAGCGGCGCGGACGCGATCCTGCAGCCGGTCGACCTGAAAGTCATCATCCATGATCGCCGCAACACCATGGCGGCCTACGCCGACATGACCTGTAAGGTCGAAGCCGGCCGCCTTGCCTGTGGCCGACCGATCGTTGCCGCTGACTACACGCTCTGGGTGGTCCCGGAGCGAGTCGCCGCGCAAGCCGGCGCAAGTCTGTTGCAGCAAGCCCTCAATGATGGCTTGCCCGGTGCCCAACAGCGCGCCGAGCTGCCATGGACCAAGAACTGAGCCTTGGATCAAGACCTGAGCCTTGGATCAAGACCTGGGGCAGTTTCGGCAGGGGCGCGCCAATCTCATTTCACTTTGAATGCCTCATCGACCGGCACTTGCATGGCCGTCATCATGCGATTGCCGGCGGTCGCAAGATCGATCACGGCGAGCAACTCTGAGTATTGCGCATCGGTCATGCCCTTCTGGCGGGCAAAGTGCGAATGGCTGTGAATGCAGTACTCGCAATTGTTCATGATCGAGACCGCCAAATAAATGTACTCCTTGGTCAGCGCATCGATCGCGCCGGGCGCCATCACCTCTTTTGCTGTTGCCCACTGGCGCGCCAAGTGTGGGGGGTGATTGGCCATCGCGCGCCAGGCGTTGTTGACGAAGTCGGTTTTGCGGGTTGCGCGGATTTCGTCGAAAACAGCACGGGCTTCGGGGCTTGCTTCGGCGTCGGTGAGAATGCGGACGGTGGTCATGGGGGCTTTCCGTGTGCTCGGCGCTTAGTCATGAGCCAAACGTAGCCACCTGCCGCGCACTGGACAATGGCTGCGACCACTGTTTGGCCAAGGTCAGCCCAGGATGCTCTTTGACGCAATTAAGCTTGATCGCGACGACGGAACCGAGCGACCCTGCCCGTTACCGTGCCACCTGTGCTACAACCCGCGTGTCTCACACTCGGGAGGCCGGCCGCGAAGGACCGCAGAGTGCTCACGATCGCGAAGAAGTTGCTGACCCGTGCCGTTGTGCTGGCCCTCCTGGTGGCGGGCGTTGGCGCAATCTATGCGGCCTCGACCAAGGACGGTCTGCAGAAGATGGGTTTTGGCAAACGCGGCGGCGGCGCGCCAAACCTCGCGGATTTGCCGGTGCCTGTCACCGGGACTGAAGCACGGATCGCCGATGTCCCCGTGTTTCTGGACGGCGTTGGCACCGCGCGCCCGCTCAACACCGTCACCGTGAAGCCGCAAGTCGATGGCAAAATCTTGAAGCTCAACTTCAAGGAGGGCCAGCCCGTCAAGAAGGGCGACCTCATCGCCGAGATTGATCCGACACAATACAAAGCGGCGCTCGATCAGGTGTTGGCCAAAAAGGCGCTGACGCAGACACAGCTCGACAACGCCAAACGCGACAGCGAGCGATACGCCCGGATCCCGGGCGTTGTAGCGCAAAAGACAGTCGATACGCAGACAGCGCTCGTGGCCCAACTCGAAGCCCAACTACGTGCCGATGAGGCATCCGCCGTCAGCAGCCGAGCCGTCCTGGATTTCACAAAAATCACTGCGCCCCTGGACGGCCGCACGGGCATCCGACAAGTGGACGAGGGCAACGTCATTCGCGCCGGAGATGCCGGTATTGTCACGATTACACAGCTACAACCCATCGCGGTTGTGTTTAACTTGCCCCAACAACAGTTGCGCCGGGTCAACCAAGCGGGCGAGCGCGGCCGCGTCAGGGTCGAGGCCTACGAGGCGGACGGCAAGACTGTGCTTGATACGGGCATGTTGCAAGTGGTCGACAACCAAGTCGACCAGACCACCGGCACCGTCAAAATGAAGGCTGAGTTTCCCAACGCGACCATGCAGCTCTGGCCGGGGCAGTTCATCAATGTCCGCCTGCTCGTTGAGACGTTGCCCCATGTGGTCGTGGTGCCGACGCCGGCCGTGCAGCGTGGGCCCAACGGTGTGTTCATCTATGTCGTTGGGGAGGAAGAGCGCGTGAGCGTACGCCCTATCGAATTGACCCAGCAGACGGAAACCGAGAGTGTCATAAAGTCTGGGATCGCTGTCGGTGAACGCATTGTCACCAGCGGCTTTGCCCGTCTCCAGGACAAATCGCGCGTCATCTTCGGTCGCCAGGGCGGCGAACCTCTGCCGCCGAAAGCTGCGCCAACATCAGGTCAACCGCAGGCTGGGGGTGGCGGTGCCGCAAGGGTTGCCAAAATCCGCGAAGTATGTGGCGGCGATCTCGCAATCCATTGCGCGGGCATCGAACGCAATGAGATGCGCACGTGCATGGCCGCGAACCGCACGAAGTTCTCAGCCCCTTGCCAAGCTGTGATTTCTGAGGGCGACGCCGCGCGTCCTGCAAACACGGCCCCCGCGCCGGCTCCGACCGACCCGAAGGCTGAAAAAACCGGCCGTGGTGATGGTTCAGGCGGCGGCAAGCGCAAGCGCGACGGCGACGCAGCTGCGGCGACGCCCGAGACAAAGTCGCCATGAGCGTCTCAGCCCCCTTCATCCGCCGCCCCGTGGCCACGACCTTGCTCGCCATTGCGACGTTGATCGCGGGCTGGCTCGGCTACCTGAATCTGCCAATCTCGTCCCTGCCGCAGGTCGATTTCCCGACCATCCAAGTGACCACCGAACTGCCCGGCGCCAATCCGGATACGATGGCAACGCTCGTGACAGCCCCGCTTGAGCGTCAGCTTGGGCAGATTCCAGGCTTGGAGACGATGACGTCTTCATCAGCGCTGGGTCTCAGCCAGATCACGCTGCAGTTCACGCTCAACCGCGACATCGATACAGCCGCCCAGGACGTGCAGGCGGCCATCACGGGGGCCGGCGGTACCCTGCCGCGGACGCTACCGTTCCCGCCCGTCTATTCGAAAGTGAACCCGGCCGACGCGCCGATCCTGACGCTGGCCCTGACGTCGCCGACCGTTTCGATCCGCACAATGTCGGATTTGGCCGACACTCTCATCGCGCAACGCATGAGCACCATTTCCGGCGTCGGCCAAGTCACAGTCGAAGGCGGTATCAAGCCCGCCGTCCGCATCCAGGCCGATCTTGCGCGCCTGTCGAGCTATGGCCTGTCCATGGCGGACCTGCGGCAGGCGATTGTGGCGGCCAACGTCTCCGGTCCCAAAGGCGCGCTCGACGGTGCGTTTCAATCGTACACCATTTCAGCCAATGACCAGATCACGTCGGCCGCGCAATATCGCAGTGTTATCATCGCCTATCGCAACAATGCCCCGGTGGTATTGACCGACGTTGCCGAGATCATCGACGGTCTCGAAAACAACAAAGTGGGCGGTTGGTTCCGTGGCGAACAGGCTGTTATCATTGACGTCCAGCGGCAACCAGGCGCCAACGTCATCGAAACCGTCAGGCGCATCCAGCGCGAGTTGCCGCGTCTGCAGACAGCGTTGCCGCAAGGCGTCAAAATCAATCTTGTCCACGACCGCACGGAGACCATTCAAGCGTCCATCCGCGAGGTTCAGTTTACCCTTGTGCTTGCCGTCGTGTTGGTCGTCCTGGTTGTGCTCGTCTTCCTGCGCGATCTCCGCGCGACGATCATTGCAGGTGTCGCGCTGCCGACGTCCTTGATCGCCACCTTCGGCGTCATGTGGCTGGCCGGCTTTTCACTCGAC
>JANNXS010000252.1:0-18440 GCA_031409695.1 Hyphomicrobiaceae bacterium
CGCAACGCCGCTGCCCGCGAGATCGCGCTCGCCCTCGGCGTGCCCCCCCCGAGCGCGAAGGCGCTCATCTGGCCATGCTGCTCGCCATCCCTGGAGACAATACGTATTCGAACTATCAGGAAGCCACCCGCGCCTTCTGGCACCAGACCGTTCTGCCCCTCGCCACGCGTATTTCATCCGCCCTCAGCCAATGGCTCGCAGCCCCCCACGGCCTCACGCTTAAATTCGACCTCGACCAGAGCCTGCCCCGGCGTAGGCCGGGGTCGACGCGCTCACCCCCGAAAACATGACC
This sequence comes from Hyphomicrobiaceae bacterium, assembly GCA_031409695.1. Taxonomy (GTDB): domain Bacteria; phylum Pseudomonadota; class Alphaproteobacteria; order Rhizobiales; family Hyphomicrobiaceae; genus JABFRJ01. The sequence goes on from JANNXS010000252.1 coordinate 293, forward strand.
CGCCATGCCCAACCTCGGTACCCCCCTGGAAATCAAATCCGTATCCGCCGACGGTACTTTCGAAGGCTACGCCTCCCTTTTCAACCGCGAGGACATGGGCCGCGATGTGATCCTGCCCGGCGCATTCACCGAGAGCCTCAAAAAGCGCTCAGCCAACGGCATAAAACTGCTCTACCAGCATGATCCCGCCGAGCCCATCGGCGTCTGGGAGCACATCAGGGAAGACGCCAAAGGCCTCTACGCCCGTGGTCGTCTGTTGCTTTCCGTCTCGCGCGCACGCGAAGTCCACGCACTTCTCGAAGCCGGCGCTCTCGATGGACTTTCAATCGGTTTTAAGGCCATTTCGGCACGTCGCGAGGCCAAAACCAGCATTCGCCGAATCTCTAAGGTTGACCTCTGGGAAATCTCCGTCGTGACCTTTCCCATGATGCCTGAGGCGCGCATTACCTCGCTTGGAAAACGTCTCGCCGCGCCCTATGCCCGCAGCGCGCGTGAGTTCGAACGTTGGCTGACGACCGACGGCCACTTCACCCAAAACGAAGCCCGCGCTTTCTTGAGCCACGGCCTGCGTGGCCTGCATGCGCTCAGCGCCGCCAATGGCACCACACGTCTCTCAACCGCCATCCGTGCCGCAACGCGCGCCATGCGCGACTGAGTGCCGAATTGCGAAATACGCTGCGCGTGTTGGCATCTCAATGCACGCGGCGCCTCGTACCTCTTCCCGTCCCACCCTCACACACGCAGAACATGACCGACCTCACCACTGACTTCCAAGACTTCACACGTGCCTTTGAGGCATACAAAGACACCAACGATCAGCGTCTCGCTGACATGGAGCGCCGCGGCGCAGATCCGTTGACGGACGAAAAACTCGCCCGTATTGATCGCACCCTCGACGATCTCTCCATCAAGATGCAACGTCCGCATCTGACATCCGCGTTTGCGCCACTCGCCGCGCCTGAAACACGCGCCCACAAGGCAGCCTTCGATGGCTACGTCCGGAAAGGCGACGCGGCTCAGTTGTCGGCCATCGAAACCAAGGCGCTGAGTGCCAACTCAAATCCTGATGGCGGCTACACCATTCCGGCCGAAATCGAGGCCCGCGTGAATGCAAGCCTCAAGTCCATTTCGCCTATCCGCTCGATCGCTGGCATTCGCCAGGTCTCATCAACCGTCTACAAAAAGCCCTTCGCCACGAACGGCTTTGCAACCGGCTGGGTTGGTGAAACCGCAACCCGTCCGGAGACGTCTTCGCCAACGCTGGTATCGCTCGATTTTCCGACTATGGAACTCTACGCGATGCCAGCCGCCTCGCCACAGCTCCTCGACGATTCAGCCGTCGATATCGAGCAGTGGATTGCCGACGAAGTGAACATGGTATTCGCCCAACAAGAGGGCACCGCCTTTGTCAACGGGGATGGCATCAACAAGCCAAAAGGCTTCCTCGCCTACACCAAAGTCGATAACGCCACTTGGAGCCACGGCAACGTCGGGTTCATCAAAACGGGCGTCGCCGGTGCGTTTCCGGCAACGAACGCCAGCGATAAACTGATCGACCTCGCCTACGCCGTCAGTGCTGGTTATCGCGCCAACGGCACCTTCGTCATGAACCGCACCACGCAATCGGCCGTGCGCAAACTGAAAGACGGCCAGGGCGCATATCTCTGGCAGCCTTCCGGACAGCCGGGTGTCCCCTCAACGCTGATGGGCTTCCCAGTTGTTGAAGCTGAGGACATGCCGGATATCGCAGCCGACAGTCACGCGATCGCCTTTGGCGATTTCAGGCGCGGTTATCTGATTGTTGATCGCGTCGGCATTCGCGTGCTGCGTGATCCGTATTCCGCAAAACCCTACGTCCTGTTCTACACAACCAAGCGCGTCGGCGGCGGTATTCAGGACTTCGCGGCTCTCAAATTGCTGAAATTCAGCGTCTAAAACTAACAAAAACGGGCACGAGGCTGACCGCGGTCGGTGGTTCCACGCCGCCTGTGTCTCGTGCCCGTGACGTGTCTCGTGCCCGCCTCGAGTTACCTGGACAGCTATGCCCCTTATCCAAACGACGCCGCCTGCGCTCGAACCCGTGACGCTTGGCGAGGCAAAAGCACATCTGCGCATCGATACAACAACGGAGGATCTGCTGATTGCCGCACTCATCACAACTGCGCGTCAGCACATCGAACAGACGCTCTCGATGGCCCTCATCAATCAGTCTTGGTCGCTATTTCTTGATCGTTGGCCAGACATCCCGCACGCAATCAAACTGCCGTTGTCTCCCGTTAGCCAACTGACCGCCGTTCGGCTGTATGGGCCAGACGACACGCCGATGGTACTTGACCCTGCTAATCTTCAATTTGATCCCGGCCCGCCCGCGCGTGTCGCGGAGCGCAACGCGACAGCGTCGCTCGCGGCAGTGCGCCCGCTGGCGGCCATCGAAGTCGCCTTCGTTGCCGGCTTCGGTGCGCAACCGAATAGCGTGCCTCAACCTATCCGACAGGCACTTCTTCAAATGGTCGCGCACCTGCACGCAAATCGCGAGAGCTGCGATTTCGCGCTGATACCAGACATCGCGATGTTGCTCGCACCCTGGCGTCAGCCACGTTTGTAATGAGGCGCCGATGACCCGAAAACCTAAACAGCTATCCATCGGCATGTTCGATCGTCGCTTGGTGCTGGAGTATGCAGACCGCACAGCCGACGGCGCCGGAGGTTTCACGACCACATGGCTCGCTATCGGCGATCTCTGGGCGTTTGTCGAAACGCGCTCGGGGTCGGAGACCCTCGACACTGGCGGCGTCAAGAGCCGCCTTGTTCACGACATCACAGTTAGGAGCCGGACCGACATCGTCCCCTCACGCCGCTTCCGCGAAGGCTCACGGGTTTTCGAGATCCAGACGGTGCAGCCAGTCGGACCCAGCCGCGCACGTCTGCTGTGTCGCTGCGAAGAGCGAAATCTCTGATCCTGTCCCCCTTGAAACAGCGGTGCCGTCAGTTTCAACTTACACCAGTCTCTCAAAACGTTAACACCGCCCCAGCGCATTGAGCCTTTCCATGCCCTCCTCCGCTCACGCCCTTCAGCAATCGATCTTCTCAACCCTCGGCGCCGAACCGTCGATCGTCGCGTTGCTCGGCGAACCGCGCATTTATGATCAGGTTCCACAGCCCGCCGCGTACCCCTACGTGTCCTTTGGCCAGAGCATCATCCGCGACGCCAGCACGAGCACGGACTTAAGCGACGAGCATATGCTGACGTTGCACATCTGGTCGCGCGCGGAAGGTCGCAAGGAAACGCACGAACTGATCGATGCCGTGCGTTCCGCATTGCACGATCGGCCGCTCACGCTCGTTGGCCATCGACTTATCAATCTTCGCCACGAGTTCTCCGAAGCACGCCGCGAACCTGACGGCGACACGATCCACGGCCTAGTTCGCCTGCGTGCCGTCACCGAACCACTCTGAGCGCCAACAAGCGCCGTCGCACCATCCAGATTCCTCATCAACTCACCCAGCAAAGACATGGCCGCCCAAAAAGCCAAAGACCTCCTCCTCAAGCTCGATGAAACCGGCACCAGCGTCTTTCGGACGGTTGCCGGACTGCGCTCCCGTTCCATCTCCATAAACGCCGATGCAGTCGACGTAACGCACGCCGAATCTGTCGGCCAATGGCGTGAATTGCTTGCCGGTGCTGGCATCAAACAAGCCCGCGTTACCGGCTCCGGCATATTTAAAGATGCCGCCTCGGACGCTCTCGTGCGCCAATATCTGTTCGACGGGACGATCCGCAGTTGGCAGATCGCGGTTCCAGACTTCGGCACGATCACGGGCCCATTTCAGATCACGTCGCTCGAATTTGCGGGCCGTCACGACGGCGAGCTGACATTCGATCTTGCGCTTGCGTCGGCGGGCGAGCTCATCTTCGCAGCCCTATGACCGGATGACTTCGGCCTGCGCCATTTTTACGGAACTCCATGCCAAATATTCATCGCGGTGAAGTCGAGGCTCTTCTCGACGACGAGCCGCAGACACTTGTTCTCACCCTCGGCGCGCTGGCGGAACTGGAAGCTGCCTTCGGCGCAACCGACATGCTCGCACTGGCCGAACGTTTTCAAAGCGGCCGGATCTCGGCGCTCGATGCCACCCGCATCATCGGCGCAGGCTTGCGTGGCGCCGGCAGAACAATTGCCGACAACGACGTCGCTCGAATGCGCACAAACGATGGCGCCGCTGGCTTCGTTGCAATCGTGGCAAGGCTGCTCGCCGCAACATTTGGTGGTCCGGCCGGCGCCCTGGTTGGTGATGCCATAACGTCGGCGATCACGTCAGTCGAGAAATCTGCCGACACATCTGACATCGCGTCTGACGCGCGACGCGCTTCAGCGGAGGAGCCCCCGCTCCCTTTCCCTGGGCCGAGGTGATGATCGCTGGCCTGGGTCACCTCGGCCTCCCTCCGCGTGACTTCTGGTCCATGACGCTGCGCGAACTCGACGCGGCATTGCGGGGACACTTTGGCCTAACAGCCCCAATGAAGCCCTTCACGCGCGGGGCGTTCGGGGCGCTGATGCGACAATTTCCCGACGGAACTCCCCATGATCAACACCCCTGACGCGCAAGCGCCGCAGAACATTGCAGACCTCTCGCGGGGTCTCACGGACGCATCACAAAACGCAGCGCTCCTTGGCAAGACCCTGACGCAGGCCTTCGATAGCCTTCTTGTCAAAGGCAAGGGGCTTTCCGAAACATTCAACACCCTCGCAATTTCGCTGTCCCAGGCCATGCTCAAGGCAGCGTTCGAGCCGCTGCAACAGAGCATTGGCAGCTCGGTCATGTCTCTTTTCGGCGGCGGCATGCCAATTGCTTTTGCCAAAGGTGGTGCGCTGCAGTCGGGAACACCGATCCCTTTTGCGAGCGGCGGGATCATTTCGAGCCCCATGTCGTTTCCGCTGAGTGGCGGCCGAACGGGGCTCGCGGGCGAACGCGGCGCAGAAGCCATTCTGCCACTGGCCCGAGGTTCAGATGGCCGCCTCGGGGTCGCATCAGGCGGTGCTACAACATCGTCTCCGATAACAATCAACATTTCAGCGACCGATGTCGAGAGCTTCCGCCGCTCAGAATCCCAGGTCGCAGCTCTCCTTGCCCGTGCGGTCTCACTCGGCCAACGCAATCTTTGAATCGCAGATCGTAGCAAGCAATCAGCCAACAACATTGGCGCTTTGCTCCCGCTGCTCGCGCCCCCCGTAACGGCTAACCGAAACATGTTCCACGACACTCGATTCCCGATCGCGATTTCCCGCGGTGCCGTTGGCGGCCCAGAGAGACGTACCGACGTCGTCGTCCTCGGTTCAGGCGCTGAAGAACGCAACTCACGATGGGCTGACAGCCGCCGAAGCTATAACGCCGGCTATGGGGTCAAATCACTCGATGACCTTCATGCCATCGTCGCCTTCTTTGAAGAGCGGCGCGGCCGCCTGCATGGTTTTCGCTGGCGCGATCCGCTTGATCACAAATCCTGTGCGCCAGAACGCACACCAACCGCGCTCGACCAGACGCTCGGTATCGGCACCGGTACGCGCACGCAGTTTGCGCTCGTGAAGGTCTACGGCGCTGCCTTTGCGCCCTACACCCGCAGCATCACAAAGCCGCTGGCCGGCAGCGTAAGTGTCGCCATCAACGGTATTATCGAGCCCGCCGCCACCCACACAATCGACCACACCACAGGTGTCGTCACATTCCTCCCCGGACACGTCCCGCCGTTCGGTCAAGCCATCTCGGCCGGTTTCGAATTCGACGTCCCCGTACGCTTCGACAGCGACAAGCTTGAGATCAACATGTCTGGCTTTCGCTCCGGTGCGATCCCGTCGATCCCACTTGTTGAAATCCGCGTTTGATCCGGACACGACCATGAAGACCCTCTCTCCTGCGCTCGCCACACATCTGGCGTCCGGCGTCACAACGCTTGCCTGGTGTTGGAACCTCGTTCGCCGTGACGCCGTCACTCTCGGCTTCACCGATCACGACCGCGACCTTACGTTTGGCGGGGTCACCTATGAGGCTGCCACGGGCTTCACAGCATCCGAGATCAAAGACACGCTCGGCCTAGCAGTCGACAATCTCGATATCCAATCCGCTCTGTCGTCGCTCCGCCTCGACGAAGACGATCTGGCTGCCGGCTTATACGATGACGCGCGCGTCGAAATCTGGCGTGTCAATTGGTCTGATCCGGCGCAACGCGTGCTGATGCGCAAGGGCTCGCTTGGAGAAATCACACGAGCCGGCAAATCGTTTTCGGCCGAAGTGCGTGGCCTCGCGCACTATCTCAATCAACCGAGCGGCCGTACATACCAGTTCGCCTGCGACGCAAATCTTGGTGACGCCAGATGTGGTGTTGATCTTACATCCCCTGTATGGCGCGGGCTGGCGTCCATCGTGTCTATCATCGATCACCGTACCATCACCGCCACCGGCTTGGCGGCCTATGCAACGGATCACTTTACACGGGGCCTCGTCACCGTTTCTAGCGGCGCCAACGCAGGGCAGAAAATCGAGGTAAGGCGCCACAACCAGCTGACCAATGTCGCCACGCTTGAACTTTGGCAGGCGCCAGCCAGACCGTTCGCAATCGATGACACCCTCATTGTCTCCGCCGGCTGCGACAAGCACTTTGTCACGTGTCGCGATCGCTTCGCAAATGCTGCGCGATTTCGAGGTTTTCCGCACATGCCCGGCACTGACCTCATCACCAGCGTGGCGCGCAGTGGTGATGTCAACGATGGCTCGGCTTTACGCTGATGCCTGACCTCATCACACGCGATAAAATCGTCAACGCCGCCCGTAGCTGGACGGGTACACCCTATCATCATCAAGCCTCGACCAAGGGCGTCGGGACGGATTGCCTGGGTCTCATCCGCGGCGTGTGGACTGAGCTTTATGGCATCGCGCCTGAGACGCCGCCGGGATATAGCCCCGACTGGGCCGAAGCCTCCGGCCGCGAAACACTTCTCGAGGCGGCCGAACGCCATCTTGTGCCAGTTCCACTTGAACAACTTGCTCCAGGCGACGTGCTCATTTTCCGCTATCGCGCAAACACGCCCGCCAAGCACGTGGCAATCCTCACTGACCACCGACGCATGATCCACGCCATTCAGGGGCTTCCCGTCTCAGAGCATGCTTACACACCCTGGTGGTCGCGCCGTCTCGTCGCCGCGTTTGCCTTCCCAGACACCGCGCCTGCCTGATTCCTGCCCCACCCTCTAACATTCCATCTGGCCCACTCAACTCAGGCAACCAACTCCACACATGGCCACTCTCGCCTTGAGCGCCGTTGGCGCCGCCGCCGGCAACGCGCTTCTGCCAGCCGGTTTGTCCGCCTTTGGCATATCCATTGCCGGCGCAACGATCGGCTCGCAGCTGGGCGCGCTCGCCGGCTCCCAGATCGACCAAGCGCTCTTCGGTGCATCGGGTCGCAGTCGCGCCGTAGACGGACCTCGCCTCTCCGAACTCAATGTCACCACGTCGACGGAAGGCGCCCATATTCCGCGCCTCTATGGGCGCGCCAGGCTCGGCGGCCAGATCATCTGGGCGACCGCGCTTGAGGAGGAAACCGTTGACCGAAATGCGGCTGGTCAGGGCAAGGGCACAAGGCGCGGTGCCTCAGCGTCCGGCGTCGACTACGCCTATGCCGCCAACATCGCCGTTGCGCTGTGTGAAGGTGAGATCACCTCGCTTGGCCGCGTGTGGGCCGATGGCCGCGAAATTGACCTCTCCGGTTTCACCTATCGCCTCTACACCGGCACCGAGACACAGGACGTCGATCCATTGATCGTCGGCAAACAAGATGGCAGCGCGCCTGCCTACCGCGGCATCGCCTACATCGTTTTCGAACACATGCCGCTCGCTGACTTTGGCAATCGGATTCCGCAGTTGTCGTTCGAGGTATCTCGCGCCGTTGATACGCTTGAACGCGACTTAAAGGGTGTCGTGTTGATTCCGGGATCCGGTGAGTTTGTCTATGGGCAGACGGCCATTGAGCGTAAAGTCGGTCGCATCTCCTCTGTCGCCGAAAACACCCACACTTTGCTTGGCGATACAGATTGGTCTGTCTCTTTGGACCAATTGGAAACCAATCTGCCTAATGCGAAATCCGTCTCGCTCGTCGTCAGCTGGTTCGGCACAGACCTGCGTGCAGATCAGTGCGAGATCCGTCCGCTCGTTGAAAGCGCCGACAAGATCACGTCGCCTGAAACCTGGTCTGTCGCGGGACTGACGCGCGCGACCGCAATCACTGTATCCAGCATAGCGGGCCGCGCGGCCTACGGCGGTACGCCGTCAGACCAAACCGTCGTTGGAGCAATTCGCGATCTGAAGACGCGTGGCCTCTCGGTGGTCCTGTCGCCGTTCATTCTTATGGATATCCCGGCTGGCAACACCCTGCCCGATCCCTATTCTTCGTCCACCTCTCAGCCGACATATCCTTGGCGCGGACGCATATCCGTTTCGCCATCGGCTGGTCGTGCAGGGACGCCCGACAAAACCACAACCGCTGAGGTCGACATCGCAAGTTTCGTTGGCGCAGCGCTGGTTTCTGACTTTTCGCTGTCTGGCGACACAGTCATCTACACCGGCCCGACGGAATGGAGCTTCCGCCGTTTTATCCTACACCATGCGCACCTCGCCAAAGCAGCAGGTGGCGTCGATGCGTTTGTGCTCTGCTCAGAACTTCGGGGGCTAACGACCGTTCGTGCAACAGCCAACACCTATCCGTTTGTGACAGCCCTTGTGCAATTGGCAGCCGACGTTCGGACCGTTCTTGGACCCACAACCAAGATCCTTTATGCTGCCGACTGGTCTGAGTACTTCGGTCATCAGCCGGCTGACAGCAGCGGTGACGTGTTCTTCCACCTCGATCCGCTCTGGTCGTCACCCAACATCGATTGCGTTGGCGTCGACGTCTATTGGCCACTCGCCGACTGGCGCGACGGCACAGCGCACCTTGATGCGCTCACTGGCGTCGCGTCCGCACACGACCTCAGCTACCTAAAAGGCAACCTTCAAGCCGGAGAGGGATTCGATTGGTTCTATGCCAGCGACAACGCGCGCCTGATGCAAACCCGCACGCCCATCACAGACGGTTTAGGAAACCCCTGGATCTATCGCTATAAGGACATCAAGGCTTGGTGGAGCAATCCGCATAGGAACCGTCCCGGCGGCGTCGAGAGTACCGCTGCAACAGCCTGGATTCCGCAATCCAAACCGTTCTGGTTCCTGGAAATCGGCTGCCCCGCCATCGACAACGGCGCCAACCAACCCAACGTGTTTATCGATCCGAAAAGCTCGGAATCGTTCCTGCCACATTTCTCCACTGGCGCGCGCGACGACCTGATGCAACGCCGCCTGCTTCAAGCCTACTCAGAGGCTTACAATCCAGCCCATCCCGGCTTCGTCCCGGCGCTCAACCCCCTCTCATCCGTCTACGGTGGACGCATGGTCGATGCGGCCCGCATTCACGTCTATTGTTGGGATGCCCGGCCGTTCCCTGCCTTTCCAAACCATAGTGAAATCTGGGGTGATGGCGACAATTGGCGGCTCGGTCATTGGATCAACGGTCGTACCGCCGCGGCCCCTCTCCCGGCTTTGGTATCAACACTGCTCGCCGACTTTGGCGACGTAGACGCCGACGCGTCCGGCTTGACGGGCACAGCCGCCGGGCTCGTCGTCGATCGCATCATGTCAGCGCGCCAAGCCTTGCAGCCGCTCGAAGTTGGGTTCTTTTTCGACAGCCTTGAAAGCGACGGTCAGATCGTCTTCCGCCCCCGCGCCAGCGCTGCAACAACGATCACGCTTTCGGCCGACGACCTCGTCGAGAACGCGGCAGATCGTCCACTTCTGCAACTGACACGCGCTCAGGAAACTGATCTTCCCTGCAGTTCCAAGGTGACGTTCATCGCAGCGTCTGGTGACTACGCGCAGGCGCAATCTGAGGCACGCCGTCAGGTCGGCGCGTCTGGTCGGACAAGCCAAGCCGCTCTCGGTCTCGTTCTTGATACTAGCGATGGCGACGCGATTGCTGAACGGTTGCTGTTCGAAGCCTGGTCCGCCCGCGAGCGGGCAGTCTTCACCTTGCCGCCAAGTCGCCTCGCCCTGGAGCCCGGGGACACGCTAACGGTCAGCGCCAATGGCCGCCAGCACCTGCTACGCCTGACGGAAGTCGGCGAGCATGGCGCGCGCGACATTGAAGCACGCTCGGTTGACCCGAGTGTGTATCGTCATCGCCCCACGCGTCCGCGCGATCGAACGCCCCCAAAATCACGCGCGTCAGGCGCCCCACTGATCACCTATCTGAACTGTCCGCCGTCGGATAATGATCCTCCGCATACGCCACTTATTGCTGCGGCACAGGAGCCGTGGCAAGGGGACATCGCCGTGTTCCGCTCGCCTGAATCAAGCGGCTTTGTGCTTTCAACGCTCCTGACGCGCTCAGCCATCACCGGCCTGACAACCCAGGCACTCAATCCAGGTGTTCACGGACGGATCGATCGAACCTCAACTGTTGTCGTCACGATTGACCGCGCAGCGCTCACATCGGTGACGTCACTTGCGCTCTTCGGCGGCGCGAACACAGCCGCTGTCGAAATCACTCAGGATGTTTGGGAAATCCTACAATTCCAAACCGCAACGCTTATTGGGCCGCGCACCTATCGTCTGACAAACTTGCTCCGCGGCTTGCGTGGAAGCGAGCACATGCAGGTCATTCCGAGCCTTGCTCGCTTCGTGCTTCTCGACGACGCGGTCCGCCCTCTTGGGTTCACAGAGAGCGACGTCGGCCTCACGCTCAACTGGCGCGCTGGTCACGCCCGCAAGAATATCGGAGATGCTGCCTACGTGACAACGCAGCACACATTCACCGGCGTCGGCTTGGCCCCACTTGCGCCAGTGCACGTCAGGGGCATGCGCAACACGGCTGGAGATTTATCGCTCTCATGGACGCGACGCACACGCATCGGCGGTGACAGCTGGGAAACGACGGACGTTCCCCTCGGTGAAACCGCTGAGAGCTACACGCTTGATATCCTCGCTGGCAACATCATCAAACGAACACGGACGATCTCGATCCCCGCAACTGTCTACAGCGCCCCGCAACAGCTCGCCGATTTCGGCAGCCTACAGAGCAATATCACGATCAACGTCTGCCAGTCGAGCCCAACCTTCGGCCGCGGTTCGCAACGGATAGTGACGCTCTAAAAACAACTGACCACAATGAACACGACAGATGTCCCCGCCTGGCTCGACCATGCATGGTCTGCCTTCGACGTGACTGAAACATCCGGCGCAGCCAGTACGCCTGATATCCTCGCCTTCTATCGCGATGCTGGACACCCCGAAGTCCGATCTGATGAGGTGGCTTGGTGTGCGGCCTTCGTCGGCGCCTGCTTAGAACGTGCGGGCAACCGCTGCACGCGTTCGCTGCTCGCACGTTCTTACCTGGCATGGGGTCACGCGATGGACCCACCGCGCATGGGCGCCGTTGCGGTGCTATCACGCGGTACAGATCCGACGTTTGGCCACATTGGATTTGTTGTCGGCGTTTCACAGGATCGCGTCTTTCTGCTCGGCGGGAATCAATCCGACAGCGTCTGTGTTCAAAGTTTTGCCCGCAATCGGGTGCTCAGTTATCGTTGGCCGACTGCAACGTCTGCGACGCCGCGAACAAACCCAGCCGCAGCGCCGATTTTTGACATCGCGCTTGCCCACGTGCTCGCGATGGAAGGTGGTTACACGGACGATCCACATGATCCGGGCGGACCGACCAATCTCGGCATTACGCTTGCAACCTTTGCCAGCTGGCAAGACAAAGCGCTCACCGCAGACACCTTCGGCGCCATAAAGGCTGACCTTCGCGCCCTTGACCCGTTGACCGCTGGCGCAATCTACCGCGCTCGCTACTGGCGGCCATCGCGCGCGGCCGACATGCCGGACGCTTTAGCCGTCATGCACTTCGATGCCAGCGTCAATCACGGCGTCACCGGTGCCGCCCGCATCCTGCAGAGCGCCTGTGACGTTGATGTCGACGGCGAGATCGGCCCCGACACACTCGCCGCCGCAACGAGCCTTCCACTCAACGACCTCCTCGATCGTTACGCCAAAATCCGCGAGGCCCGCTATCGCGCGCTCCCGCACTTCTGGCGCTTCGGTCGCGGCTGGCTCTCACGCGTTGTCAAGACTCGTGCGGCAGCCGGTACCCTCCTTCCCCCGTCCCCAAAGCAGAAAGCTGCCGTTCCCATGACCACTGAATCCACTGAACCCAAATGGTGGGGCAATTCGATCTCCGTCTGGGGCACGATCATAACCGCGCTTTCCACGGTGCTTCCCATCATCGCGCCGATATTTGGCATTTCGCTAACGGCCGAGGCGATTCAGCAGATTGGCGCCAGCCTCCTGCAATTGATCCAAGTCGCCGGTGGCCTGATCGGCACCGTCATGGCGATTTATGGCCGCGCCCGCGCCACACAGCCGTTGATGCGTCGACCGTTCGCGGTCCGGTTCTAAACACCTTTGCGCCGAAGCTCTTTGGCTCAGACCGTGTGCGCGCTCACCGAAAAAGGCGGCATCCGACTAAGTGTCGGACACCGCCTCTTAAAAACAACGCGCACATCAACAACCATGTACAAACACGACGGCCGCTGGGTGTGCACCGGCTGGCTTCAATTGAGGTACTGCACCTCCAATTCGTCGCCCATGGCGTGGCCAATGGCGGCTTGCTTGCTGTCCGTCAGCGCAAGTGGTGTGCCGTCCGCGCCGTGGAGCGCGTACAGGCTGATCCCAATCGGCAATCCCTCAATGGCCGGAAACGCCTCCTTGGCCTCGTCCGACGTCATGACTTTTATGTAGGCGACTTTCCCGTCACCTAACTTTGCAAGATCCGCATCCGTCAATATTGGCGGGGGCACCATCGGTCGCGACGACCGACGACGAGTTCTGCTCACGTTTTGGTTCATGATGCGCTCCCTCCTGAGTGAGGAGACCATAGGCGATCAACCGGGCGGATCGAGGGCGACTTTAGCAGCCTTCGCATTAAGTATTACGTAGCGCCCAGCTAATCAGATTGTTCACTGATTCGATAAAAGAAAGGTGATCTGAAAACCTCACCTAGCAATCATGGTTTCGTATTGGTTGCGATTTCAATCCGCCGAACGAGGCGATCTGGCTCATGACGGATAAGATCGATGGACAGAAGACCATCGGCTAAATCGGCTTGCCGGACCTCGATGCCATCGGCCAACACAAATGTGCGCTGGAACTGCCGAGCAGCGATGCCTCGGTGTAGATACTCGCGTGATTTGTCGTCGTCTTGCTTGCCCCGTACGATCAATTGATTGTCTTCGAGCGTGATATCGAGTTGCGCCCGGGAGAACCCGGCTACCGCGAGCGTAATACGTAAGGTCTCCATTCCGGCTTTGTCGGCTGCATCAACTGCGCCGATCCGCTCTATGTTGTAGGGCGGATAGCCGTCACTCGATTTTCCGATCCGGTCAACCAGACGCTCGATCTCGTCAAAGCCGAGCATATGCGGAGACGACAGCACAGAAACACGCGACATGTATTCGCCCTCCGGAAAGCGGCATCGGCTTGACCCGTCTATGAAGCGCCCAATGAGAGCCGCCCGATCGACACAGCCCGGACACCCGGCACCGTTCTGGCCTTCCGGAGATATGGGCGTCAGCACGGCGCGTTCAAGCCATCTGTTCAGGCCCGAAGGCAAAAACCTCTGGCAGGTCAGGCGACGCAAAATCGCTGCCAACTTTCGGTTGAACAGTTTGAACAGCCTAAATGTTTGTCAAAAGTTCCGATCCGCCTCGGTGAGCACGAACCGCGCCTGATCCCCTCCAGCCTCACGCCGCCCGCACCCAAACCTTATTGTCGTGGAACGCAGCCCCGCCATAGGGTTCGGGGATATCGGCTGAGGTCAGGACATTGATGCCCCAGCCGTCTTCGAACTCGTCATTGGGACAAATGCCCTCCACGATGACGACGCCACGCTTAAGGCCCGGGAAACTCTCTGCGTGCAGCCCGATCTCGCCGCGCGTGTTCCCCATTCGAATTTTCTGCCCGTCAACGATCCCCAAGGAGGCAAGATCGTCCGGGTGTATCTTCGCCCGTGGCTTGCCCTCGCGTTTACGACTCGACGGCATCTCGTTGAACGACGAATTGAGGTAGCTGCGCGCAGGGGACGTCGCGAGACGAAACGGATGCGCTTCATCAGCGTTCTCTGTCACATCCCAATGATCCGGCAACGTCGGCATCGCTTTGCCGAGACCAAAGTCAAATTTGCGACCCGCTGGAACCTGCGGCCAATTCGGTGCGAACCGAAACTTCCCATCGGGATAAGCAAAGCCGTTGGTGTAGTGTGCAGTCTCAAAATCCGGCTGCACGTCGAGCCATTTATTCTGCTCTAAGTTCTCGATTGTGCCCCAGCCTGAGCTTTGAAGCGTCCAGTCGATCAACTCGCGCACGCTCATTTCAAAGCCCGGGTGCTTGGCGCCAACCCGTTTGGCCAACGCACAAACAACCTGGTGATTGCTCCACGTTTCGCCGGCGGGATCAAGCAACCTCGGCCCAAGCAGAATGTGTTGATGTCCACCGCCTTGGTAGATGTCGTCATGCTCCAGGAACTGCGTTGCCGGCAGCACGATATCGGACAACTCGGCCGTCGCCGTCATGAACTGCTCGTGGGTGCATACGAACAGATCTTCACGCGCGAAACCGGCTTTCACTTTACGCTGCTCGGGCGCGACCTGCACCGGGTTCATGTTCTGGATGAGTAGCGCCGTCACCGGCGGCCCACCCTTCGGTTCTCCAGTCTTCATCGACCGGTAGCCACCAAGGTCAATCGGGTTGCCGGTCAACACGTCGCCGATGCGGCTCATGTCAAGCGTGCGGATCTCGGGGTCGTGCATATCGAGCCCCTCGATCATGGTCTTGTTCCACTTGTATATGGCGCCGTTGTTGTGAAATCCGCCGCCGCCTTCGTGCAGCCACGCGCCCGTGACGCTCGGAATGCAAAGTGCCGCGTGCATATTGTGTGCGCCGTTGCGCGAACGCGA
The DNA here is from genome assembly GCA_031409695.1 of Hyphomicrobiaceae bacterium. Lineage (GTDB taxonomy): Bacteria > Pseudomonadota > Alphaproteobacteria > Rhizobiales > Hyphomicrobiaceae > JABFRJ01. Next base: position 15,385 of record JANNXS010000252.1, read on the forward strand.
AAACCCGTATCCCAGACGGAAGTAGGTCTTTGGGGTCGTCCCGATCATCTTGGCAAACGTCTCGATTTCGGCGACCGACAGGCCTGTGATGGCGGCAGCCCACTCCGGCGTACGGGACTTCAGATGCGCCTCAAGATCGCGCGGACAATCTGTGAACTGCTCCAAATATGGCCAGTTGGCATAACCATCGCGGAACAGCACGTGCATCACCGCGCAGGCCAGCGCGCCATCCGTGCCGGGCCGCAAGCAAAGCCCCATATCGGCCTGCTTCATCGTACCGTTCTGATAAACGTCGATGGCAACGATTTTCGCGCCGCGTTCCTTCCGTGCTTTGATCGCATGGGTCATCACGTTGACCTGCGTGTTGACGGGATTCGTACCCCAGATCACCACGAGATCCGATTTCGCCATTTCCCTCGGGTCAGGACCGGCGAGCTTGCCCGTACCCGCGATGTATCCGGTCCATGCGAGCGTCGTGCAGATTGATGAATACTGGTTCGAATAGCGTTTCGCGTTGCGCAAACGGTTGATGCCGTCACGCATGACGAGGCCCATGGTACCGGCGAAATAATACGGCCAGACAGCCTCAGCACCATGCTTTTGTTCGGCCTTCAGCATCGCCTCGGCGGTGATGTCGAGCGCGTCATTCCAGCTCACCTGCTCGAACCGCTTCGAGCCCTTCGGCCCAATTCGGCGCAGAGGATGCAGAAGCCTGTCCGGATGATGAATCCGTTCGGCGTAGCGCGCGACTTTGGCGCAGATCACGCCATCAGTATACGTGTTGTCCTTGGCACCATGCACCCGGCCGATCCGATTGTCGCCGAGCAGTTCGACATCCAGGGCACACGTTGACGGGCAATCATGCGGGCACGCCGTATGGCCGATCCGAGATCCTGCTGAGCGCGCGTTTTTGAGCATCTGAAGGGACATCTGGCACTCACTTTTGTCATGCGTTCGCGGCGTTGTCCGCAACTGTATCTTCAGTAGGCCTCATTTTGTCAGCGCGTCCTCAATGGCCTTCACGAGCTGCGGCGCCTGCGGCTCAACTTGGGTCGAGAAGGCGCTCAACAAACGGCCGTCCCGGCCGACCAGATATTTGTGAAAATTCCAACTCGGGGCTGCAGCGTCGCCGAGCGTCTCGTGGGCCCAGCGATAGAATGGATGTGCTGACGTCCCTTTGACAACAGCCTTTTCCGTCAACGGAAACGTGACGTTGAACGCACCCTCGCAGAAGGTCTGGATGTCGTTGTTGGTGCCGGGTTCCTGCTCGCCGAAATCGTTGGCCGGGACGCCAATGACCACGAGACCCCGTGTATCATATTTTGCCGATAATGCCTGCAAACCCGCGTACTGTTTGGTAAAGCCGCAAAACGACGCAACATTGACCAGCAACACCACCTTGCCAGCATAAGCTGACAGCGGCATCGGCGCGCCATCAATGGCCGTGAAAGAGAAATCCATCGCACTGCCGATTTGCGGCGCCTGCGCATGCACCTCGCGGGCCGCAAAAAGCATTGGGACCGCGGACAGGGCTGCAAAAACACGGCGCATAGTCTGAGCCTTATGACCTGATCGTGGTCGACATATTGGCCGCTGGCCACAGAATCGCAAGCCACAGATCTGACGCTGATTGCACTCAAGCCTTCACGAGGCGAACAACCACATCAATGTGACTGATCTTCATGCCCGGCGGCGGTTGGGGCAAGCCGTCCACGCGGATCGCATCGCCGGGGATATCCATCAACACACCAGCCTTCTCGATATAGAAATGGTTGTGATTAGACGTGTTGGTATCGAAGTAGGCTCGCTGTCCATCCAGCGCTATTTCGCGCAGCAGGCCGCCTGCCTTGAACTGATGGAGTGTGTTGTAGACCGTCGCGAGCGACACGCGTTCTCCAGCTGCAACGGCCTCTTCGTGCAACATTTCAGCCGTCACGTGCCGGTCGCCGGCGCCGAACAACAGGCCAGCCAGAAGTAATCGTTGCCGCGTCGGGCGTAGTCCCGAAATCCTCAAACGTTCGGCGGTTGCCGTGTCTATCGGAGCGATTGTCTCGGTCGTCACAGATTTAAAGTCCTTCTTCCACCCGTGACCACGGCATCAAGACATTCCCGCCACCATCGCGAGATGGCAAAACTCCGGCAAAAGGCCTCAAGACCGAGTAGTTATAGGTCAATCGAGGCTCCCGAAGCAACAGTGCGGAGGGCTGAGCTTAAGTCGGTCTTTCGGTCGGGGGCGAGGGGACAGCATACAAATCCCAGATCACCTTGCGCCGCGCGGCCGACCCTCATGCCAGTTGCCGGGTATCGGTGCTTTACGCGTCAGAACTTGATCCAACATCGTCATTTATGCCGCATGCGTGCGCGGGAAGCACATCTGAACACTGTAAAGCTGTAACACTCGCCATGACGTGAACCATGGTCCGCAACGTCCGGCCTCGATTGGCCCGCACTCGACTAGGCTTGGTGTGATCGGACTCTCATCGATGCACCGATGAGGCAATGGTATTCGAATACCCGACAAGCGTATTTCACAAAGGCGCTGTGTGTGAATGGCATCGGCGGGGCTCAGCATCCACGGAAACCGACCCTGACACATGCGCTGTCACCTGTGCGCAACAGTTATGAACATATATTCATCACAACGTCGTGTTTTTGTCCCCGTTAATAGTGCTATGGTTCCCAAGGGCATCAACCATGGGAGATGAATGCCATGATTAAAATTGCGACCTGGGGACTGACAGCGACAACCGCCGCGGCGGTTATGTTGTCGATGAATGCATTCGCGCAGACAGCCCCACCAGCTGGCACGCCACCGGCCGCTGCTCCGAAGGCGACAACCGCACCTGCTGCCCCAAAGGCCGCAACCACCGCTCCTGCAACGGCTCCAAAGGCGACGACAGCTGCGCCGAAACCGACCACAGCGGCTGCACCTGCCAAAAAGCCGGCAGCGGTATCGGCCTGCAAAGGCCTTGATCAGGCCGCTTGCGGTGCCAAGGGCGCTGAGTGTGGCTGGATCGTGCCGACCAAAGTTGACGCCAAAACTGGCAAAGCAGACG
>JANNXS010000253.1:0-7042 GCA_031409695.1 Hyphomicrobiaceae bacterium
ATCCGGCGGCGGTTGTCTTTCTGACTGGCATAGCAAGGTGTATGTTGGAGACGCAGCGCTGCGCTAGAAGCGGTCAGATCACGAATGGTCCGGTTCCGAGATTTGCTCCCCGTTCCAGCGAGGTTCCGAGCAAACGTCGGAACTAAAAGGAACACTGGCAACAGTATGGTTCTAGTGTAGCTTTTGCATCTAACGTTTGTTGAGACGCTAGCCGCGAGCGGGGACCAGACGTCAGATGCGCGACACTAGATCTTCACCTGACTAGAGAACCACAGCATGCCCGCAGACACCGTAATCCCGAGCGGGATTGACCGCATCACGATCATTCCTGGCTTATGCAACGGCAAGCCAACGATCCGCGGCTTGCGGATCACCGTCGAGACCATCCTTGGCTTTCTGGCGGCTGGCGACAGCGCGGCCGAGATCCTCGATGAGTATCCATTGCTAGAGCCGGAAGACATATCGGCCTGTCTCACATTCGCGAGCCGCAGCGCCGCCCGCCGCTATGCCGTCGATGCGACCGGCTGATGGCTCGATTTATCATCGACGTAAACTTACCGCGTCGCTTTCATCTTTGGGCGACAAGCGATTTCGTGTTCGCAAAGGATTTCGATCAAGCCTGGCCAGACGACGAAATTTGGAACCACGCGCTGGCAGAAAATCTCGTGATCGTAACGGTCGACACTGACTTCTATGACCGGGCGCTGGTCACGGCAGTCTGCCCCAAGATCATTCACTTCAAGCTCTACAATCTCCGGCTCAGGGACTGGCACCCGTTGGTGACCCGCCTCTGGCCACAAATCCTAACGCTCGTCGACGGACACCAGATGGTCATCGTCTATCGTGACCGGATCGACTGTCTTCCATAGTTCAAGCCCCGCGCGCATGTTTGACGATATCGTTCACAATCCGCGGCCAGACGGCCCGAGGTAGCGTGTGGGCGAGCTTTGGGATGATGTCGACCGTGGCGCGGCCGATGGCCTTTACCAAAGCATGGCCGTGGGCGACGGGGATTAAAGGGTCGGCGTCGCCATGGATGACGAGGGCCGGCGTTGTGACCAAGCCGAGCGCGTCCGTGCGATTGCCCGAGGCATAGATGGCCGCCAGTTGCCGCGTGGTGCCGTTAGGGTTCAAGCCGCGCTCGAAGTTGCGGATGGCGCGCGCCTCGTCTCCAGCTTCGTCTTCCGGGAAGTGCGGCCCGCGCAACACCCGCACGGTCGCTTTGTAGGCGGTGATGTAACCGTCCTGATCAGTCGGCGTCGTTCGCAGTAGCACGGCGATGGCTTCGGCCGTCGGAGCCTTCAAGCGGGGATCACCTGGAGAGGCCATAATACAGGTGATCGACCTCAATCGCGTCGCGTGGTGGATCGCCAGTTCCTGCACAATGGCGCCTCCCATGGACGCGCCGACCACGTGTGCTGTGTCGATGCCGAGATGGTCCAGCAGCCCGACCGTGTCGGCTGCCATATCGCGCAGTGTGTAGGGCACCTCAAGTTTGCGGCCGATGGCCATCATGCCCATCAGTGCCAGAATGTTTGGCACACCAGCCGCCGCGAGATGCGTCGACTTGCCGATGTCGCGATTGTCAAAGCGAACAATGTAAAAACCTTGTTCTGCAAGTGCTGCGCAGAATCCCTCATCCCATGCGACCATCTGAGCGCCAAGCCCCATGATGAGGACCAACGCCGGGTCGGTGCGTTCGCCGAATGTCTGGTAGCAGAGCTCCAAGCCATTGGATTTGGCGAAGCGTTCGCCGGATGTTTCGATCATCGGTTCTACTGGTCCCCATCTGTGGCCCGTATGCGGAGCGAAACGCTTAACAAAACCTGACCCGCCTGTCTGGACCCAGTCGTTTGGAGACGCAACCGCACAACCCATTCATCCGTTACAGGTATAGATCCAGCAATAGACACCGAAAACGTCACCGCAGACGCCCATCGCGCCGCGGGTATGCTAAAGCTCAGGTTATGTCCTACGAACTCGTCCTGCTCATCGCCGCGATCATTGTGCTGCTCGCGCTTTCCGCATTCTTCAATGCCAGCGAAACGGGCCTTACGGCTGCGTCCCGAGCCCGTATGCACGCGCTTGAACAAGAAGGGAACGTGCGCGCAAAACAGGTCAACCGCCTGTTAGCGTCGCCTGAAAAGATGCTGGGAGCCGTGCTGCTCGGCAATACTCTCGTTGATGTGCTCGCAGCGGCGCTGGCGTCGGCCTATGCCGCCCGGGTGTTTGGCGAAGTCGGTGTGATCTACTCGTCGGTTTTGGTGACGACGCTTATTGTTATCTTCTCGGCGGTGCTGCCAAAGACCTATGCCCTGACAAATCCGGACAGAGCCGCTCTTCTTGTGGCGCCGATCATGCGGGCGATGATCTGGGTTTTGGCGCCAGCCACTCTGCTTTTGCAAATTGTCGTGCGCGCGCTTTTGAAACTGACGCCGTCGACGAAGGACGATAAGTCTAACATTCTGGCCGCGCAGGAGGAAATTCGCGGCACCATTGAACTGCAACAGATTGGCGGGGCCGTTGCTCGCCACGATGCCGAAATGCTTGGCGGCGTGCTCGATCTTGGCGATCTCGTGGTTGAGGATGTCATGGTGCATCGCACCAAAATGGAAACTATCGATATCGACCTACCACCGGCGGCCGTTATTGAGGCCGTATTGAAGAGCCAATACACGCGCGTGCCGCTCTGGAAGGATCAGCCAGACAATATTGTTGGCATCTTAAACACAAAGGATCTGCTCGCAGCTTTGGCCGCGGCCGGCTTTGCACCTGATAAGCTCGATATCAAAGTGCTCGCGCCCGCGCCCTGGTTCGTGCCGGAAAGCACATCAGCACGCGCGCAACTGAATGCGTTCCTGAAGCGTAAATCGCAGATGGCGCTGGTGGTCGATGAGTACGGCGAAGTGCAAGGCCTGGTCACCCTCGAAGACATTCTTGAGGAGATCGTCGGCCAGATTTCCGATGAGCACGACACTGAAGGTTCGGCGGTACGCACGCAGGCGGACGGTTCCGTCAACGTCGACGGTTCGCTTGCGGTTCGAGATCTCAATCGTCAAATGGACTGGGATCTACCCGACGAAGAGGCAACCACGATTGCAGGGCTCGTCATACACGAAGCGCAGACCATCCCTGAGCAAGGGCAGACGTTTACATTCCATGGGTATCGCTTCGAAATCCTGCGGAAAAACAAAAACAAACTCACCGCCCTGCGCATCAAGCCGGTCGCAGTTCCCGCGAGCACGGGGTCAACGACAGGGCGACCAAAATCCGAGGCGCCGCGCGTGCTCAAACAGCAAACGGGAGAGCGGGACACAATGGAAGGCGGGTAAGACCAGCGGTCATATTTTTTACCCGATAGTATCAGCGCGGGGCCTGGTCTGGCGTCCGCGAAAATCCAACCCGCATCACTTTAGGCCGAGGTGCTTCTCCAGCCAGTGGATGTCGTAGGTGCCATTCTGAATATCGGGCTGCTCGACCAGGTCCTGGAACAGCGGGATGGTCGTCTCGATGCCGTCGATGACAAACTCGGACAGCGTGCGTTTGAGGCGCATCAGGGCCTCGGTGCGCGTCTTGCCCGTGACGATCAATTTGGCGATCAGGCTGTCGTAATAGGGTGGCACGCGATAGCCGTGATAGGCATGGCTGTCGACGCGCACACCAAGCCCGCCAGGCGGATGCCAATTGGTGATCAGCCCGGGTGAGGGGCGGAATGTTTTCGAATTTTCGGCGCAGATCCGGCACTCGATGGCATGACCGGTGAGTGTGATGTCCTCTTGTTTGACCGAGAGGCCGTTGCCCGCCGCAACGCGCAACTGTTCAAGCACAAGGTCTATACCCGTGATGGCTTCGGTGACGGGGTGCTCGACCTGCAGCCGTGTGTTCATCTCGATGAAGTAAAATTCGCCGTCCTCATAAAGAAATTCAATCGTACCGGCGCCGCGATACTGCAATTTTTGCATGGCGCGGGCGACAACGCCGCCAATTTGTTCGCGTTGGGTGGCGTTGAGCGCGGGGCTCATGGCCTCTTCCAGGACTTTCTGGTGGCGGCGCTGCAGCGAGCAATCGCGTTCGCCCATATGCACGGCGTTGCCTTTGCCGTCACCAAACACCTGGAACTCGATGTGACGCGGCTTCTGGAGGTACTTCTCCATGTAAACGGCGTCGTCGCCAAAGGCAGCTTTCGCCTCGGAACGCGCCATTTTAAGCGCCATGTCCAGCTCTTCGGCGTTGTTGGCAACCTTCATCCCACGCCCGCCACCGCCGGCTGCCGCCTTGATGAGCACGGGGAAGCCCATATCGCGCGCAATTTTCTGGGCTTGCGCTTCGGTTGTAACGGCCCCGTCCGAGCCGGGAACACAGGGAATGCCGAGCTTTTTTGCGGTTTCCTTGGCCTGAATCTTGTCGCCCATCGTGCGGATGTGTTCCGAAGTCGGGCCGATAAAGGTGATGTCGTGCTTTTCAAGGATTTCAGCAAAGCGGGCATTTTCTGATAAGAAACCGTAGCCGGGATGGATCGCATCGGCGCCGGTGATCTCGCAGGCGGCAAGCAGATTTGGGATGTTCAGGTAGCTATCGCGCGCCGCGGGCGGACCAATGCACACACTCTCGTCCGCGAGCTTCACATGCATCGCATCGGCGTCAGCGGTCGAGTGTACGGCGACCGTGCCGATGCCAAGCTCTTTGCACGCCCGCAACACCCGAAGCGCGATCTCGCCTCGGTTGGCGATCAGGACTTTGTCGAACATCGCTTTCAGCGAGAAGCGCGTGGCGCGTTGCGACGAGCAAATGATGCCAGTCGCGACGCACTCTGCGCTCATCGCTCCCCTTTCATTCGATAATGATGAGCGGTTCGCCGAATTCGACCGGCTTGGCATTCTCGACCATTATGGCTTTCACAGTGCCCGCGCGCGGTGCCGGGATGTGGTTCATGGTCTTCATGGCTTCAATGATCAACAGCGTCTGACCCGCCGTCACGACGGCACCGATCTCAACGAAATTGGCTGACCCAGGTTCGGCGGCACGATAGGCCGTGCCAACCATGGGCGATTTCACGGTTCCGGGGTGATTGGCCACCTCAGTGGGAGATGTTGGAGCGGGTGAAACCAGTGCCGTGGGTTGGTGCGTTGAGTGTCCAACCAACGCCGGGGGCATAGCGGCCGACACAACCACCTGACGCGCTACACGAATGCGCAGGCCCTCACGCTCCAACTCGATCTCGGTCAGCCCCGTGTCATTCAACACTTCGGCGAGATCACGAATGAGAGCCGTCTCGGCGCCGCGTACGTCTTTTTCTCGGGTGTCTTTCGCCATGCCTTTTGAAATCCCCAATTCATCTGACTGCGCCGGTGCGCGTTCCACTGAAGTGGTGGACACCGACGCAACCTACAGCGCCAGGCACGCACTCACAGACTGGCAAACTCTCACAGACCGGCACACAACGAATATATCAGCAGGTGACAGTCGCTACGGCGTGCCACGACCCGAGAACGGCTGCCCTCAGACGCGCATTTGCTGCGCCGATGCGGCGTAAACGCTGGGCGGGTTGCGTCACCAACCCCTGCCCGAACGTTGCTCGTGTAGCAGCTTTCGTTGACCTGTCAAAGCTGCGGGGCGACCTGAACGAACAGCCCCGCACAGAAACTCGGCTTATCCTAAACCAGGCTTGAACAGCCGACCGAGACGATGGCCCACGCGCTGACGGTTCACCGTTAACCTTTCACCTTCCCTGGTTTCGACTGGCCCGCGCGTTTGGCTTGCTCCTCCGGGCTGATCCAGCGCGGGAAAACGCCTGTTGGCGCGGGTAGCGTTGTGTTTGGCTTGAGGCGGTGGGCGGTTCCGAGATGGGCAAACGTGCGCTCATCTGGGGCAACGGCCAGCAGGTCGAGCAGTTTGCCCGCGCTCTCAGGCATCGCCGGTTGGATCAAAATCGCAACCTGACGCACGACCTCAGCCGTGACGTATAGAATTGTCCCACGGCGCTCAGCTGTCAGCGCCTTGTCGAAAGGCCGCTCCTTGTCGAAGTAGGCGTTGGCGTCGAAGAGGACGTTCCAGACGGCATCGAGCCAGACCTTGATCGCCTGCTCGTTCATGGCATCGCGCGCCGTCGCATAGAGACCCTCAACCGCTGCCAGCAAAGCCTTATCGGTGTCGCTGAAGGCCTCCGGTGTCTGCACCACCCCGTCAAAGTTCTTTGCGATCATCGACAGCGAACGCTGCGCGAGGTTGCCGAGGTTGTTGGCAAGATCCGCGTTCATGCGCCCGATAATAGCGTCATCTGAGTAGCTGCCATCCTGACCGAACGCCGTTTCGCGCAGGAAGAAATAACGCACGGCGTCGCGTCCGAAGGCCTCCACGAGATTGAAGGGGTCAATGACGTTGCCGACAGATTTGCTCATTTTCTCGCCGCGATTGTACAAAAACCCGTGAGCGAACACGCGTTTGGGCAGCGGCAGACCTGCACTCATCAGAAACGCTGGCCAGTAGACCGCGTGGAAGCGCACGATGTCTTTGCCGATGACGTGCAAGTCGCATGGCCAGTACCCCGCGCGCGGGCCCTTGCCGTCGCCGTTCAGCACGCCGGTCGCAGTGACGTAGTTGTTCAGCGCATCGACCCAAACGTACATGACATGCTTGTCGTTGCCGGGCACCTGGATACCCCAGTCAAGCGAGCCGCGCGAGATTGACAAATCCTGTAGCCCGCCACGCACGAAGCTCGTCACCTCATTGCGCCGTTCGGGCGGCAGGATGAACTCCGGGTGCGCTTCGTAATGGGCCAGGAGTTTGTCTTGGTACTGCGACAGACGGAAGAAATACGTCTCTTCTTCGGTCCATTCCACTGGCGAACCAAGCGGTTCGCGGCGGATACCGTCCTCGCCTTTGGTCGTCTCACTCTCGTCGAAATATGCTTCCTGGCGCACAGAATACCAGCCAGCGTACTTGGCCGTGTAGATATCGCCGTTTTTTTCCATGCGCTTCCAAAGTTCTCTGCACGCCTCGTGGTGACGCGCCTCAGTGGTGCGGATGAAGTCGTCGTGGCCAG
>JANNXS010000254.1:0-1927 GCA_031409695.1 Hyphomicrobiaceae bacterium
TTGTCGAGAGCTATCACCCGGTAGCCTTCGCGCGTCAGGTGCCGCACCCAACCGGTATCGACCCAGTTGACGCGGGCGCTCGAAGCAAAGCCGTGGATCAGCACTATGGCCGCGCCTTCTCCCTCGTCGATATACGCAATGTCGATGCCATTGACGGAGATGATCGGCACGTTTCAGCCCTCGTATTTCTGCACTAAAAAGCTGCCTATCGCGCCTTATTTGCCGATGCGGTCCAACCGATCACGCAACCGCAGCCAGGCAAAAACGCCCGGCATGAACCAAGGGGTGCCGTTGAACATCGGGACGGCGGATGGTGGGCGGAAGTCGAGCGCGGATTGGCCTTCGTCAGCTTGCAGCACTTGGAGGGCAGCCTTGCGGCCAGCCCACGGCGCCCACACCACACCCGATCCGCAATAACCGACCGCATATCCGGTGCCCTTGCGCGTGAAGATGCGCGGGATCATGTCGCGGTTCATGGCGACGTGGCCGTACCAGCTGTGGGTCAATTCGACGTCGGCTAAGATCGGGAACACCTGGGCCAACCCACGCTTGAGCAGCGCGGTCGCGCCGTTGCCTTCGCCAGCAACGTTGCCGTCACGGCCGCCATACAAAATACGCGTACCGTCGGGCGAGGGGCGGAAATAATAGTGCAAACGCCGCGTGTCGCCACACATGACGCCCTTAGGCATCAACTGGCGCATCAGGTTGCCCGACAAAGGTGCGGTGGCGATGATGCGACTGCGCACCGGCACAAGTCGGCGACGTAGCCACTTGTCGGCGCCATCGGTATAGCCGTTGGTACCCATGATGACGCTGCGGGCCTGCACCGTGCCGCGTGCCGTTGAGACCGCAAATCCGTCGCCGTTCTGAACCTGCCCCAGCACTGCGGTTTCGCCATGCACGACGACACCCGCTTTTTGCGCTGCCTCCAACATACCGCGATGCAGTTTGGCTGGATGCAGGCCGCCGATGTCGTCGCGGGCAAGACCGCCATGGTAGAGGTCGGTGCCTAGATAGTCGCGTTGCTCGGCACGTGGTACGGCCCGCACGTCGATGCCAAGTTCACGGCGCAGGGTATCGGCCTCACGCGCTAAGCGTTCATAGGCGGCAGGGCTATCGGCGCCGGTGAAGCGACCGGTCAGCGTGAAATCGCAGGCGATGTTCTCGTCGCGGATGAAGCGGGCGAGATCTTCGCGCGCAAGTTTGCTCTCGTGCAGGATACCCTTGGCGCGTTCCTCGCCGAAGGTGCGCGTCAGTTCACCAAGGCCGGGGCGTAAGCTGCCGCTCGCCATGCCGCCGTTGCGCGTTGAGGCACCTTCACCGGGACGCAGCTTGTCGAACACCTGCACACTGCGACCGGCCCTTGCCAGCGTGATCGCAGCGCTCAGTCCCGTATAGCCAGCGCCAACAATGACAGCATCGCAGGCTTTGGCGACCGGCACTTGTGGGATCGAGAGCGGAGGTGCTGCCTCCCACCAATAGGGCTCGGTGCTGATCATGTGTGCCTCGCGCGACGTGCTGTGTGAGTGAGCCAGAATGCGCCAAGCTTATATCATCTGCTTAGATCTTCTGGCCCGTCTTCTTCCAGTCGGCCATGAACTGCTCGATCCCCTTGTCCGTCAAGGGGTGTTTGACCAGCGCTTTCAAGATCGCTGGCGGCACGGTCGAGACGTCGGCGCCGATCAGCGCTGCTTGCTTGACGTGGTTTACCGTGCGGACCGAGGCAACCAGAATCTCGGTCGAGAGGTTCGCGTAGTTGTCATAGATCGTGCGGATTTCGGAAATCAGCTCCATGCCGTCGATACCTTGATCGTCGAGACGACCGACGAAGGGCGAAATGAACGTCGCGCCAGCTTTCGCCGCGAGCAGCGCCTGGGTTGCCGAGAAGCACAGCGTCACGTTGACCATCGTGCCTTCACCGGTCAGC
>JANNXS010000255.1:0-3721 GCA_031409695.1 Hyphomicrobiaceae bacterium
GTCGGAAATACGGGGCAGGAGCCGATCTGAAGACCCTAAATGAGGCTATGGCAATGATTACGTACGAATCGATTGATTGGGCACCTGTGGTGCGTGCCGCAAAGTCATGAAGCACGACGTCACCCCCAACTCGATCCTTGCCCGTCAACGCGAATACCTCGCCCGGGCCACGTTGCAGGGAGGAGAACTTGGCCTGGTTGTACCGGAAGCCTTCGTTCGCGGGATCAGACATATTGGCTACAAGAGCAACATCGAGGCGTTGGCAGAACTCGTCGACAACTCGATTCAGGCATACGCGGAACGCATCGACCTCGTACTCGGATATCCTAACGGAGGCTCGTCTGCTAAACCGGAACAACTCGCCGTCATTGATGACGGACACGGCATGAGCCCACAGATGCTGAGGCTTGCCATGATGTGGGGCGGAACGCACCGCGAGAACGACCGGGGGGGGCTTGGCCGCTTCGGCTATGGGCTTCCCTGTGCCACTGTCAGCATGGGTCGGCGCTTTACGATCTACTCGAAGTTGAAAGGCAAGCGCGTCTACGCGGTCACCCTTGATCTCGATCTCCTCGACGGTGGAGGCTATCGGGACGGTAACTCCAAGATCGCGATCCCTCAGGCCGAGCTAGCGCCCCTTCCCGGCTTTGTCGTCAACGCCATCGAACGAGACCATCCAAAAGGCTGGCAATCCGGCACGGTCGTCGTCGTCGAAAAGTTGGATCGACTGGACTGGGCGACGGCGACCGGGCTGCGGCGCAACCTCGTCCGAGAGTTTGGAGTGACGTACCACAAGTTGCTTACCGCTACGCGGATACACGTGGACGGCGAGCAGGTTCGGCCCATCGATCCCCTCTTCCTCGATCCCGAAGGAGAGTTTTACGCTCTTGACGAGGACCGCGCCAAGGCGCTCGACTCGCTGGCATTCACGATCGACGGCGGAGACGGTGCTATCGGTGATGTCACCTTGCGCTACGCTTGGCTGCCCCCAACTTTCGGCGCAACCGACAAGTCGCGCGACGCGATTGGCTTGAACGCAAACGCGCGCTTCCCGATCATCAAGGCGTATCATGGTCTAGTGTTCAGCAGGAACGGACGAGTCGTCGACGTGCTATCGCGCACACCTTGGACAACGTTCATCAACAACGACCGTTACATCCGTGTCGAGGTCGAGTTTTCCGCAGTCCTAGACGATGCGTTCGGTGTCACAACTTCGAAGCAGCAGGTGTCTCCCTCGCCGGAGATGTGGGATCAACTGCGCGTTTGTGGATTGCCAAAAGCGATCGAGCACCTGAGATCGAAGGTTAGAGCAGCCAAGGAACGGCGGCAGCGGGCCGCGTCGGGAGCAGCCGGCGGAGTTGGCGCTCGCGAAACGAGCGGTGCAATCACGGCGGGCGAGCCGGCAATTGCGGCCACGTCGGGGCCGTGCCAACCGTCGGGGCGAAAAGAGCTCGTCACGCTCATCCGCGACGCTGTAGACGCCTCGGACTCCATGTCTCTCTCGGCGCTGTTAAAAAGAATAGAGCTTCGAGCGTCGATTGGCGATTCCAGAGTGATCGCCGAATATCAACATCTACTCAGCGACTGGGGCCGAGAGATGTCACACCAATCAAAGTGACAAGGGTTGCTAGTATCCGAGCAATGCCTGCTGGCGCGACTGGGAGGAAGTTGGCATTGGCATCAAGACGATCGACGCATTCGGGGAAGCGCTATGGCGAAAAGCGACGATGACCAGTTCGGTCCGCGGAAGTTCGCACCCTTCCTTGCTCCCGATGAACGGGATCAATTGCACGGACTGCTGAACTTTGCTGGCCCGACTCCGGGCGGGTTCGCCGACAGGCTCCGCGCACTAGCGCGCAGCTACATCGACGATGGCGACAGCGCGAAGCTGCGGGCCGTCTGCCTACTAGTCGCTGACCTCCTGGAACAAGGGTGGGATGTCTCATTCGAGATGGAGGGACTACATTTCAAACCTCCTGGCATCGAGGCAAGCACAGAGCACTCGATGGACGACATCAAGTTGCGCATCCGGTCAGCCTTGCAGGTCGCCCGTCGTCGGCAACTGGCCGAACCCTCCGTCCGGGCCTTCATTGCGAGAATGGAGCGCCGCACATTGAAGGCCCCCGGGGTCAGGAGTTCGATACTTGACCTGATAGACAATGGCGAAGCGCTAGCCAGTGAACTCGCTACAATCGCAACCCGGCCCGAAGAGGAGCGCGACGCAGCGCTCGCGAAACTCGTTGAGCCCGTCGTCGAGATCTGCCAGCCCGGCAAGCGCTGCTCAGAGACCGGGCTGCCGCTTAACGACATTTGGCGCTACTTCCGCCATACGTGGGCACACGAATATCGGCCAATACCCGGCCGCCAACTACTCGTGCTGGTCAGAAACGCCGCCCGACAAAACCGACCGATAATGGGTATCGCCATGCTCGCTAGCCCGGTGATGAGGGTGTCGGTCCGCGACCAATGGATGGGTTGGCTACGCGAGGCGGCCTCGGCGAACTTGCAAAGCGGAACTTGGCAACCGGCCAAACTCGCGAGTGCGATCATCGAACGGCTAGAGCATTCAATCCAGTCTGTGCGATGGGACGACCTCGCCAGCCCGGAAGAAATAGAGACGCCCGTCGACAACACTATACTCCGGCTCGAGCAGAAGGCATCGGGTGCTGCATTCGCGCGTGACCTGGAACTGCGTGCACACTACCAGGCACAAATGGCGGAAGGCAGCGGCGTGAAGCCGATGCGCGGCTCCGTAAAAATGGCCGGCGACGACACTGACTGGCGCAAAGCTTCGGAAGATCTGCTGTTTGTGCGTAAGCGAGCCGAACTGCTGGCGCAGTTGCTATTCGCTAAGCAGGTGTTTCGCGCGGTCAACCTAAGCGCCGATCCAACCGCTGCCCTTAATCAATTGCTCGCGGCGCGCACCGGTCAGCGGGCGATTGATATCGTGCTGACGGAGTTCCGGAAGGCCGGCCTGTCTAGTCGCGTCGCCGATGTAAGCATTTGCGGCGCAGTGGCGCCCTATAACGAACTCCTTTGTGGAAAGCTGGTTGCCCTCCTCCTTGCCTCGAAGGAGGTGCGCGATCACTATTCGGCCCGATATGGCAACCAGGTTAGCGTAATCGCGTCACAGATGGCAGGACGCGCCATCTCAAAGCCAGCGGACCTCCGGGTTCTGACCACAACGAGCCTCTATGGTGTCGGGTCTAGCCAGTACAATCGGCTCAACCTCCGTGCTTTCGATCACGACGACCTGGTTCACGACTTACGATGGAATTTGATCGGCCGCGGCAAGACGGGTGGTTTCGGCACGCTCCATTTGGGGGCGGACACCGCACACGCGCTCAGGCAGATGGCACAGACTCTTCACACATCTAGGCGCGTGAACAATCGATTTGGCGAAGGCACGAGCCCACGTCTGCGTCAGATAAGGGAGGGGCTGGACGCGCTCGGCATCGCCAGCGACACCGTCCTTCACCATGCGACGCCGCGTTTATTCTATGCGTGCGAACTGGATGCAAACGCGAGGATGTCGCTGATGGGCATGGCATCGGAGCAGGCGGAGCCGGCAACCACAGCCACGATCGCGCGCGCATGGCGACGACGCTGGTTGGACAGGCGGGCAAGGCGCGGCGAGACAATGGCCGCTATATCCATCCTAGGCCCAAAAAGTGTCCGCAAATCGCTGGCAGTGGACCCAATAAGCCCAGGGCTTTTTGAT
>JANNXS010000256.1:0-22098 GCA_031409695.1 Hyphomicrobiaceae bacterium
CCGCCAGTTTTTTGCCAATTTCCGCGTCGGCATATTGCTGGTGGCGCGCCATTTCCGTCGCAGCCCATGGATCGGGCTTGCACTGACAGCCGGCGACGAGCGTTTTGCGATACACATAGGCTGAGCTCGTGCGCCCATACTGGCGGCCCTGCAGATCGACCGCGCCGTCAACCTCGGTCGTCTTAGTCGGCAGAAAGAAAACGCGGGCCTCATCACCGCATTGGGACCGGCATTTCATCCCATCGCGATAGAGCCCCTTTTTCGAGACACTGTTCGAAATGGGGAAGTAAAAACCGTCGCAGGCGCGCACACAGATGGTGCGATAGATGCCGGATGCTTTTGGCTCGTGATCATCCTCATCTTGGCTCAAGGGACGGCGGCTCATGAAGTTGCCGGAACCGGCAGGCCCCGGCAAGACGTAGGGTCGGCCACCGGGCGTCGACAAGGCTTGCGGGACGGACTGAGGCGCGGGCTGAGTGCTGCCGAGGCCGAACAGTTGCTGAAGAAACCCTTGCGCGGCGGCGGGCGCGGCCTGGCCAGCCAACGCCGTAGATACCAAAACGACCGCAATAAACATGCGGACTTGCACTATGCCTTGACGCATGACGCTACTCGCCGTGGCGCACCGACGCCGACAGCGAACCTCTCAACTGAACGCAACAAACCCGCCGCACGCCCGCAAGACACGCGGACGCATAGCATTAGCCTTGGTTATGCGATTGAAAGGCTGAGATTTCCTAAATAGTTGCTTTGTCCGCAAAGAACGATGTCACCTGCCGAGCACCAGGTTCGGCAACCACAACGTCAGCGCCGGAATGTAGGTGACAAGAGCGAGCACGATCAACATGGGAATGTAGAAGATCAGAACGCCGCGGGACAGCTGCTCCATGGTGACTTTACCAATGGCGCAACCAACCGCAAGCGTCGGGCCGACCGGCGGCGTCAGTAGGCCAATGCCGAGGTTGTAGATCATGATGATGCCGAAGTGGACGGGGTCGATGCCATACTTTTGTATGATCGGCAGAAATACCGGCGTGCAGATCAGCAGCATGGGTGCCAGATCCATGAATGTTCCAAGCACCAGCAGCAGAATATTCACGTAGAGTAAGAACACATATTTATCGTTCGTAATACTTGCGAAAAAATCAGCTGCCAGCGCTGGAATCCGCATCAACGTCATCATGTAGCCGAACGCGACGGAGAAGCCGATCATAATCATGACCATGCCCACCGTGCGGATGACCTTGCCAATCAACACCGGCAACTCGCGCCATTTGTATGAGCGGTAGATGAACATGGTGACGAAGAACGCCCACACACACGCAATCGCCGCGCTCTCGGTCGGCGTGAAGATACCAGAGAGAATGCCCCCCATAATGATAATAACCGTGACGAGCCCCCAAACGGCCTCGCCAGCGATTTTCAAGGCAGCGTCGAACGGCACAATGTCGCCCTTGGGCAACTTGTAGCGATAGGCATAAACCAGCACGAGCAGCATCAGGGACGCACCGAGCAGCAAGCCCGGAATGATGCCGCCGATAAAGAGATGCGCGACGGAAACGGAACCACCGGCTGCCAGCGAATAAATGACCATATTGTGCGACGGTGGGATCAACAGCGGTTGCAGCGAGCCCGATACCGTCACACTGGTCGCAAACACGCGCGGATAGCCTGCCTTGATCATCTGCGGGATCATGACAGAGCCAATAGACGCTGTATCCGCCACCGAAGAACCGGAAATACATCCGAACATGGTCGACGCCAGAAGGTTTACCAGGGCCAGACCGCCGCGGATGAAGCCGACGAACACCTTTGCAAGATCTATCAAGCGCGAGGCCATGCCGCCTTCGCCCATGATCGCGCCTGCGAGAATAAAGAATGGTATGGCGAGCAGTGGAAAGTCGTCCATGCCGTCAGACGTCTTCAGGGCGATGGCTTCAAGCGGGATGCCCATCCACACAGCGGCAAGCACAGCCGCTAGACCGAGCGCGTAAGCAACCGGCATGCCCATCAGGCAAAGCACGGTGAAGCTGCCAATCAAAACCAGCGCGTCCATGAGTGTTCCCCGTCAGTCGCACAAAGACGTCACTCGCTTGAAATCGTACCGCCAGCCAGCTCTTCCGGGGTAGGCGGTGTTGGGAACCAATTACCCTTAAGGAACCGCTCAACGATAAACAATGTCGTTAGTATGCCGGCAATCGGCACCGGCAAATACGACACGCCGACGGAGACAACGGGAAACTCGGCAATGGTTTGAAACCATGTTTTCTGCACGAGTTTGATGCCGAACCAAACGAGAAACACGTTGGTGGCAAGCATGCAGAGCTCAATTGCGATGCCCAGTGCAACCTTGGTCGGGCCATCCAGAGCATTCGACAACATGCCAACGCCGATGTGCAAGTGCTCGCGATAACAAACGACTGCTGATAAAAACGACAATACGATCATCAACAAAATGGCAAGCGGCTCAGGCCACGACGACGCACTGTTCAGCACATAACGCGTAAACACACCATATGGGATGATGATCGTGATCACGACCAGCGCGACACCGGCAACGAAGACACAAGCCTGATTAAGCCATTCCATACATACAAAATATGTGGATTTCATTTGCCCTGCCCCCACAGAGAAAACGGCCCTGGCAAGACTTGCCAGGACCGTCATTTACAAGCTACTTGACGGCGTTAATGCGGGCGATCAATCCGGCATGGGCTGCGCCGTATTTGTCCCATACGGGTTTCACAGCTGCCTGGAAGCCAGCCTTATCTTTAACATCATTGATAACGACGCCGGCATCTTTCATTTTCTTCAAACTCTCTTCCTCACGGATATTCCAGAGCTTGCGCTGCTCCAACTGCGCTTCCTTTGAAAGCTTCATGAGGAGGGCCTGATCGTCCTTCGACATCGACTCGAAGGTCTTTTTCGAGAACACCAGGATCTCCGGAATCATCAGGTGACCGGTCTTTGAGTAGAACTTGGCGTAACGATAATGCTGGCCCGATTCATAGCTCGGTTCATTGTTTTCAGCGCCATCGACGACGCCGGTCTGCATCGCGTTGATCAACTGATCAAAGCCCATGGCAACGCCGTTGCCACCGAGCGAGTTCATGGTATCGACAAACAATGGATTGCCCATCATGCGGATTTTCATGCCTTTGAGATCGGCCACCGTTTCAATCGGCTTTTTCGAGTTGTAGACATTCCGGATCCCAGCATTCATGAAGCAAAGACCAATCAGGCCAGCGGTCGGGTGGTTGCTGAGCTTGGTCAGCACCTCAGAGCCAATCTCACCGTCGATAACCTTTTCCATGTGCGCACCATCGCGGAACACGAACGGCAGGTTGAAGACGTTGAATTCGGGCACCAGCGGGCCCATCGGGCCAACCGAAATGCGCGCGATCTGCAAGGCGCCGACTTGCGCTTGCTCGATCATTTCCTTTTCGCCGCCGAGCTGCATCGACGGGAACATCTGAATCGAGATGCGGCCGTTTGTGGCCGCTTCCAGCTTCTTGCCCATGGCTTCGACGGCCGCAACAGTTGGGTAGCCGGTTGGGTGTACGTCGGTGGCCTTCAGCACCAATTTCGTTTGTGCCGACGTCGGCGCACCGATGCCGCCCATGGCTACAGCGCTGACGCCACCCATCAATTTCAAGAGTTCACGACGTTTCATGCGGTCCTCCCTAAAGGCCCATTCCAGCGTGCTGCTTCCGCTTTTCGCGACCCGGACTTGATCCGGTGTGTTGCAGCTGGTATTAAGTTGTATGATGACCAGACATCAGCCGTCAAGTTCAACCGCTCAAACATCCGTGCAGTCGTTACTTCGACCCCTTCGGCCGACGCGGAATCTGGCTGACGAAGTGGTTGATCGCATTGCGTCTGAGATTAGACGTGGGGGGCTGCAGCCAGGCACGCGCCTGCCGACTGAGGCAGAACTCGTTGCTGCCATGGGCGTCTCGCGTACGGTGGTGCGGGAGGCCGTAGCGGCGTTAAAGGCCGACGGCCTGGTGATGACGCGCCAAGGCCTCGGGGCGTTTGTCGCGACTGATGCCAGCCGGTTGGCGTTTCGCATTGCGTCAGACGGCAGCGAAGGCCCCAACGCGATTTATGAGATGTTGCGGGTCCTGGAGTTGCGTTTGGCTGTCGAAACTGAGGCCGCGGCGCTGGCGGCCGAGCGTGGCAGCGCGCAACAGTTGGCTGAGATCCGAGACGCGCTGCGGGCCCTCGACGCAGCTATTGCGGCACACCACTCAGCGGTACAGGAGGACTTTGCCTTTCACCGTTCGATCGCAGAGGCGACAGGAAATCCCCATTTCCCAGATTTTCTGGCCTTTCTTGGCCGGCATGTCATTCCAAGGCAGGTGATTCGCACCAACCAATCCACTAAGTCCGAGCAACTGGCGTACCTCAGTGCGATACAAAAAGACCATGTCGGGATCACAGAGGCGATTATCAGTCGGAACGCCGCCGCTGCGCGAAAAGCTATGCGGCTCCATTTAGTACAGAGCGTAAATCGGTACCGCCGGTTTGCAGCGTCCCTGGTCGCAACCGAGGCGACCGGCGCGCATGGCGCGTCAGACGGTGCGAGGAAAAGCAGTCGTTAGGGCTCGCCCGGCGTTCCCATAACACGGGTGCAGCCTCGCGTGCCGGATGCGACCAGCCTAAATATCCAAAGCACGCACGAACGTTATCGGCAAAGCAAACCCTTGACCGCGCGACGCGCCACCCGCATACGCGGTTCATGAACCGACCTTCCGGCAAACGCGCCGTTAACATCTGTTGCGGCATTTTTACCAACCGCTGATCTCGCGGCGCAGGCATGCTGTCTCGTCTTCTCATGACGCATAGACCAGCTCGCCAATGCTACCCGGCAAGTGATCAGCGCTGCGTAAGCCGCCGGCCCTCGCGCACACGAGACAAACTATGGCTCTCACCCTGTATAATACGCTGACGCGACGCAAAGAGACGTTTCAGCCGATCGATGCCCAGAACGTGCGTCTGTACGTGTGCGGACCGACCGTTTACGATTTCGCGCATATCGGCAACGCGCGTCCCGTACTTGTGTTTGACGTGCTGTTCAGGTTGCTGCGGCACGTCTATGGCGTCGCGCACGTGACGTATGCCCGTAACATTACGGATGTCGACGACAAGATCAACGAGCGCGCCCGCCGCGATCATGCTGGTGTGAACCCCGTCAAAGCCATCGCTGACATCACGGCCAAGACGACAGCACAGTATCAAACGGACATGACTGCACTCGGTGCGTTGACGCCGACAATCGAGCCTCGCGCCACCGATCACATCGCTGAAATGCGCGTGATCTGTGACCAGTTGATCGCCAACGGTCATGCCTATGTCGCCAACGACCACGTGCTGTTCGCAGTTGGGTCGATGCCGGACTATGGCCGCCTCGGCAATCGCTCGCTTGAGGAAATGGAGGCCGGCGCCCGCGTCGACGTCGCGCCCTATAAAAAAAGCCCGATGGACTTCGTGCTCTGGAAACCGTCAGACACCGGCTTGCCGGCTTGGCCATCACCGGGTGGGATCGAGAGGCAAGGCCGCCCCGGATGGCACATCGAATGCTCAGCCATGGCCTTCAAGCACCTCGGCAAGACGTTCGATATCCATGGCGGCGGCGTTGATCTGGTGTTTCCGCACCACGAAAACGAACTGGCGCAATCACGTTGCGCGCACGGCACCGACGTGATGGCGAACGTTTGGATGCACAATGGCTTCTTGCAAGTGAACGGCGAGAAGATGTCAAAGTCATCAGGCAACTTCTTCACCCTCAACCAACTGCTTGCGACATCCGACTTCGGCGGCAAACCATGGCATGGCCGCGTGTTGCGCTTTGCCATGCTCGGCACGCACTATCGCCAGCCGATCGATTGGACGGTCGAACGCGTCACGCAAGCGCGCACGACGCTGGTTGAATTGTCGGAGTTGTTGGCGGATGTGGACGCCGCGCCCGCGCCCCATGAGGACATCCTGGCGGCCCTCCACGATGACCTCAACACGCCCTCGGCGATCTCGATCATCCACGGGCTTGCCAAGTCTGTGAAGCGCGGCAACCCGGAGACAGCTGCGGCCCTGAAGACATCGCTCGCATTTCTGGGCGTGCTCGATGGCGAAACACGAGCGGATCTTTTGGTCGGTGAAGGCGGCACATCGATCGACCGCGTGAAGGTCCGCGCCCTGATTGAGCTGCGCCTGGAGGCCCGTCGCAACAAGGACTTCAAGGCGAGCGACCGGCTGCGTGACGAACTCGCCGCTCTCGGCGTCACCATCAAGGACAGCAAGCATCCCGAAACCGGCGAGCCGGTGACGAATTGGGAGGCGAAGGGGTGAGCCACCGGTTTTGGCCGTGATCATTTTGTGTCATACTGCAAAAAATACAGGTGCTGGAATGACCACACTGATAATTCGAGACCTCGACCCGACGGTCAAATTGCGCCTTGATCGTCGCGCGGCCGAGCACGGCCGTTCGGCTGAAGCTGAAGCACGTGAGATCCTGGCGGCAACACTCACCGGCGACTTGCCGATGGCTGGAAAACCCCATATTTACGAGGCTATCCGCAGCATCGTGAAGCAAGACGGAGGTTACGATCTCGAGCTTCCGCCGCGTGATTTGTTGCGCGGTCCGCCAGCGTTCGAGTAATTGATGTTTATTCTCGACACCAACGTCGTTTCCGAGGTGCTGAAAGCAAACGTCAGTCCGCGGGTTGAGCGTTGGTTACAAAGTCAGCAGTCTGAGCTGGTGTGGACCACGACAATAGTTGAGGCAGAACTTCTAAGTGGTGTCGCTCTTCTGCCTGACGGAAAAAGGAAAATGGACCTCGTCGAAAAGATCGCGAGCGTTATCGAGATCTTCGGCCCGCGCGTTCTTCCGTTCGACCGATTGGCCGCCGCTTGCTATGGCGAGATCATTGCCGCGCGCAAAACCGCTGGGCGCCCCATCCAGACTTTGGACGCTCAAATCGCCGCCATCGCCAAGTCTCGCAACGCCGTCATTGTGACGCGCAATACGACGGATTTTGAGTTCATCAATGCTAGGCTGATAAACCCATGGGCATAGCGAAACCATGACCAACTCCTCCCACACTGGCGGCTGCCAATGCGGTGCTGTGCGCTTCCGGGTCGGTGCGATCGCAGCTCCCTCATTCTGCCATTGCCGGATGTGCCAAAAAGCATTCGGTAGCCCAGGTGCGGCCCTGGTCGCGGTGACGGACCTCGACTGGACGCGCGGTGCACCGAAACATTTCCAAAGTTCAAACATCGTGCGGCGCGGTTTTTGCGCAGACTGCGGCACACCGCTGACGTTCGAAACGCTTGAGGGGCCGTCGCTCGCTATCGCCGCGTTTGACCACGCACACGAGATAGTGCCGGTGTTGCAGGTCAATCTCGACCGTCGACTGCCCTGGGCGGACCATATTGCCGACCTGCCAAAACGCACACAGCAGCAGATCGCTGCCCGCGCCGCGCACTACGCCGCCATCGTGTCGCATCAACATCCCGACCAAGACACTTACCATTGGCCGCCCGAGAAGACGCACCAAACGCATGACCCGTGACCGCCTCTACCTCTTCGACACCACGTTGCGCGATGGCGCGCAGACGACGGGCGTTGACTTCTCGCTCGCCGATAAGCGACGCATCGCGCGCGTGCTCGACGATCTCGGCATCGATTACATCGAGGGCGGGTATCCCGGGGCAAACCCCATGGATACCGAGTTTTTCGCCGCTCCAAGCGGTTTCAAACATGCCCGCTTCGTGGCCTTTGGCATGACCAAGCGCGCAGGGCGCTCGGCGTCAAACGATCCGGGTTTGCAGGGTACACTACAGGCGCAAGCCGATGCGGCGTGCCTGGTGGCCAAGGCGTGGGATTATCACGTCCGTGTCGCGCTTGGCATCACCAACGACGAAAACATCGAGGGTGTCGCCGACAGCGTTAAAGCCGTTAAGGCTGCCGGGCGCGAGCCGATGATCGATTGCGAGCATTTCTTCGACGGCTACAAGGGGAACCGTGCCTATGCGCTTGCCGTGGCGCGCACGGCCTACGAGAGCGGCGCGCGATGGGTGGTGCTGTGCGACACCAATGGCGGAACGTTGCCGCACGAGGTCGAGGCCATCGTCGCCGATGTCGTGAAGATCGTGCCCGGTTCACACGTGGGTATCCACACGCACAACGATACGGAGCACGCCGTTGCGAATTCGCTCGCGGCGGTCCGTGCGGGGGCGCGGCAGATTCAGGGCACGCTGAACGGGCTTGGCGAGCGCTGTGGCAATGCCAACCTGACGTCGATCATTCCGACGCTGCTGCTCAAACCCGAGTATGCCGACCGTTTCGAGACCAGCGTGACGCGCGCGCAACTGTCTAAGCTCACGGCGGCCAGTCGCCTGCTCGATGAGTTGCTGAACCGTTCGCCGCAGCGCCAAGCGCCCTACGTGGGTGAAGCCGCCTTCGCGACCAAGGCTGGCATCCACGCCTCAGCCATCCTGAAAGAGCCGGAGACATATGAACACGTGCCACCGGAAACGGTCGGTAACCGTCGCCGCGTTTTGGTGTCGGACCAGGCCGGAAAGTCGAACCTGGTCTACGAACTTGAACGGCTCGGCGTGTCGATGGAGCGCACCGATCCGCGACTTGGCGACTTGCTCGAGCAAGTGAAGTCCAGAGAGGCCAGCGGCTACGCCTACGAGGGCGCAGACGCGTCGTTTGAACTTCTAGCGCGTCGGCTGCTTGGTGAGGTGCCGGAGTTCTTCCGTGTCGACAGTTTCCGCGTCATGGTCGAAAAACGCCACAACGCCGTCGGGAAACTCGTCACCATGTCCGAGGCGACCGTGCGCCTCTATATCAATGGCGATGAAGCGCCGCTTTGGCACGTCGCCGACGGCAACGGCCCCGTGAATGCACTCGACAATGCGTTGCGCAAAGATCTCGGGCGTTATTCGGCCCTCATCAAGGATGTTGAGCTGGCCGACTTCAAGGTTCGGATCCTGGACGGCGGCACTGGCGCCGTGACACGCGTTCTGGTCGAGAGCCACGACAAAGCCACGGGCGAGCGCTGGTTCACAGTCGGCGTCTCGGCCAACATTATCGACGCAAGCTTTGAAGCCTTGGTCGACAGTTTAACCTACAAACTGTTCAAGAGCGGCGCCAAGGCACACTGACCTTTGCGACTGTGCGGCGAAGACGCGGTGCTTGGCCGCGTACTCACGTCTTCAGGTCGCAAGCAGCCGGTCAACTTCGGCGACAAGGTCTTTCAAGTGGAAGGGTTTTGACAGCACGCGCGCGTCTTTCGGTGCCGCGTTGTCGGTGTTCAAGGTAACAGCTGCAAAGCCAGTGATGAACATAATTTTAAGGTCCGGGTCGTGCTCGGCCGCCCGGCGGGCTAGTTCGATACCGTCCATTAGCGGCATGACGATGTCGGTCAGCAGCAGCGTAAACGGTTCCCGGCCCAACCGGTCGAAGGCATCCTTGCCATTGTCGAACGCGACAACGTCGTAACCCGCGCCCTTAAGCGCGCGTTCAAGAAAGCCGCGCATAGAATCGTCGTCTTCCGCCAAAAGGATGCGGCGTAGGGGCGTGTGCGACGGATTTGCGGTCATGGGGCTGCTCTGGCACGTACTTCTGTCGACATGCGACGGGTGAGCCAAAGAACGCAAGCTCAGATCCGTCCTGCCGACCGGCAAACCGAACCATGTACTCAGGCCCCACCTCTTGCGCGCGATTTAGGCTTGAGTTTGGTAAACGTGGGGTGAAAGTCAGTCGCTTTTCGATCAATTTGGTCGAAAGATTACATCTGCGCACGCACGCGCCACCAGGAGACACACTATGGCAACCGTTTTGATCACGGGCGCAAATCGCGGCATCGGCCTTGCGCTTGCGCGCACTTACGCCGCGCGTGGTGACCGCGTTATTGGTACCGCACGCAATCCAGCTGACGCGACGGCACTCTTGGCCGTCACCGCGGAAGTTCATCGGCTCGATGTCACGGACGTGGCAAATCACGCGGGCTTGCGCGCGGCGCTCGCGGGCCTGCCGGTTGATATCCTTATTGCTAATGCCGGCATGATGGGACCGCGCGGCGGACTGCGCGATCTCGAAAACACACCGGCCATTTGGGGCGAGGTCCTGGCAACCAACGTCACCGGGGTCTTCTTTACGGTCCAAGCGCTCGCCGACAACGTCACAGCCGCGCGCGGCCGCATCGCGATCATTTCGTCGCGCATGGGGTCATCTGCACGCGCCGCCGGCAGCAGTTATTTGTATCGCGCTTCAAAAGCCGCCGCATCCAATCTCGCCGCAAATCTTGCCGTTGAATTACAACCCAATGGCGTGCCGGTGGCAGCCTACCATCCTGGCTGGGTCAAAACGGACATGGGCGGCTCAAGCGCTGACGTCAGCGTTGATGAAAGTGCGCGCGGTCTCGTGAAACGCATCGACGCGCTCAGCATCGAGACAACGGGCTCATTCGAGGATTTCGCAGGTGCACAAATCGTATTTTGACACTTAGCTGTCGGTGATACTGAAGGCACGCGCATCCGCCGCAAGTACGGTGCGCTCGCCAATGATGTGCACACTAAAGTCCTGACTGCAGCCCTGCGCTATTGGGCAGCCTTAGAAGATCTTCGGCTGCCACCAATGCAGGCCTGCCCGGATCAGATCCGGCGCGAGCAGAAACGCGATCCCGCAAACGACGACGGCGGCAATCAACAACACGGCGAGTGAACCCCAGGTCAGCGGAATCTGATAGCTGAGCCCGGTTCCGGGGATGCCGAGTGTCAAGAGCTTCTTGCCATTCGAGCCAACGTTTACGGTGGCCCCATGACCGCCAAGACTGGTCGAGACACCGGTCTTCGATAGATTTACCTTTACGCCGGGAATGACGCTGATGATCTTGCGGAACCTGAAACCCATGTGATCCTCCCCTGAGCCACTGCCCAACTGATGGATAGAGCGCGCCTCGATTCGGCCACCTCATGCAAGGTGTTGTTGCGGAACATAGATATTTGGTCGTGGATTTGCAATCGAAGGCATCGCGACGTGATGCGTTGTGTTTGACAGGCGCGAGCACACCGGTGGATATCATCCATGCCCGAAGTTTCACGCATGCTCGATGACCCCATCAACCGCCGCATCCTCGCAGCCCTACAGTCAGACTGTCGGCTTCCAGTCGCCGAGTTGGGCGCGCGCGTTGGCTTGTCAGCTTCAGCCTGCCATCGGCGGGTCAAGCTGTTGGAGGAGGCCGGCTTGATTGCGGGCTACGGTGCGCGGCTTGACCCGCGCAAGCTTGGCTACGGGATGGAGTTTTTTATACAGGTTGCGCTCAAGTCACAGTCGGACAAAATGTTGGACGCTTTCGAGGCGGCCGTATCAACGGCACCAGAAATTCTCGAGTGCCATCTCATGGCAGGCGGTACGGACTACCTCCTGCGCATTGCGGCCAGGGACGCGGCCGATTTTGAGCGCATCCATCGCGAGCGGCTCGCGAAACTTCCTAATGTAGCCCGTCTTGAGAGTCATCTTGCCATCCGCACCGTGCGCAGCTGGCGTGGATACCCGGTCTAACTGGATACCCGGCCTAAACAGGAGCAATAAAACCGGATTACATCGATCGATTGAAAACGTTTGGCCCGAGGCGCACCATGGTTGCCATGTAGAACAGAAGCACCATACCACCGAGGGCCAAGGCGATCGCGATGTTGCGCATGCGTTCGCGGCGTTTGGTTTCGGTGAGACCTGCCATCGTGCGCATGTTGTGGTCGACCATGAAGACGAGGCCCACTGCCGCGGCAACCAGCGTTGCGATCCATTTCGGAAGACCGGAGAAGTAGACGCCGAGCCAAACCACACAACCAACGCCGAGAACCACGCTGCGCGACACGACATTGAGCCCCGCCGACGCTGCCTTTTTGCCCTTGCTGTCGCTCATGCCAGCACCTTAGCAACAACGCGCTCCGCCAACAAAACAGCGAAATGCAGGAAAAGATACAGCAGGGAGAACAGGAACAAGCGCTTGGCATGCGCATCAGCCTCGCGGCCTTCCCGATGTGTGTAGACTTGGTACGCGAACCAACCGAATGCTGCGTTCAAGACGAGAGCAACGGCGAGATAGGTGGCCCCGCCAAGACCCGTGAAAGCCGGCGCGAGTGCGATCGGCACCAGAAGCACCGTGTAGATCAAAATCTGCCGCCGCGTTTCGTCAGGACCTGCGACAACCGGCAACATGGGGACACCGACACGTTCGTAATCGCGGCACCGATAGAGAGCGAGTGCCCAGAAATGCGGCGGCGTCCAAAAGAAGATGAGCGCGAATAAGAGGATCGAATCCAGCGACACACCGCCCGTGACGGCCGCCCAGCCAATCATTGGCGGAAACGCACCCGCGGCCCCACCGATGACGATGTTTTGTGGAGTCCGTCGCTTGAGCCACATTGTGTAAACGAAGATGTAAAAGGCGATCGTCAGTCCGAGCAACGCCCCAGCTGTGAAGTTTACAGTCACGCTCAAAACAAGAACGGACAGCACAGACAGCACGGTACCAAATGTAAGTGCCTCGGTGGCAGTTACGCGTCCGCGTGGGATTGGGCGCGCCGCCGTGCGCTGCATGTTGGCGTCGATATCAGCATCGTACCACATGTTGAGCGCGCCTGACGCACCCGCACCGACAGCGATGCAAAGCATCGCGATAACCGCGATCACAGGGTGAATCTGTCCAGGGGCCGCCACTAGTCCGACCAGCGCCGTGAAAACCGATAACGACATCAGTCGGGGCTTCATCAACGCCCAGAAGTCGGCAATATCGCCGCCATCATGGGTTGCCTGTTCTGCGTCGACCGAGACCAGTGGGGAAGCCGGGTACGATGAAGCGGGGGCCATGAGATATTTCCCAAAAGTTCCCGCCGATTGGCACGCTAACGGCTCCCTCCGCAATGCGGCGGATTGTGGGGCAGAAGCGGAACCCAACAGCAGGGACAAGAGTGATGCAATAGACGGCACACCCAAGCGAGCATCATGCCACCGGCTCAACGTCAACTGCAACCGTCATTGTCTGATCCCCACCACCGAGCAAAATGCCAGTCACTGGACTGATGTCCTCGTAATCGCGGCCGTAGGCGAGCGTAATATGTTCACCGGTTGGAATAATCCCATTGGTCGGATCAAAGTCGATCCACCCCGCTTCGGGCGACCAGACGGAAAGCCAGGCGTGCGACGCGTCGGCGCCTTTCAGTTTGGCCTTGCCAGGCGGCGGCCGCGTCATCAGGTAGCCGCTCACGTATCGCGCTGGCAGACCGACGGAACGAAGTGCGGCAATGGCGAGATGTGCGAAATCCTGGCAGACGCCGCGCTTGTTTTCCAGCACACGGCCGATTGGTGTTGAAACGTCCGTCGCTCTCGGATCGAAGATAAAGTCCTCAAAGATGCGCCGCGTCAGGTGAAAGGCACCCGTCAAAACGGGGCACCGTGGTGGAAACGATTGCAGCGCAAAGTCTCTGATTTCCCGGCTTGCGGGTGCGTGTCGGGACTTGCAGACGAAATGACGGACGTCAGTGTCGATCGGCACATTTTGCCATGCGGCTGATCTAACAATATCTTCCCAGGCGGTGCCTCCATCGAGTGAAGGTGGAGGCTCAGCCGTCGTTGCAACGGTGCTGCGCGCATGAACCAGGAACTCGGTGTGCTCGTCCTCAATGCGCAACAGTGCGGCGGCGTTGCCGAACACATCTGTTACCGCAATCTGAGACACCGGCGCCGGTTCAATCAGAAGACTGTGATGCAGCACGGTCTGGCTCGGCGTTTTGCGCGGTTCCAGGTGCACCATATGATGAGACTGGGCGACGGGCGCGCGATACGCGTAGGTCGTCCGGTGACTGATCTCGAATTTCATGGCTCTTGGCGCGAGCGCGCCCTCACCCATCGCGGTTCTGTCTCAACCACGCTGAAGTAACGCCGCGTGATGGCATCAGACAGTTGCGGGACACGGTCAATTTGCGTGGTCAGCAAGTGGGCCAGAGACGCCCGGCGGCCATCCCTGTCCAGCTCAGAAAGCTGGGCCACATCGGCAAGTCGCACGTCGGCAAGCATGCCGAGCGCCATGCGCTGTGCGTGCGTGCGTCCGCCGCCATCACCTGTTTGCGGCAGTGTATCTATGTGCGCCGTCAACGCGGCCAATTGATAGCCGAGGCTCCGCGGGTTGGCCTCGTCAATGATCAAGAGATCAAGGGCCGGTCCAAGGACCGGGTTGAGCCGGTAGCGCGAACGATACGTGATAAAACAATCGGCCAACTCGAGCGCAAATAACAGCTCTGTGCCGTCGTCTTGGATGGCCTTTGGCCCACCCAGTACAGTCAGCAACATATGCGCCAAATTCTGCGCACGGCTCATCCGCCGACCCATATCGAGGAACGACCAACCAAAGTTGCGCGTCATGTTTTCGTGCGTGAGACCATTGAAAGCTGCGATTGCGCCAAGGCCGGCATCAATCAAGTCAAGCGATTCGCCGATCGAACCAGATATTGCCGCCGCTTGCCACCGGTGGCCGACATAAAATGAGTTGAGCGTGCGCCAAGCCTCCAGTGATAGCCGATCTCGGCTGAGGCCTGCGATGCGATGCACATGTCCTAGGGTCTGCTGGAGGCCGTGAACTTCATCACGTGATGTCATCAGGGCCCGAGCGAGCAGCGCGACGGCGTGTGCATCATCGCCGGCTGCAAGTTGTAACGGCTTGGCGCCATCACGTTGCTGCAGGTTTGCAAGAATGGCGCGACTGAGCCCAAGGCTCTGCCGCGTGCCACCGTCTTCTTCGAGCCGGCTGAGACACGTCCGCAGGGCGCGAAACGTCCAATCCACGTGTTCTGTGTACCGGCCGAGCCAGAACAGATTGTCGGCCGCCCGACTGGGCAATTCACGCGGGTTGCGCTGAATCTGCGCCGTTTCAATTGTTGGCTTCCACAAGCTCTTGAACACGGGCTGAGGGGTATCGCTGAGCACCCAGACGTCGCGTGACGCGCCGTCTGGTGCGGTCAAGGCCATTGAGGCACCCGGGTCAACGGTCATCGCGAGACCACCCGGCATGACCGCAAAGCCGCCTGGAACAGCAGTCGCGAAAATCCGCATTGCAAATGGTTTCGGCTGCAGGCCACGGGGGCCGTACGACGGAGCGCTGCCCAGTGGTGCCTTCTCTTCGGCAACTAGCGAGGCGCCATCTAGTTCAATCTCGCCGATCAAGGCGCTACGCTCAGATGGCGTCAGCTTGGCTGGATCACGGGGTGCTGCTGCCCGTCCGGGGCGGGCCGTCTGTTCGTTGGCTCGACGGATGAAATAGCGATCAAGGTCGCTGATCACAGTCTGTCGCACGGATGCATCGCCAAGCCACCATTTGGTCGTGTCCCAGATGGCGAGGTCCTCGCCCAGCAGTTCCTTGCACAAGGCTGGCAGATAACTGCCAAGGCCGCGGTTTTCGGCCAGTGCCGTACCAAGGGCGTTAACAACGAGATCAGGCTGTTGGCGTACCGCCTGCACCAGCCCAACGGGCCCAAGGAAACCGGACGGTTCGAGTTCGAGCGCGTCACTCGAGGCCCCAGCAACGCAGCGCACGATCAGGTCAATCGGGTTCAGACCGTCGAGTGTCTTGAGAAACACGCGGCCGTTTCCGGCGCGCAGATCTGCACCCTCGACCAATAAAAGCCCGAGATAGCGCGCAAGATACGCGTGACTGAAAAAATCGTTATGCCTTGGGCCGGGCGTCAGCAACGCCATCGTCGGATCAGGCCGCCCGACGCGCTGCGCCAGCGCATCCTGCATCTGTTGGAAGAACGGCGCCAGCCGAACGGCCTTACTGGCACTGAACATGTCGCCGGAAACGTGGGTCATCACGGTTCGGTTGGCCAGTGCGTAACCGATGCCGGCGGGTGTCTCGACGTGCGTGTCAACAACGCGCCATTTACCGTCGGGCGCGCGTGCTATGTCGGCTGCAAAAAACTGGATGCGACCGCGGGTCGGTGTGATGTGTTGGCAGGCGCGCAGGTAGGCCGGATCATTGAACACGAGTTCGGGCGGAATTTGCCCGCGCTTCAGGGTATTTTGCGGGCCGTAGATATCCGCCAGAACGGCCTCTAGCAGACGTGCGCGTTGCATGATGCCGGCTTCGATTTCGGCCCAAGCCGCAGGTGGCAGCACCAGTGGCATCAGATCGAGCCGCCAAGGCTGCAGATTGCGCGAGGGATCCGCAAACAGATCATGTGCGATGCCGATTTCGCGCACCCGCAGATTGATCCGATCGATCCGTTCCAATCGTTGCTCGTGTGAAAGGGCGTCAAGTCCAGCCAGCACGGGCTGCCAATGGGCCCCAATGGTGCCGTCTGCCCCGATCAACTCATCGCAAAACGCAGCCGGTGCATAGCCAGCGCTGACCGACACTCCGATGGCTCGGTTCTTTGCGGCAGCTGATGGCATAATCGGAGTGACCCCTTCGGTGCTCGCGTCTGGTGCAGCCGACACGAATGCCTCTACCGTGGCAGCGTTTGCCACCGCCATGTCGGCCGCCATGTCTGAGGTGGCGGCCTCGGCTGTGCTCGCCTTAGCAATACTCGACTCAGCAGACACGGCAACAGAGGCTTGTGATGTGCCCCTGAGCGCCGGCGTGTACCAGCCGGTCAAACGATTCAACCAACCGCCTGTGTCGCTCTTGCCATGGCTGTCGTCGGTCATCCCGTCCGCCGCATGTCGAGGGTCAACGGGAACTCGGGATGCACGCCCGCCGACTTCGCCCGAATAGCCCCCGGCGTATGTCCCATCGCCTCAAAGCGCGACAAGCGCCGCCCCTCAGCCTCGAAAGCGTTGACCGGAAACACATCCAAGCCACGGCCGCCGGGATGGGAAACATGGTAGCGGCAGCCACCGACGGCATGCCCCGTCCAGCTATCAATGATGTCGAATGTCAGGGGCACATGCGTGCCGATGGTCGGATGTAGAATCGATGCTGGCTGCCAGGCACGGTAGCGCACACCGGCGACCTGTTCGCCAAACGTGCCGGTTGGCATCAACGGCAATGCAAAACCGTTGCATGTAATCTCATAGCGGCCTTGTGTCTGCCCGGCGACGCGCACCTGGACGCGTTCCAATGAGGAATCAACATAGCGGGCCGTACCGCCCACCGCAGCTTCCTCGCCAAGCACGTGCCAGGGCTCCAGCGCTTGCCGGATCTCAAGGCTGATCCCGGCCCGCTCGATGACGCCGCAGACCGGAAAACGGAACTCAAAGTGAGGCGCAAACCACTCGTGCTCGATGGCAAAACCCGCCGCCCGAAGGTCATCAACGACAGAGCGGAAATCAGCGCCGACAAAGTGCGGCAACATAAACCGATCATGCAAAGCCGTGCCCCAGCGCACGAGAGGGCGCGCATAGGGCTTTTCCCAGAACCAGGCGATCAGCGCACGCACCAGGAGTTGCTGCGCCAAACTCATATGGGCGTGCGGTGGCATTTCAAACGACCGAAACTCGACCAAGCCAAGCCTGCCGGTCGCGCTATCGGGCGAATAGAGTTTGTCGATGCAGATTTCCGCCCGGTGCGTGTTGCCGCTGACATCGATAAGGAGATGGCGAAAAATCCGGTCAACCAGCCAAGGAGGCGGCGCTGGCCTGTCACGTGTCGTTTGCACCTGAGCGAGAGCAATTTCCATCTCGTAGAGCTGGTCATGCCGGGCTTCGTCCAGCCGCGGGGCTTGGCTCGTTGGGCCGATAAACAAGCCCGAAAACAAATACGACAGCGACGGATGGTTCTGCCAGTAGTTGATGACGCTCGCCAAGAGATCCGGCCGACGCAGGAATGGGCTGTCGGCCGGGGTCTTGGCGCCGAGCACGATGTGGTTGCCGCCACCGGTGCCGGTATGGCGACCGTCGACCATAAACTTCTCGGCGGAAAGACGCGTCAGACGAGCCTCCTCATAGAGGACCGTTGTCGTCTCAACGAGGCTTGCCCAGTCGGTACTCGGATGAATGTTGACTTCGATAACGCCCGGGTCAGGCGTCACCTTGATGACGGCAAGCCGAGGATCGGGCGGTGGCGCGTAGCCCTCGAGACGAACCGGGAGCTTGACGAGGGCAGCGGTCGCCTCGAGCGCCGCGGTCAGCGCCGCGTAGTCCTCGGCATCTTCCAACGGCGGCAGAAATACACACAAATGTCCGTCACGCGGCTCCACAACCAGAGCTGTCCGCACGGCACCGATCACCTCATCGGAGGCACTTGATCCGGTCGGTTGTGCCTGCAGGGCAACGGCTTGGCGCTGCCGCTGCAACGACTGGCGGTCGGGCAGTTGTTCGCGCGCCGAGAACGGATCGGAGGGCTCCACGCGCGGGTGGTCGATCGGCGCGACATAAGGCAGCGACCCAAGTGGCAGTCTGTAGCCAACCGGCGAATCGCCCGGCGCCAAGTATAATCGTTCGCGCCTGAGTTTCCAGCGTTCCGTCACCCAACGGCGCCCCGTGTCCTTGGCCTGCCAGACCTGTATCGGCAGCACGTAACCGGTCGGCTTGCCAAGTCCACGCTCAAACACCGCAACCAGTCGAGCGCGTTCCGCGGGATCATCGAGCTTGTTCGTCGCCGGATCGATGCCAAGAGGCAGTTTTTGCTCGACCAAGGCGAAGTGACCGGGATCTTCATAGGCGGAGATCGGTGTGTCGGCGGGCAAGCCGAGATTGCGACACAGCTCCACGGCAAACCGCTCGGCTTCAGCGATAGTCGCCGGCACACGCGGCCGTTCACGATCGATCAGAGCCGGGTTGGCCCACAAAGGCTCTCCATCAGACCGCCAGTGGACCGCATAAGACCAGCGCGGCAATTGCTCGCCCGGGTACCATTTGCCTTGGCCATAGTGCAGCAAACCACCCGGCGCAAAACGCTCCGTCAGTCGTCGAACAAGTTCTTCGGCGTAGCGCTGCTTGGTCGGACCAACCGCTGCGTTGTTCCACTCCGGCGCGTCCGTGTTTTCGATGGCAACAAAGGTCGGCTCCCCCCCCATACTGAGGCGCACATCGCCGGCCTGCAGGCGCTTGTCCACGTCATGGCCGGCCGCAACGATAGCTTGCCATTGCTCGTCGCTGTATGGCTGTGTGACTCGCGGCGTTTCGCGGATGCGCGTCACTGACATTGCGAAATCAAAGGTCACTTTGGCTTCGTCATGCGCACCCGAAATCGGGGCCGCACTCGATGGGCTCGGCGTTGCGGCAAGCGGGATATGACCTTCACCAGCAACCAGCCCCGAGGTCGGGTCGAGACCAACCCAACCGGCGCCAGGCAAATAGACCTCGGCCCAGGCGTGTAGGTCGGTGAAATCCACGTCGGTGCCGGACGGGCCGTCGAGTGCCTTCACGTCGGGTTTCAGCTGAATAAGGTAGCCCGACACGAAACGAGCCGCGAGGCCGAGGCGGCGCAAGATCTGCACCAGCAGCCATCCTGTATCGCGACACGAGCCCGATGCGAGCTTCAATGTCGTGTCTGGTGCCTGCACACCCGGTTCCATGCGAATGAGGTATTTAATTTCCTGCGACAGGCGGCGGTTGAGATCGCAGATGAAATCCAACGACGTGCCAGTGGTCGTCCGATCAAGCTTGCGCATGAAGGTGTCGAGCAGCGGACCGCCAGCGGACGGCTCGAGATAAGGTTTCAACTCGGCGGCCAGTTCGGCGTCATAGGCGAATGGCCAAGTCTGAGCGCTGTCGTCGAGAAAAAAGTCGAACGGATTGATAACTGCCAGATCGGCGACAAGGTCGACGGTGACCGACAGGCGGGAGGTTTTTTCCGGCAAGACAACGCGGGCGAGGAAATTCCCGAACGGATCCTGCTGCCAATTGATAAAATGCGCGGCCGGTTCGACGCGCAGCGAATAGGACAAAATCGGCGTGCGGCAATGGGGAGCTGGGCGCAACCGAATAGTGTGCGGCGCCAGTCCGACGAGGCGATCGTAATGGTACTCGGTCCGATGCATCAGTGCGGCATGTAATGCCATCAAGGCCCCGCTGTGGTGGGTCGACTGTCGAAGAAGGATCAAGCCAGAAACCGATCAAGACTGCTTCTGGCTGGATCCTTGGCTCTGGGTTTGGGCTTGCCCGCTCGACGTTTCCATCGGCGGCGCATCGCGAGAGGTGTCGGCGATCGCCTCAGGCGGCGGCTTTGGAAAGAAGGCTGAACTGATTTCAGCTGTCAGTCGAATGAGAGCGCGCTGCACCCAGTCGTTGAACCCGTGCAAGCGGTCAAGCAACCCATCATCTCGGCTCCCCGCCTGCAGCTCTTGCATCAGGATTTCGCACGCTTCGAGACTTGCGTTGGCACCCGCCAGCCGAAAGCCACTCCGCAACATCTGCAGCGCATCGTTGATTTCGCGAACACAAAATCCGATCGAGCGGGGATGGCTTGGACTGAAGGCAAGGAAGCGCGCGACCCGCTCTGCGTCGGCATTGTTCGGTTGCAGACGGTGGAACACCTGATAGGCGCCAACAGTGCGTAGGATAGTCGACCAGAAGACAAAATCGTCGGCCTCTTCCATGGCTCGACCCGCCGTTGTGTTCTGCGCAAACTTGACGTCCAGGAGACGGCTCGTGGCGTCAGCGCGCTCGACCATGAGTCCAAGCTTAAAAAACTGATAACCTTCGTCGCGATACAGCAAGCCTTCGGCAATACCGATCTGGGCGAGGCACCCGGCCCGGACAACGGCACAGGTGCGTGGCAATTGCGACAGCTGAACATCATCAGCTGTTATGGCCTCGACTGAGCTGTAAAAAGCATTCAGCTGCACCCACATCTCGGTCGGGATGAACGGACGCAGTGCGCGGGCATTTTCTCGCGCCCAGCGGATCGACGATCGGATCGAGCCGGGATTCTCATTGTCGGTCATGTAGAACGCGATAATATTGCTCGCGGACGGCTCGTAGCGCTCGCGAAATCGAGGTTCATCAGTGTGTAGGGCAAGCAGCCAATTCCAACCCTGGTCCTTGTCGTGCCCGCCGAATGACGACTGCATTTCAACAACGCGCGCAAGACATGCCGCGCGCTCCAGATAGCGCGCCAGCCAGAACAGGCTCTCGGCATTGCGTGACAACAGTCTCATAGGTCGCCTGCCAAGACCCAGGTGTCTTTCGTACCGCCGCCTTGCGAGGAATTGACGATCAGCGAACCCTCCTTAAGTGCTACTCGCGTGAGCCCACCCGGCAGGACCCACGTGTCACGCCCCGTCACGGCGTAGGGCCGCAGATCAACGTGGCGCGGCCGCGCGCCACCGTCGAGCAAGGTTGGTGACACGGAGAGATCAATCATTGGCTGGCTGATATAGTTGCTCGGATCGGCCTTCAGTTTGTCAGCCGCCGCCTCAAGCTCGGCCTTGCTCGATTTCGGACCGATCACAATTCCATAGCCACCCGACTCACCGACGGGCTTCAGCACCAGTCGTTCGAGATTGGCGAGCGTGTAAGCCAAGCCCTCCGGCTCGCCGCAGATATGCGTTTTAACGTTGGCAAGGATCGGCTCTTCGTCGAGGTAATACCGGATGATACGCGGAACGTAGGCGTATACGGCCTTGTCATCAGCAACGCCGGTGCCGATGGCATTGGCAAGCGAAACACGACCCCGCTTTGCCGCGCGCAACAGCCCAGGGACGCCAAGCATCGATGACCGATTGAAGACTTCCGGATCAAGGAAATCGTCATTGATGCGCCGATAAATCACATGCACCGGCTCGAGTCCGCCGATGGTGTGAGCGAACACACTGTCATTTTCGACCACCAGATCCCGGCCCTCGACCAGCGCGACGCCCATCTCCCGGGCCAGGAAAACATGCTCAAAGTAGGCCGAGTTATAGATGCCGGGCGACAGCAGCACGACGTTCGGATTGTCAACGCCAGCAGGCGCCACCTCGCGCAATTTACCGAGCAGGCGTTTGCCGTAGTCCGAGACCGGCCGCACCTTGAGACCGGCCATCAGATCTGGGAACGCGCGCTGCATCAGATGTCGGTTCTCAACCACATACGACACCCCCGACGGGCTGCGACCATTGTCTTCCAGCACCAGGAACTCGCCGGATCTGTCCCGCACAATGTCGGTG
>JANNXS010000257.1:0-3078 GCA_031409695.1 Hyphomicrobiaceae bacterium
GATAGGTGGGAAGCTAACTACACTTCCAGGTGTCTTGGAAATATAAATTTGAAAATCCTGTATTATCTGCGGATTAGTTGTGTCGTTAACCAATACGTCGCCGACACTACCACCTGCGAAGTACAATACAAGAACATCGACCTGATTCAAGGCAATCTCGACGCCCCCAGCGAGATCAACCTCGCCCGCCGGCCCTGTTTTCGGTTGCACTGGGTTGAGTGATTTAATCTTTATGTTTCCGATGACCACCGGGAGCTGCCTGTTTAGAGGAAGCGGCGCACACACACTCATGTTCAGCTTGCCTTGCAAGGGAAATGGGCAGTCTCGGCAAGCTTGTGCACTTTGTGCCGATGCTATGAAAGCAACAGCTGTTGACGCAATGACGGTTCGAAGTTGCACCATGCGACGGTCCTCTGTGCTGTTAATAAGCTGAAGTCGAAGACGCCCAACCAGCTACGCCGTCGAACTGTCGCCCAACCGATCATGCAATGGGCGGTGGATGGAAGCAACTGGGGACTGTCTTGTCCATAATGTCAGGTTCGCCATCTAGAGCGAACGAGCAGGGGCTCACCTGTGCGGCAATTCTACTTCCCCTTCTGGCCCACTGCTGGCCTGTTGTTGATGCGCTCCAGTGCCGGACCGTACTGGGGGAGCAGCGGAAGGCCATTAGTTGCACTCAGACCGTTCAGGCACCTCGAAAACCGTTGAATTGGAGTTACCGTTCCGTTGCTACTCGGACCCCAAATAGCCACAACAGTCTTTAATCCCAGCGGTCCTCATGCCCAGCAGTCTTAAAACCCGCCCGCCGACGACAACTGGCCTAAGCGCGGCGTGCGCCGCCCGCGGAAAACAACACGCCCGGACCTATCGGCAGTGTTGGCGACGCCGCCAGCCTTACGCCATCAGGCGCCAGTTCGGACCCGCCAGATTTCCTCCTGCACGCGGATGTTGGCCAGCATGCGGTCAATCAACAAGGTCGTGCGCTTGAACAGATCGGATGAACGCCGATAGTCCGCGGCCGCATAGAAATCACACCGGCCAGCCTTGAACAGGTCGACGCACTTTTTGGGCTCGTTCGGCGGATGCACGGCAATGGCGTGGCCGCCGCTTTTGCGCACAACGGCCATGGACGGCACGTCTGTGTCCCCATCGCCAAAGTAGATCATGTTGGCGAACGGTATCGGCCTCTGATCCTCGGGCATGTGGTGGTTGATGCTCTGCCCGAGGTCCTCGATGCCCTTGTTGATGCGGAACAAATACTGCGTCTTGCCCGTGTCGGTGATCACGCGCTTTGGATACGGCACATCATAGGCCTCGAACCAATATTCCGAGGCAAACACGTTGTGGAACTTATCAAAAATAGACGTACCCTGAATGATTTCCATCAGCCCCGATGAGATCAAGTAGTGGCGGACCTCGACGCTCTGTGTTTCGTCGCGCAGACGCACATACGCCGTCATCGCATCGAACCATTCCGCAACGCCTGCATAATATTCAACCTGCCGCCCTTGTGCGATCAGATCGTCACGGTCGATCCGCACACCGCGCGCCTTGGCCTTCTTATAAAGCAGATGCATGTAAGTGATCATTGGATCCGCGCCTTGGGAGGCAGCCAATCGATTGCTCTCGGCCCAAAACTCCTCGGGGTTGGCGCCAATTTGCGGCAGAAACGCATATTCCTGCATCGGCCGCGGGCACAACGTGCCGTCGAAATCATAAACGAGCGCGATGGTCTTTTTGTCGAAGGCGCGAGCCTTGGTGTCTGGGCCCTTGGTGTCTGAGCCCTTTTTGTCTGGGGAACGCGTGTCAGATTTGCCGACGGCGCGACGCTGCACTGGCGCAACCGCGCCTGTTGTCGGCGCCGGCCTCGCGGCGCGCCGGATCTTGGTTTTCGCGGTCGGTCGCGATGACATTGGCGTCCCCTTGGTCAGCCAAGCGTGGTTGCGTGATTCGCGCGACCGAACCAAGGCCACATTGCCCGTTATGCACGCGCTCCAAACGCGCCACTCCGGCCGAGCGCCGCGATCTCCTCGCCCGTGTAGCCTGCGCCGCGCAAGATGAACTCCGTATCGGCTCCGAGCGCTGGGGCCGGTCGGTGCGGCGGCACGGGCGCAGACGCGAGCCCGAACGGCGCCGCAAGGCCGCGCGGCATTGCGGGATTGGCAGTTGCGACGACGGCGCCAGCGGCAACCGCCTGGGGGTCATCGGGCAGATCCTGCAGACGGCCGATCAACCCGTGCGGAATGCCCTTGGCCAGCAGTCGATCACGCCAGGACGTGTACGTGTCAGCTGCAAAGATCGGGGCGAGGATGGCCGCGAGTGCCGCCGCATTGCTCCGACGCGCGGCCGCGTCGGCGAAACGCGGATCGTGCACCAGTTCCGAGCGACCGATCACGGCGGTGAACGGTGGCCAGTGGCGGTCTTCGATCACAATCGTCAATTGAATCCAGCGCTCGTCCTTGGTCTGGTAGATGTTTGTTATGGCGTTGCGCGGCCGATCGTGCGGCGGGCGTGGCGGCAGGAACGCGCCGAGCAATGCCGCCTGCGCACCGACCCCATTCGACCACAGGCCGTTGGCATACAACGATGACGTCACCAGATCACCCTCACCCGTCCGTGCACGCGTGAACAACGCCAGCATGATGGCGCCAAACAAGGTCATGCCCGAAACGCGATCACCTTGCCCGGGCATGGCAACGCCCGGCGGCTGCCCTTCGTACCGGTTGCAATCTAACAGGCCGGACCGGGCGAAATACGCCGTTGAATCGAAGCCGGGCAAATGCATGTCCGGCCCGCTTTCGCCATAGCCGGTGAACGACGCGTAAATCAGCCGCGGATTGAGCGGCCGGATCACCTCATGGCCGATTTTCAACTTGGCACGCACGGCGAGCGGATAGTTGGTGATGAAAACATCGGCCTTGGCTGAGAGACGGTACAGAACCGCCTGCCCGTGCTCGGTTGTGAGGTCGAGGGCGATCGAGCGTTTGCCGCGGCTGTCCATCTCCCAGGAATAGTTGACCGAGCTTTTCGGATAACTCGCGATCGTGCCGAGCGTGCGGTTGGGATCGCCGCCGTTGG
>JANNXS010000258.1:0-3539 GCA_031409695.1 Hyphomicrobiaceae bacterium
ACCTGCTCCTCCACACCCAACCCGGAGAAAGTCGCCCCCGCAATCGCCGCTGGTTGCACTGTAGTCCTAAAGCCCAGTGAGTTGTCACCGCTGAGTGCGCTGCTCTTTGCTCAGATCATGCATGATGCCGGCACACCGTCCGGGGTCTTCAACCTGGTCAACGGAACCGGGCAAGACGTCGGCGCCGCCATCGCATCGCATCCCGACATCGACATGGTCTCGATCACTGGCTCTGTGCGTGCCGGGGTGCTGGTGGCCCAGGCCGCCGCCGTAACGGTCAAGCGCGTGGTGCAGGAGCTTGGTGGAAAATCACCGAACATCCTGCTCCCCGACGCCGACTTTGCCCGGGCGGTACCGATCGGCGTCGCTTCGGCCTTCCGCAATGTCGGCCAATCCTGCAGCGCCCCGACAAGGATGATCGTGCCGGCCGACCGTCTAGCCGAGGTGGAGGCGTTGGCCCGGGCGCACGCCGCCACCATCGTTGTCGGCGATCCCGGCGATCCTGCGACGACACTGGGCCCTGTCGCCAACCTGGCCCAGTTCGACCGCGTGCAGAAGATGATCCGCATTGGCATGGACGAAGGGGCGCGGCTGATCTGCGGCGGACCCGGGCGGCCGGAGGGCGTTACCCGCGGACTATATGCGCGGCCGACCATTTTCTCTGACGTCAAGACCGGCATGCGCATCGCGCAAGAGGAAATCTTTGGCCCGGTACTTTGCATCCTGCCCTATGAGACCGAGGCTGCAGCCATCGCCATCGCCAATGACACGGTCTTCGGCTTGGGCGGCCATGTGCAATCCGCCGATCTCGATCGGGCGCGCCACGTTGCGCGCCAGATCAGGTCCGGCCAGGTCCACATCAACCACTCCGCATGGGACGCCCATGCCGCCTTTGGCGGCTACAAGCAGTCCGGGAACGGCCGCGAATATGGCGTCTTCGGTATGGAGGAATGCCTCGAGGTCAAATCCATCCTCGGATACTTCTAAGCCCCAAGCGAAACCAAGTCACTGGTGTGAACTGGAACGACAGGGCTGCCGCAGAAACCGCCGAACTCGGGACCGAAATCAACGCATTGTGCTGACGCGCATTGGTAAAATGAAGAGAAACAGGCTGTGAGTGGATGGGAATGATAACGGAGCCGGTGAAGCAGCTGGACAGCTACGAGCTTGTCGCCCGTCCAATGGTGATGGCCGACGTGCCGTCCCTGCATGCGCTGTCGATCGGCGTGCAATGGCCGCACCGACCTGAGGATTGGGAGATGCTGATCCGGTTTGGGCACGGCTTGGTCGCCGAGGATGCGATCGGGCGACTGGTCGGCTCTGCGATGTGGTGGCCGATGGAGCCGGACTTTGCCAGGATCGGCATGGTCATCACCACCCCCCGGCTTCAGGAGCAGGGCGCCGCGCGCTGGCTGATGCAGCAGATCATGAGGCACATAGGAGCCCGCGACATGGCGCTAACTGCCACGCGCGAGGCACTGCGGCTGTATCTTTCACTCGGCTTCAAATCCGGTGCAACTGTGTTCCAGCTCCAGGGCAACGTGACGAAGGCGCCCGCCGTCGTGCCTGGAGCGCGGCCAATGACGGCGGCCCACGAGGCGGCAGTTCGCGCGCTTGACGCGGCGGCTCTTGGTGCCAAGCGTCGGGAAGTCCTTGATGCACTCCTGGCTGTCTCGACGGGCACAGTCGTGGAGCGGGATGGGAAGGTCGTTGGCTTCGCCTTGTGCCGGCGGTTCGGTCGGGGTCACGTGGTGGGCCCGGTCGTGGCGGCCAGCGAGAGGGATGCGCTAGCGCTGGTCTCCCCGCATGTGGTGGCTCACGCAGGTCAGTTTCTTCGGCTCGACACGCGAGAGGCAGAGGGGCCCGTCAGAGACTATCTCGAAGCGTGCGGGCTATCACTTTTCGACACAGGCACGTCGATGACCTTGGGGCGGGAACGCCCTCCGAAAGGACCAGCCGGGATCTACGGCCTGGCAAGCCACTCACTGGGCTGACCCATGTCCGCCGACGTCCTACGCCACTCACCCAGGTGCCGCACTTCAGGCTCGAACAGCACATCGTGCTGTGTTACGAGCGAGGCGCAAAGTCCTTTATTCAATGAACTATCGTGGACGGCGCAATCGCCTTGGTCGAGGATGATAGTGTTGTTTACCGCAGCATCTGCCAGCCGTGTCGTGGCAGGAGAGAGGGACGCACGTGAAGCTCGACCGGATCGACATTCGTATTCTGCACGAATTGCAGAAAAACGGTCGCATCACCAATGTTGAGCTTGCGGAGTTGGTGCATCTGTCACCAAGTCCCTGTCTACAGCGCGTGAAGAAGCTGCAGAGTGAGGGCTATATTGCCGGTTACTCGGCGCTGATCGACGTCAGCAAACTTGGCCAGACACTGACCGTCTTCACCGAAGTCACGCTGAAAAGTCACCGCCAGATCGACTTCGCGCGCTTCCAGCAAGCAATCGAGAAAGTACCAGAAATGATCGAATGCCACGTGATTTCGGGCGGCTATGACTATCTGCTCAAATTCGTGACTGGCGGGATTTCAGACTACCAGGAGATCATGGAACGGCTGACGGATGCGGACTTGGGCATTGACAAGTACTTCAGTTTCGTCGTGCTGAAATCGCCTATCGTCAAGACGCATCTGCCACTCAACCGCATCTTCCCGCTATGACCCAGCGGAGTCGAGAATGCCAGTCAGCGCTCTCCAGCAATAAGACTCCGCATGGCTTTAAGGCTTGCCTGCGTGACGATCTCACGTTGGCGGCCTCCGCATGACGGCTTTGGAGCGAAAGCGAATGGAGTCTTCCGCATCACACGCACAGGTCACAGCGATCTGGCGTTACCCGGTAAGCTC
This sequence comes from Hyphomicrobiaceae bacterium, assembly GCA_031409695.1. Classification (GTDB taxonomy): domain Bacteria; phylum Pseudomonadota; class Alphaproteobacteria; order Rhizobiales; family Hyphomicrobiaceae; genus JABFRJ01. The sequence continues at coordinate 2,857 of JANNXS010000258.1, forward strand.
CATGGCCGGAGAACGGCTCGTTTCAGCAGATGTCGGGACGACGGGGATCAAGGGCGATCGGGAGTGGGGAGTTTACGATTGCGCCGCCGATCGAATTGCCTATCCCGGTCGCGAAAAGCGCTCGCTCGCCGTGCCACGAGGTCATGCGCGTGTCGGCAAAGACGGAGCGCTCGAGATCTCGACCGATGGCATTGTTTGGGGCACGCCCACATCGGCTTCATCTTTGGCGGCATTGTCTGACCTATTCGGTTTCCCCGCGGATGTTCGTCCGTATCAGGCTGCGAACGGGTTCCAACCACGCTACGTGCGTTCGCCCATCCATCTGCTGACAACGGCGGCGATGCAGACACTGCGGCAGGCGCTGCCAAATAGTATCATTGATGAACGCAGGTTTCGTCCGAACCTGCTCGTCGACGTCGCGAGCGGCGCCGACCCGATACCGGAAAACTCGTGGATCGGTCGTGAGATTAGGATCGGCGACGTGATCCTGCGGGGCAGCTCACCCTGTGGTCGCTGTGGCTTCACGACGCTCGAGCAGGACGGACTGCCGCTCGACGTCGAAGTCCTTCGCACGATCGTGAAGCGGTTCGGGCGGAATTTCGGAATCTATTGCGAAGTCCTCTCGGCTGGCGAAATCCGCCTGGGTGATCGGGTTGTTCTCGGAGGAATTGTCAATTAAGCGC
>JANNXS010000259.1:0-2309 GCA_031409695.1 Hyphomicrobiaceae bacterium
AACTGCACACGGGCGGACCGCAGCCGCGCCGGCGCTGGCGTGTCGATGATCGGGTCCTGCCAGACTGTCCCGGTGAACCAATCGGAGTTTGCGCGCCGACTATCGCGGCTTCCGGCACTGTGAATGTCCATGTCTCTCTCATTCGGCTAGGGCGAACGCGCCAGCTTTCCAAAGTGGCCAGTCAATCAAGTTAGTATAGGGGAACCCGGCGCACGAACGCGTGTCAAGGTTGGAAGATTAAGTGTTTGGTGGACGCCGGTTGGCGACGCGTGGTTACCGCCCCGCCGCATAGCCCTGCATGCCTCGAGGGTTAGCCGCAGCCCTCAATAGTGGCCCATCTTGAGACGCAGCTGTAAGACGCCCCTCAGACCAGTCCGTGCCGACTTCAACCACGTGGCCACGGCGGCGAAGATCATCGATTGTTGTCTTTGGCATGCGACCTTCGACGACCACCACGCCCGGGCGCGCAGCACGTGGCCAGAACGATGCCGGGAAGTGCTCGAAGTGCCAGCTCGGCGCGTCGAAGGCCTCCTGCAGGTTCAGTTTGGCATGCACATGACGCAGGAACATCTGGCAGCTCCATTGGTCCTGCTGGTCGCCGCCGGGTGTGCCCCAGGAGAGGTACGGTTTGCCGTCACGGAAAGCCATGCCAACCGACAAAGTCGAGCGTGGCCGCTTGCCTGGTGCGAGCGAACCCGGCAGTCCCTCTTCGAGCCAGAACATTTGGCCGCGCGTGCCGAGCGGGAACCCCAAAGATGGAATAACAGGTGAGGATTGGAGCCAACCGCCCGAGGGCGTGGCCGTGAACATATTACCATCCTTGTCGATGATATCGATATGCACCGTGTCCCCTTTGGTGTCGCCTAGACGGCCGACAGTGGGTTCACCGGAGCCGGCGGATGGACCAGCTTGCGCCTGCCCGATGATCATCTTGCCGCCGAAGCCGTCGACCTTGCCCGGTCGCTGGGTGAGATCTGCCTGCGCACCAATCAGTCTACGACGCTCAGCGTTATACGTGTCCGAAAGCAACACATCCATGGGCACGGCGGCGAACTTTGGATCGCCGTAGAACACCTCACGGTCGGCAAAGGCGAGTTTGGCCGCTTCGATCCAGACGTGCAGATAATCAGCCGACGTGGGGCTCATCGTATCGATGCCGGTGCCATCAAGCAGTTTCAGCATCTGCAACAGCACTGGGCCTTGCGTCCACGACCCTGGCTTGAACACTCGAAAACCGGCGTAATCCACATGCAGTGCGTCCTCAATGGTCGGCTGCCATGTTGCCATGTCGTGAGCCGTCAGTACGCCACGATGGCGCCGACCAGACGTGTCCAATACGTCTTCAGATTTGCAGAAGCGTTCGACCTCTTCGGCAACAAAACCTTGGCTCCAAGCCTTGCGTGCACGCTGGATTTCCTTGTCACGTCCACCGCCGCCGCTCTCCGCCTCCTTCAGAATACGGGCATACGTGGCGGCGTGTTTTGGGTTTCGGAACAGCGCACCAGCCTCGGGCGCCTTGCCACCTGGCAAATACAGTGCTGCAGATGTTTTCCAGTGCTCACGGAACAGTTCAGCAACAGTGTTGATCGTTTGCGGCACGCGCTCGACCAGGGGGTGACCGTGCTCGGCATAACCGATGGCCGACTCCAAGACGTCACGCACGCGCATGGTGCCATAGCGCTCCAGGACGAGCATGTAGGTCTCGAAGGTCCCGGGAACGACGGCCGGCAGCAAACCCGTGCCAGGCATCATATCAAGCCCGAGGTGGTCGCGCATATGTGCGATCGTGGCACCGGCGGGTGCTGGACCTTGGCCGCAGATCACCCGCGGTTTGTCCCAATCGCGCTTCGCAATCATAACCGGCACATCGCCCAGTGGGCCACACAAATGCGGCTCAACGACCTGCAACGTGAACGCCGCCGCGACACCCGCATCGAACGCATTGCCACCCTTTTCGAGAATGCCCATGGCAACGGCGGTCGCGATCCAGTGGGTGGTGGCGGCAACGCCGAACGTCCCCTGGATCTCTGGGCGGGTGGTGAAATGCGCAGGCATCACAGACATGAGATGGCTCTCGATTTGCGTCTAGAGCAGATTCCGAACTTATAGAATTGGAACGCGCTCTAGAAGTCCTTGTTTTGCCGCATTTTCTGAGACGAACCGGTGTCCACTTGGTCGGAAAATGCTTGAGCAGTGTTTGCACCCAATGAGGGGTCCGTCCAGACAGCGAACTGCAAGTCGGATATGCTATTGGATAATGGCGTGTTCTGTCATCCGGCCGATGAGGCCGTGAACATCGCCAAGCACAT
>JANNXS010000260.1:0-6110 GCA_031409695.1 Hyphomicrobiaceae bacterium
AACAACCCGTTTGCCAGAGTGAGTGCACAGGCGAACCAGATGAGTGCGCTCGTCAATCCGATCCGATCAGCGACGGCACCGCTCGCGATGACCGGTAGACTAAAGCCGGTGTAAGCATAGACGAAGTAGCCAGCCGCAGCCCGCGCCCGGTCGTCGCCTGCGCGGGCTGACACCTCCGTCAGACCGCCAAGGTAGGTGAAGCCATAGGAGGCAGCACTGGTCGTTGCAGCCCCGATCAGGATCATTGCAAGACGTTGTGTTGCGACGCCAGCTGCCATAATGGCAAAGCCAAGCGGGACAAGGACGCAACCGAGCTGCAGAGCACGGTGGTTGGTGCATCTACGCGCCAAAGGTTGGCAGAGAAAGCCAACGAAATTGTTCAGAAATAATACCACTCCGGTCCAGCCCGGCAAGCCAAGCGCGGCGAGTTCGAGCGGCATAAGTGCAATCACGACCCCGGTCGCTGACCAAGCGAGTAATATCGCAACGCCGGCCATCCACGTGCCTGGTAAAAAGCGCGGTAGACGGATGAGTGAGACGCGTCGGGGTGTGTCGACACGTGGCAAGGCAAGTACGGCTGTCGCGAGGACCGGCGCCAGGATCATGAGCGCTGCAAAGCTCCAGGGAAATGGCACCGTGCCCTGCGTGCTGATGCTGATGCCAGTCGCGAGTGCGCCGGAACCGAAGCCGACTGACGTTGCCGACGTAACAAGCAAGGCGGCCGTCCGCGCTTTGGCTTCACCGAGCAACTCGGTCATGTAGGCGGTGCCAGCCGTGGTAATGAAGCCGATTCCGACGCCGAGGAGGAGGCGGGCGAGGCAGAGCACGCCCCATGTCGGCCAAAGCGCGAGTAGACCGGCCGCAACCGCACCGCAGAAAATGCCGATCACAATCGGGATGCGGCGGCCGATGCGATCCGAGAGGCCGCCGAGCAGCACCAGTGTCGGCATCAGTCCGCCAACGTAGCAAGCGAATGCCACCGTCACTGCTCCGGCTCCAACGCCGCTTTGATCAGCATAGAACTGATACAGAGGTGCTTGCAGGTTGACGGCATAGGTCGCAAGAAAGAGGGCCGCGACCAGTGTCGCTGCAGCCAACGTGCGTCCTTTGGCGGCGCGTACGGCAGTCGGCTTGTTCATTGTAAAGACCTGGCGGCGCCGTCTGTTCGCTTTGCGGACGGGCAATCATAGAAATGTCACGCCACCACTGCCTGCGATCCGCAGGTTGCGGCTTATGGCTCATACCTTGGCTTTTTTCTTCCGGCTCATCACGTCGCGGAATTTGGTTGCCCACCCATCGCGCTGGTCTTGCGCGCCGCGGGCAACGGCGAGCGCACCGGGCGCCACGTCTTTCGTGATGGTTGAGCCTGCGCCGACCATGGCGCCGTCACCGATTTTGATAGGCGCGACCAGTGCGCTGTTTGAGCCGATGAAGACGCCCGCGCCAACGTCCGTGAAATGCTTGTTAAATCCGTCGTAGTTGCAGAAGATTGTGCCGGCGCCGATGTTGGCCTTGGCGCCAACCCGACCATCGCCGATGTAGGCGAGGTGGTTCGCCTTGGCGCCGTCCTCCAGCGTCGCGTTCTTGACCTCGACGAAATTGCCGACGTGCACATCGCAACCGATCCTTGCACCAGGACGGAGGCGCGCAAACGGCCCGATGCGTGCTCCACTGGCTATCGTCGCGCCTTCAATGTGGCTGTTGGCTTTTATTTCGACATTGTCGCCGACCGTGACACCTGGGCCGAAAAACACGTTGGGCTCGATGAGGACGTCGCGGCCGAGCTTGGTGTCATAGGAGAACCATACACTTTCCGGCGCAATCAACGTTGCGCCGTCCGCCATGGCGCGACGGCGTGCACGCGCCTGGAACACGGCTTCAGCTTCGGCAAGCTGTGCCCGCGAGTTCACGCCAAGCATTTCCTCTTCGTCGCCCGTGACCGTCACGGCTTTATGGCCAGCGGCTTGCGCCAAAGCGACGGCATCGGTCAGATACAACTCGGACTTGGTGTTGTTCGGCGTGATCTGGTCAAGAAGTTTGACCAGCTCGGGCAAACGAAAAGCCATCAGGCCAGAATTGCAGAGTGTAACTTTACGCTCTGCCGCGGTCGCATCGTTATGTTCGCGGATGGCCACAAGCGCGCCGCTCGCGTCGGTCAAAAGGCGACCGTAGCCTGTCGGGTCGGCGGCGTGGAAACCAAGGACGGCGACATTGGCCCCATCATCAAGGGCCGCGACGAGTTTTGCCGTTGTGGCCGATGTGATGAGCGGTGTGTCGCCAAACATGACCAGAACGTCGCCCTGATGGGCCTCAAGTGCGGCACGCGCCGCCAGGACGGCGTCAGCCGTGCCCCGTTGGTCGGCTTGGACAAACACCTCGGCGTCCGGCATCGGCCGGCGGGCCTCCGCCGCGACGTCGTCCATCCCCGGTCCGACAATCACCACGACTGCCGATGTGCCGATGTCTTTGGCCGTGGCGATAACATGGCCCAGCATGGAACGCCCCGCGACGGCGTGCATGACCTTGGGCTTAGCCGATTTCATGCGGGTGCCTTTGCCAGCGCCCAGGATCAGGGTGAGGAGGGCAGGCTTGGACATGGATGTCTCTCGCATGGCTCTTTAGTCAGTGTGCCCTAACCTGTCTCACTGCCCAACGCCGGGGGCAAGACGTGGGCCGAAGTTGTCCAGACAGGAGTTGTCCAGACAGGAGTTGTCCAGTCGGGCCACGAGCAAAATCAAAACGCCGTCGTCATACGGCCTGGGTTCAAAATGCCGGCGGGGTCGAGGGCGGACTTAATGCGCTGCGAGAGCCTCGCGACCCCGGGATCAAGGGGTTGAAACACGTCGACGGCCGCACGCACGGCTTCGTCAGCTCGCATCAGGGTTGCGTGGCCACCATGGCTTGCAACCACGCGGCGGATGTCGGCCGCCCCTGCGTCCGCGCTCGGCGCCACTTCTGCCCAGACAAGCCCGCCCGACCAATCATAAAAGGCCCGTACGGCCACATAGCGTTGCAGTGCCTCGATGACCTTTGGCCCCTTGGTTGGCGCAGTCGAAATGCGCCAGATTTGCGCGCTGGTCTGGCTGAAGAAACTGAGCCGACGCAACTCGTCCCAGAACGTCAGCGACAGATCGTTGTCGAGGTCGTGTAGTTTACCGTAGGGCGCGAGCAGGCGGGCAAGCGCGTCGCGGCGATAGAGAAGCGACGCGGGCGTATTTTCGAGGCGCAAGGCCGTAACCGATTTGCCCTGTGAGCGCACGGCCGAGTGGTCAAGCGTGAGCGCTAAGGGTTGTTGGATGTGCACGGCGCCCGACACTTCGTAGGGCGTACCCATGGCCGCACACAGAGCCTCGATCGCGATTTCATCGGGCAGACCAAGCAGCACAAGCGTGGTCGTTGCCGGTGGCAAAGGCACCGTTTTAAACGTGACCTCTGTCAATAGCGCAAGCGTGCCCCAGCTTCCCGACAGCCCTTTGACGAGGTCGACGCCGGTGACGTTCTTCATCACCCGCCCCCCGGACTTAAACAGCTCGCCCGAGCCGCTGACGGCACGCACACCGATCAAATGATCCCGCGCGGCGCCGGAGAAAACGCGCCGCGGCCCCGATGCGTTCATGGCAAACACACTGCCGATGGTCGCGCCGACCGCATTGGTGCCGAGCAGACCCGCATACTCCGACGGTTCAAAAGCCAACATCTGGCCAGCCTTTGCGACAAGGCCAAACACTTCGGCGACCGGCGTGCCCGCACGTGCCGACATCACCATCTCATTTGGCTCGTGCAGCGTGATGCCCTTCATGGACCGCGTCGAAAGACGATGCGATGTTTCAAGGGGGCGGCCGATTGTGCGTTTTGACCCTGAGCCAAGAATCTCAACACCGGCACCCGCTCTGGCGGCCTCGCTGAGCATCTGGACCGCGTCCTGTTCGAAGGCCGGGCGCATTTCGGTCGCAAGTAACATCAGGGCTTTCCAAGGTCGGTGCTTTTGTGAGTCGGGCCTTTACAAGCGCAGCAACGACCCCTGGGTGCATAGCACACACATGGGGTCGCCCGCGACCTTGCCTGCACGCGATTGTTGCGACCCGCCAACGGCCTCAGCGCATCCGAACGCCCTCTTTGACAAATGTCCCCGCCTGCAACTCACGCATGGCCGTCTCCAGTTCAGCGCGCGTGTTCATGACGATCGGCCCATGCCAAGCGACAGGTTCCTTCAACGGCGCGCCGGACACGAGCAGGAACCTGACCCCCTGCTCGCCCGCTTGCACGACGACCTCATCGCCTGCGCCAAAGACGACCAGCGTACGGTTGCCGCTCATGTCCCGAACGTGCACCTCTTTGCCGTCGAGCTCCTTTTCAACCAAAACGCCGCGCGGGGCAGACGCATCCCGAAACCGTGCGGAGCCCTCGAAAATGTAGGCAAACGCCGAACGATAGGTATCAACGGGGAATACTTTGCGTTTTCCTGCGGGAACGGACACATCGAGATATTGCGGCTCGGCGGCGATGCCATCGACGGGGCCTGTTTTGCCCCAGAACGAACCCACGATGACCCGCACACGCGTGCCATCGTCCTCCATGATCTCGGGGATCTCTGTTGATGCCACGTCCTGATAGCGCGGCTTGGTCATCTTAAGGTCGCGCGGTAAATTGGCCCACAGTTGAAAGCCATGATTGCGGCCTTGAGCATCGCCCTTCGGCATTTCCTGATGCATGATGCCAGAGCCGGCTGTCATCCACTGGACATCGCCCGCGCCAAGGACGCCTCGATTGCCCAGGCTGTCGGCATGATCAACCGTACCGGCGAGCACATAGGTAATTGTCTCGATGCCGCGATGGGGATGCCATGGAAAGCCCTTCAGGTAATCTGCGGGCTTATCGTTGCGGAAATCGTCCATCATGAGGAATGGATCTGTCAGGCTCGGGTCACCAAAGCCGAACACGCGATCAAGCCGCACACCGGCACCTTCAAGGTGCGGCGTGGTGCCAGAAATGTGCGTCACGGGACGGATCGACATGGGGAGCGCTCGCGTTGAGGGTCATGTGCAGATGGGGTGAGCCGGCGGGCCTGTCAATCGTCACCATACCCGTCAGCGCGCCGCATCTGGTGCGCGCCGTTGGGATCGGCCAAAGTGAGCGGACGTCACACCCACGGACCAAACCTCATGACCAAAATGCTTGCCGGAAAGTCGATCGTCATTACTGGTGCAGGCCGCGGGATCGGGCGCGAAATCGCACTGATGTCCGCGCTGCATGGGGCAAGCGTCGTTGTTAACGATCTCGGTGGCTCGGCCGAGGGCGATGGTGGCGATCAGACGGTTGCCGAACAGGTCGTCGCAGAAATCCGCAAGGCCGGCGGCAATTCCATTGCCAACGGCGACAGCGTCACCGACCCCGAGGGTTGCGAGCGCATGGTCAAATCGGCCGTGCAGGCGTTCGGGCGCATCGATTGCGTGGTCAACAATGCGGGCATCCTGCGCGACCGCATCTTTCACCGCATGAGCGTCGTCGACTTCGACGCCGTTATCAAAGTGCACCTGTATGGCTCGTTCTACATGAGCAAGGCGGCAGCCCCCTACTTCAAGGAGCAGCAAGCCGGGTCGTTCGTGCACTTCACCTCGACATCTGGCCTGATCGGTAACTTCGGACAGGCCAACTATTCCGCCGCCAAAATGGGTATCATCGGTCTGTCAAAGTCGATCGCGCTTGATATGGCGAAGTTCAAGGTGCGCTCGAACTGCGTGTCGCCGTTCGCGTGGTCGCGGCTGATCGGTACGATCCCGACCGACACGCCCGAGCAGAAGGCGCGGGTCGAACGCATGCAGAACACCATGACGGCGTCCAAGATTGCGCCGCTATGCGTGTTTCTTGGCAGTGACGCCGCCGCAGATGTCACCGGCCAGATCTTTGCCGTGCGCAAGGACGAGATCTTCCTCATGTCGCAATCGCGACCGATCCGCACCGCCCACAAGGACGGCGGCTGGACGCCTGAGGCCATCGCCGAGACGATGTTGCCCGCGTTCAAGAGCGGCCTGTATGCCCTCGACCGCTCGGCCGACGTATTCAACTGGGAGCCACTGTGAGCCTCATGACCACCTTCTCGCTCGGGCCGA
>JANNXS010000261.1:0-5161 GCA_031409695.1 Hyphomicrobiaceae bacterium
AAAGACCCCAAGACCGGCGAGACCCTCGATATCGTCAGCGCCTATCAGGTCGCGGGCCACCCGGACGCAGCGCATCGCCATCACATCGCCTGCCACGCCTGCCCGGGCTTTGGCAGCTGCGGCGGCATGTTCACCTACAACACCATGCAAACGTTCATCGCAGTCGTCGGCATGCAGCCACTGCACATGGTGGCACCACCATCTGATGATCCGCGCCGTTTGAACGAGTTCCCGAACCAATTGGTCGATTACCTCGCGCAGATGATCGCCAATGATCTCAAGCCGCGCGACATCGTCGTGCGCGACAGTTTGCGCAACGCGATGATTGTTGCAATGGCCATTGGTGGTTCGACCAACGTCACGCTGCATGCCCCGGAGATCGCGCGGGCGGCGGGTTATGCGGACTTCTGGAAAGACGTGATGACGCCGGAGGAGTTCAACCACCTCTCGCAGCATGTGGTGCCCGTGCTGACCGATGCTCGGCCCTACGGCAAGTATTCGATGGTCGACATCGACAAGGTAGGCGGTGTGCAGGTCATCGTGCGCGAACTGCTCGAGGCCGGGTTGCTCAACGGCGACGTCATGACATGCACCGGCGAGACACTGACGGCGCAGGTAAAGCGCCTCAACACCAAGAGCGCCGACGGGCGTGTGGTTTACAGCGTCGCCAAGCCATACAAGCCGACGGGCGGTTTACGCGTTCTGGGCGGCAATCTATCGCCGGAGTTCTCGGCCATCCTGAAGCTTGCGGGCGTCGAAGGTGGGCTTGAGAACAATATGTTCCGCGGCAAGGCCTGCGTGTTTGAAGGCGAGCGGCATCTGCTATCGGCGCTCGATAAGACGCCGGAGCGGTTCCAGAATAACGATATCGTCATCGTGCGGTATGAGGGGCCGAGTGGCGCGCCAGGCATGCCGGAAATGCTTGATCCGACATCGCGCATTACGACGCTGTGCCGTGAGCGCGGCATTACTGTTGCGCTGATGACGGACGCGCGGTTCTCTGGCGGCTCGGTTGGGCTTGTTATCGGGCACGTCGGTCCGGAAGCGGCTCTTGGCGGACCAATCGCCTTCATCGAAGACGGTGACGAGGTGATCGCGGACCTTACCAAGAACGAACTCAACTGCACTGCACTTTTGGACCCGACGGTTCTCAAGCAACGCAAGGCTGCCTGGGACAAAATCGTTGCGGCCAATGGCGGTGTGCATCCGAACTGCGGCGATGCCGACACGCGCTTGTTGCACCGGGCGCGTTTGACCGCGGTGCCAGCGACCCGTGGCGGCGGTCTGCACCCGAACCGTGAAGTCTGGGTGCGCCTGCCACGCGAGGCCGCGCGCTCAGGCTTTGTGCCAACGAATAAACACCGGCCTGCGTCCTAAGCGTTTATTGGCTGCGGGAGGCCGGTCTGCCACCCCGCGGCCGAGACTTAGACCCAGGCTGAATCTACGAGGCGTCAGGTTTGAAGTTGGCCGGGTTGGGGCCCTTGGGGCGATCACCGGAAAGAAATTCACCGGTGACGATGTAGTGGATGTTTTCCGCGATATTGGTTGCGTGATCGCCCGTCCGCTCCAGATTTTTGGCACAAAACAGAAGGTGCGTGCAGTGACCGATGCTGCGCGGATCTTCCATCATATATGTCAGAAGTTCGCGAAACAGGCTGGTGTGGAGGGTGTCAATTTCGCCGTCGCTTTCCCAAACCTGACGGGCCAATTCTTTGTCGCGGCGCGCATAGGCCAGCATCACACGGGACAACTGATTATGCGCCCGTTTGCTCAGGAGATCCAAGTTCACGCCCGCGCTGGACGGTTGGAGTGGTGCCGTCATCGCCATAATGCGTTTGGCATTGTTCTTGGCGAGGTCGCCCATCCGCTCAAGATCTGTCGCGATTTTGAGGGTCGCAATCGTTTCCCGCAAATCAATGGCTAACGGTTGACGTTTGGCGATCATTGCGATCACCCGTTCTTCGATTTGGAGCTGCATCGCGTCGACAGCTTTATCTGCGGCGATGACCTTCTTTGCCGTCACGACACTGCGGGTTCGAAATGCTTCCGCGGCGTCTTCGATCTGCTGGCCAACAGTCGCGCCCATCTCGATGATCAGCGCGCTTAAATTTTGCAGTTCGACATCGAACGAGGCAACGATATGGGCCATGATACTCTCGCGGTTTTGACGTCCATGCGACGCCGACAGACCCGTCGGGCCGACAGATCAGCCGAAGCGACCTGTGATGTAGTCCTGAGTGCGTTTGTTCACCGGGTTTGTGAAGGTTTTACCCGTTGGTCCGAACTCAACGAGTTCGCCGAGATACATAAACGCCGTGTGGTCGGAAGTCCGAGACGCCTGCTGCATATTGTGGGTCACGATTGCGATCGTGTAGTCGACCTTGAGTTCTTCGATCAGCTCTTCAATGCGCGCGGTCGAAAGCGGGTCGAGCGCCGAGCACGGTTCATCAAGCAGGATGACCTCGGGCTTGATCGCGACCGTGCGCGCGATACACAGGCGCTGTTGTTGGCCACCGGAGAGGCTCTGGCCACTGGCGGTCAGTTTGTCCTTGACCTCGCCCCACAGCGCCGCGCGCGTCAGCGCCTGCTCGACGCGTACTGTCATCTCGGCTTTGGAGAGTTTTTCATATAGCCCGATGCCGAAAGCGATGTTGTCGTAGATCGACATGGGGAATGGTGTCGGTTTCTGGAACACCATGCCAACGCGCGCGCGCAGCAGATTGAGATCCATGCTCGGTGCCAGGATATTGTCGCCGTCGAGCAGCACTTCGCCTTCTGCGCGTTGATTGGGATAGAGATCGTACATGCGGTTCAACACGCGCAGCAACGTGGATTTGCCGCAGCCCGATGGCCCGATAAAGGCCGTCACCCTGTTGGCGTACAATGGAAGATTGATGTCCTTTAGCGCGCGCGACGTGCCGTAATAGAAATTCAGGTTCCGGATGGCGACCCGCTCCGGAGACGGTGCCGAAACCACTTTGGCTGCGCGCGGATCGAGAGCTTGCTCGGCGCTTAGGATGTTTGCACTCATGACTGGGTTCCTTTCTGGGCGAACCAGCGGGCGATCACGCTCAACGTAAGAACGGCGAATGTGATCAGCATAGCGCCGGTCCAGGCGAGGCGTTGCCAGTCGGCGTATGGCGAGAGGGCGAACTGGAAGATGACCGCTGGCAAGCTCGCCATCGGTTCAAGGATGTTAAGGTTGAGGAACTGGTTGTTGAGCGCAGTGAACAATAGCGGCGCGGTCTCGCCACTAATGCGTGCGATGGCAAGCAGGATCCCAGTGATGATGCCGGCCCGTGCGGCCTTATAGGCGACTCGGCGGATCATTACTGAGCGCGGCATTCCGACCGAAGCCGCCGCCTCGCGCAGTTGATCAGGGACCAAGCGTAACATGTCCTCGGTCGTGCGGATCACAACAGGAATGACGAGGATAGCCAAGGAGATAGCCCCCGCAATGCCGGAGAACTGCTTCATCGGCGCGACAACGATGGTGTACACGAACAGCCCGATTACGATCGAAGGCGCGCTGAGCAGGATATCGTTGATGAACCGAATGATCTGGGAAATCCGCGCATGTCGCCCGTACTCCGCCAAGTAGGTTCCGGCCAGGATGCCAATCGGCGTACCGAAGAGAACGCCAAGCGTGGTCATGTACAAGCTGCCGAGGATCGGATTGAGCAGGCCGCCATCCGCGCCCGGCGGCGGCGTCATCTCAGTAAAAACTTTTAAGGATAGGCCCGCAAAGCCCTTGTAGAGCAGCGTACCAAGCACAAGTGCCAAACAGGCAAGGCCTAGGCATGTTGCAGCGATACAGAGCGCCATAGCCACCTGGCTACGGCGCTGGCGCGACCGAAACCCACCCATATCGAAATTGAGCGCGCTCATGACTTCACCGCCCCGCCGTTTGTTCAAGACGCCACAACAGGTAGCGAGCGCCGCTGAGAACAATGAGCGTGATCGCGAACAGGATTAAACCCAACAGAATGAGCGACGACGTGTAGAGATCGCCGACCGCCTCAGTAAATTCGTTGGCAATGGTCGCCGAGATGGTTGTGCCGGGGGCGATCAACGACGGTGATATTTTGTGCGCGTTGCCGATCACGAACGTTACTGCCATGGTCTCGCCAAGCGCGCGGCCAAGGCCGAGCATGACGCCGCCGATGAGGCCGACGCGTGTGTGCGGAATAACGATATTGCGCACAACCTCCCAACGGGTACAGCCGAGACCGTAGGCGGCTTCCTTAAGCACAGGCGGCACGGTGTCGAACACGTCGCGACTGACAGCGGTGACGAACGGCAGCACCATGATGGCCAGGATCAGCGACGCAGTCAGTATACCGATGCCGTATGGCGGGCCGGCGAACACTGACGATAGGATCGGCACGTTGCTAAACATGGAGATCAAAGACGGTTGCAGCGTAGACTGCAAAAAGGGAGCCAGTACGAACAAACCCCAGATCCCGAAAATGATGCTCGGGATACCCGCCAACAATTCAATCGCTGTTCCGATAGGGCGGCGCAGTGGCTTTGGGCAGGATTCGGTGAGGAATATAGCGATCCCGAGACCGATTGGCACGGCGATCAGCATGGCGATCAACGACGTGACAACGGTGCCATAAATCGGTGCAAGGCCGCCGAATTTTTCCGTGACCGGGTTCCACGACTGGCTGGTCAAGAACCCAAAACCGAACGCCTGGATGGCCGGCCAGGCCCCGATCAGGAGGGATATGGCGATGGCTGCCAGCACAGCCAACACGAACACGGCGGCGGCGTACGTCAGATTGTGAAAGATGGTGTCGCCACGACGCAAGTTGTCCATGGCTCGTTTTCGGCCAGCTGCGGTATCGGCCGCCGCGCCACTCAAGACTGCCGCATCCATGAGATGTCCCCAAATTAAAAAAAAAGCGCCGCCACATTTATCGCCGAAAAAATGGCCACCGTCTGCAGCATGAGAACAGGTATCTTCATCCCACTCACGGCCATTTGCATGAGCCCATGTCAAGATGTCCAAGTGACCACGTCCAGCAGCTTCAGCACGTTTTCCTGGTCGCACTGCGACATGGCAAGAATCTCCCGCAGCGCCGTAAAGTCCACGCCCTCAGTCCCGAGCCCTTCGTGCACGCGCTTGATGGCAACCTGCAGCCCGTCGCTCTTGCGG
>JANNXS010000262.1:0-1853 GCA_031409695.1 Hyphomicrobiaceae bacterium
GAAGTTCTCGATCTCGCGCGCTTGTTCAAGGATCTGCCAGAGAACGATGCCACCTACCACGGCATTGCTTGGTAACGATTGCTGTGACGGTCGCGTGCAGGCGGCCGTCACAGGGTGACTGGATTTCAAAATCACGCACCCGGCTGGGATCGAGCCTCTCCTTGTGGAGCAGCCTCGATGACCCGGCCGGTTGGCGTTTTGCTGATCTCGACGCCGCCCGCGCTGACCCGGTCAAACGGGTAACGGCTTGATCGGACCCGGTCCGCAGCGCTTGCCCAGACAGATCGGCCCCTTCGGGCCGCACGGCGCCTGGGTGCAAATCGGCCCCTTCGGTTTGTAGCGGTCGACGTCCGTTGGACCCGACATTGTTTCGGCTGACGCAGGCACACTGGCGCATGCCAACATAACCGCTGCGAGAACACTGATTTTAGACATGGTGATTTCCTGGTTGGGTCAGCGTTCACTTCGGCGCAATCGGGACATGCTTCTTTTTCAGCGGATCGTAACCGTCACCGCAGGATTTTGGCTTTACCTTGCACGGCGACACGATTGGACCGGTCTTGATTATTCCGTCATTCGTGCGGGCGCTTGTTGGCACGGCCAGTGTTGCAAGCAACGCTGCCGCGGCGATCAGGCTCATGGTCACTTTCATAAGTATCTCCATCGGTTCTGCGGGACTGCAGCCGTTTTGACTGCCATCGAGAGATAACCGATGACGCGCTTCCTCTCAGTTCCCTGGGGCACGCGTGTTTTCGCTATCGCAGGCTTTGCGACACGCACGGCTTGCATGCAGCGGCGGTTCGATGGCACGTCCGGCGAGATCAAGCGCGTGTGGAGCCTTTATGCCCCTGACGATCCCATCGACCGGTGACTACATCCTCGCCAATGCCCGGCTACCAGAGGCGCTCGTTGTTGGCGCGTCGATGTTGCCAATCGCGGGTTTTGTCTCAGCGGACCTTCACATCGCTGCGGGCCGCCTGGCCGCAATGACGCGGCCTCAAACATCGCGCTCAGACGGCGCGCCCGTGGTCGATGTTCGCGATGGCATTGTGCTGCCGCGCTTTGTCGACATCCACACGCATCTCGACAAAGGCCACATCTACGCGCGTAACCCAAACCCTGACGGCACGTTTCTCGGCGCGCGTACTGCGACCGCCGCCGACCGCGAGGCGAATTGGTCAGCGGATGATGTCGCCAAGCGCATGGACTTCGCGCTGCGCTCGGCCATCGCGCACGGCACCGGGGCCATTCGCACGCACATCGATTCAATTTTCGGTCAGACCGCCATTTCATGGCCCGTGTTCGCCGAGATGCGTGAAACGTGGAAGGGTCGCATCGCCTTGCAGGCTGCGGCCTTGTTCCCAATCGAGTGGGCGATCGACGATGAGGCACAGTTTAAAACCATCGTCGAGACGGTTGCCAAACATGGCGGCAGCATCGGCGGGTTGACGTTCATGGGCGAGCCGCCGAGCAACAAGCTCGACCGCGCGCTGGATCGCGCCATGCAAGCCGCCGATGCCCATGGCCTCGATCTCGATTTTCATGTCGATGAGAGCGACAGCGCGCATGCACGCACACTGGAGCGGATCGCACTTTCGGCGCTGCGGATGAAGTTTAAGGGCCGCATTGTCGCCGGGCACTGCTGTTCACTGGCCTTGCAAAGCGACGCAGACCGCACCCGCGTCATCGAGCGGCTGGGTGAAGCACGCATCGCGGTCGTGTCGCTGCCCATGTGCAATATGTATCTGCAGGATCGCACTCAGGGCCGCACGCCACGCTGGCGTGGTGTTACGCCGGTGCACGAACTCGATGCGGCCGGAATTCCAGTTCTGGTTGCGAGCGACAACACGCGC
>JANNXS010000263.1:0-10302 GCA_031409695.1 Hyphomicrobiaceae bacterium
CGATCTGCAACGGCGACGCGCGCGCCTTCCCGCGCCATGGCAAGCGCCGTTGCCCGACCTATGCCTGACGCGCCCCCGGTGACGAGCGCCTTGATCAATTCGGCGGGTGGGCAGGCCATTGCTATTGGAGGCGATGTCGCAAAGGAGGCTGACGTTGTCGCGATGGTGGCACGGTGCGTCGCAAGCTTCGGGCGGCTCGATTGCGCTTTCAACAACGCTGGCATCTCGCCACGCGATGTCGGCCCAGCCGGTCAGCGCACCCACGAGATGACGCGGGCCTCATTTGACGACATGCTGGCCATCAACCTCACAGGCGTGTTCCTGTGTATGAAGCACGAGATCATCCAGATGTTTGCGCAGGGGGGCGATCCCCGCGGCGGTTCGATCGTCAACACGTCCTCGATCGCGGGTTTGGTGGGCTTGGCAAGTGCGAGCAACTATGTGGCGGCCAAGCATGGCGTGGTTGGCCTCACCAAGACTGCGGCGCTGGAATATGCGGCAGACAACATCCGCGTGAACTGCGTCAACCCTGGCTATGTCAAAACGCCCATGACGGACCCGACCATGGCTCAGCGCTATGATCAGCTGATGTCCAAGGTGCCGATGAACCGCCTCGGCGTCGCTGAAGAGATTGCCGAAGCGGTGGTCTGGATGCTTTCCGATCGGGCCTCGTTCATGACCGGCGCGAGCCAGATCATTGATGGCGGTTATTTCGCGGCTTGAACCCCAGGCTGAACGGCCAAACACATGACGCCGACCAAGAACGTCCTATTTATCATGTGCGACCAGCTCCGGTTTGACTACCTGAGTTGCTACGGTCATCCAACGTTACAGACCCCGCACATCGACAGCCTCGCGGCGCGGGGCGTGCGCTTTACGCGGGCCTACGTGCAATCGCCGATCTGTGGCCCGTCGCGCATGAGCACCTATACGGGGCGCTACATGAGCCGCCACGGTTCACACTGGAACGGCTGGCCGCTGCGGGTTGGCGAACTGACGATGGGTGACCACCTGAAGGCCATCGGCGTGCGCAACGTGCTGGTCGGCAAGACGCACATGACGGCCGACCAGGAGGGCCTCGCACGCCTTGGCATCGATCCGAAGTCGGTCATTGGCGTGCATGTCTCGCAATGCGGTTTTGAGCCCTACGAGCGCGACGATGGTCTGCACCCGGATAACCGCCCGCGACCGGCCTATGATGCCTACCTGCGCCAGCAGGGCTTTGATGCCGCCAACCCCTGGGAGCAGTGGGCCAATTCCGGCGAGGACATGGACGGACGCCTGCAGAACGGCTGGCTGATGGTGCATGCTGACAAGGCGGCGCGGGTGCCCGACGAACACTCCGAGACGCCCTACATGACGCGCCGCGCGATGGATTTTATGCGCGAAGCCAAAGCTGATCCGCGCCCGTGGTGTCTGCATTTGTCGCTGATCAAGCCGCACTGGCCCTACATCGCACCGGAGCCCTATGCGAGCATGTACAAGGGCGCGCCCATTGCGCCCGTCGTCCGAAGCGAGGATGAACGCGCCAACGCGCACCCCGTGTTCAAAGCGTTCATGGACATGCGTGTGTCGGCGAACTTTTCGCAACAAGGTGTGCGGGAGACTGTCATTCCCGCCTATATGGGGCTGATCAAGCAGATTGATGACAACCTCGGCCGCCTGTTCGCGTTTCTTGAGGCCGAGGGTCTCGCTGAGACGACGATGATCGTCTTCACGTCGGACCACGGCGACTATCTCGGTGACCACTGGATGGGTGAAAAAGACCTGTTTCACGACTGCAGCGTGCGTGTGCCGCTGATCATTTACGACCCGACGCCAGCGGGAGATGCAACTCGCGGAATGGTGTCCGATGCCCTGGTCGAGGCGATTGATCTCGCGCCGACGTTCCTTGAATACTTTGGCGGGACGCCGCCAGCGCATATTCTTGAGGGCCGATCGCTGGCGCCATTGCTGCGCGGCGAGGCTCCGCCGACATGGCGCGAGTTTGCGTTCTCAGAGTACGACTATGCCATGCAGACGCCGCGCGTGACGCTCGACCAGCCGCTGCGCGACTGTCGGCTGTTTATGGTGACCGACAAACGCTATAAAATGATGCACGCCGTCGGCTATGGTCCGATGCTGTTCGATCTTGAGGCGGACCCGCAGGAACTCGTCGACCTCGGGCCAAACCCCGCCTATGCCGACGTGCGCCGCCGCCTCACGGATGCGCTGGTGCATTGGTCCCTGACCGGCCACAATGCCGTCACGATGCCGGACGCGCGCATCACCAGCTATGCCCACCTCAATGCCCAAGTCCGCGCCGGCATCATCATCGGCTATTGGGACGAGGCCGAACTCGCCGCCGAGCGCCGCCGACTGGGGCTGGAATAGACTGTTACCCCACCCTTCATCGTTTCCCCCGGCTCCCGCAAGTGTCGCACTGGCATTGCCCGTGTGACCATTGTAGACGCTAAGTCGGCGGAATGGCGACATGGTTCGTGTGTGGTTCAGGTCAGCACCGGGACCCGTGCGGTGTGCGCTAAAGCAGCTTGGGGCTAAGTCGGATGTCGAAAAAGCTCATTATCGACGGCCGGGAGGTCGAGGTCGAAGACGGCCTGACACTGATTCAAGCCTGCGAGCAAATTGGCATTTCTATCCCGCGTTTCTGCTACCACGAGCGTCTCTCCATCGCTGGCAATTGCCGCATGTGCCTCGTCGAAGTTGTGGGGATGCCCAAGCCGCAGGCGTCCTGTGCGCTGGGCGTGAATGACTTGCCGCCCAAAAAGGATGGCACCCCGTGGGTGATCAACACCCAGTCCGCTGTGACCAAGAAGGCGCGCGAGGGGGTGATGGAGTTTCTGCTCATCAACCATCCCCTGGATTGTCCGATCTGCGACCAGGCTGGCGAGTGTGATCTGCAGGACCAAGCCATGAGTTTTGGCCGCGGCGGCACTCGCTACGACGAAAACAAGCGGGCCATTGAGGAAAAGAACCTCGGGCCGCTGATCAAAACGATGATGACGCGCTGCATACAGTGCACGCGCTGCGTCCGGTTTATGACCGAAGTGGCCGGCGTCGAAGAACTCGGTGCTATCGGCCGCGGCGAGGACATGGAAATCACCACGTACCTTGAGAAGGGCATGATGTCGGAGTTGTCGGCCAACGTCGTCGATATCTGTCCGGTCGGGGCCCTCACACACCGGCCCTGGGCGTTCAATGCGCGCCCCTGGGAAATGACCAAACACGAATCGATCGATGTCATGGATGCTGTTGGCTCCAATATCCGGGTCGATGTGCGCGGGCGAGAGGTCATGCGCGTGCTGCCGCGCAACAACGACGCGATCAACGAGGAGTGGATCTCCGACAAGGCGCGCCACGTGGCAGATGGCCTGCGCACGCAACGCCTGGATCGGCCCTACGTGCGCCGCAATGGCAAACTGCAACCGGCCACTTGGACTGAGGCGCTGTCCTTCGTTGCGGAACGCATGAAGGCTGCGAACTCATCGCGCATCGTTGGGATCGTTGGTGATCTTGCTGGCGCCGAGGAGATGTTCGCGCTCAAATCGCTGTTCAACATGTTGGGTTCGCCCAATGTCGAGTGCCGTCAGGACGGCGCGAAACTGGATCCCAAGTTTGGCCGCGCAAGCTACCTTTTCAACGCCACGATCGCGGGGATCGATCAAGCCGATGCAATCATGATTGTCGGCTCAAACCCGCGCCTTGAGGCGCCGATCCTGAACGCGCGGATTAGGAAGCGTTTGCGTCAGGGAGGGCTGCTCGTTGGCGTGATCGGTGAACAGGTCGATCTTGGCTACGAGTACACGCATCTGGGCAACGGACCTGAGGCGCTGGCGAAATTCATCGATCATGCACCTGCGCATAAGCAGAAGCCGATGCTGATTGTTGGGCCTGGGGCGTACGCCCGCGCTGATGGTGCCTCGCTGCTTGGCACGGCCGCAAAGGCGGCGCTCGCTCTCGGTTGCATCAAAGACGGCTGGAATGGCTTCAACGTTATCCACACCGCCGCCTCCCGCGTCGCCGGTCTCGATCTGGGTTTGGTCGCACCGAAAGGCATGGACTGCCTGACGGGGGCCGAGGTCGTCTACCTGCTTGGCGCCGATGACTTTGACATGAAGCAGCTTGGTAAGGCCTTCGTCGTCTACCAGGGCAGCCACGGCGACGCCGGTGCCATGCGTGCCGATGTTATCCTGCCGGGTGCGGCCTACACGGAAAAAAGCGCGACTTATGTCAACCTCGAAGGCCGGGCGCAAACGACGGCCAAGGCCGCCTTTGCACCAGGTGAAGCCAAAGAGGATTGGTCTATTCTTCGCGCGCTATCAGCCGAAGTTGGCCACACACTGCCGTTTGATACACTGGCCGCTTTGCGCGTAGAAATGTACAAGGCGGCGCCGCAGCTGGCGCGCCTTGGTTCAGTGACAACGGCTGATTCGTCGGGCGTTCGCGGCCTCGTTTCTGCTGTCGGCTCACTGACGAGTGTGCCATTCAGGGCCACTGTGATGGACTATTATTTGAGCAATCCCATCTCGCGCGCGTCCGCTATCATGGCCGAGCTCTCGGTCTTGAAAGCGCAGACGAGTGGCGTCAAGCAGGCGGCGGAGTGACTCGGCGATGATGTCATCACTGCAAGCCTTCTGGGCTGAATGGGGCGCCGCCATCCTGTGGCTCGGCTTTTACGTTGGCGTAAGTTTCCTGCTGCTCGGCGGCTTGCTCCTCGTTGTCGCCTATCTGCTGCTGATGGACCGCAAGGTCTGGGCCGCGGTGCAGTTGCGCCGTGGGCCCAACGTCGTTGGCCCCTTCGGCCTGCTACAGTCCTTTGCCGACTTGCTGAAGTTTGCGCTTAAGGAACCGCTTATACCAGCCGGGGCGGACAAGGGTGTGTTCCTGCTTGCGCCACTCGTAACGGCCATTCTTGCACTCGCGGCCTGGGCCGTCATTCCGATTGGCGCCGGTCTCGCGATTTCGAACATCAACGTTGGTATCCTCTATATTTTCGCCATCTCATCACTGGGCGTGTACGGCGTCATCATGGGCGGCTGGGCGTCCAACTCGAAGTACCCGTTTCTCGGCAGCCTTCGTTCAGCGGCCCAGATGGTGTCCTATGAGGTCTCCATCGGCTTTGTGATCGTCACTGTGCTGCTCTGCGTTGGTTCGCTCAACATGAGCAAAATCATTGAAGCGCAGGCTTCCGGCATAGGGACACGGCTCGGGCTCGGCCCGTCGCTTCTCGACTGGCACTGGTTGCCGCTCTTCCCAATGTTTGTCATCTTCTTCATCTCGGCCCTGGCCGAGACGAACCGCCCTCCGTTCGACTTGCCCGAGGCCGAGTCGGAACTCGTCGCCGGTTTCATGGTCGAATACTCATCGACGCCCTATTTGCTGTTTATGCTGGGCGAATACGTGGCCATCGTCACCATGTGTGCGCTGACAACGATCCTGTTTCTTGGCGGCTGGCTGCCGCCGGTGTCGGTGGCGCCGTTCACCTGGATTCCAGGTCCGATCTGGTTCATCGCTAAGATTGTGTTTGTGTTCTTCATGTTTGCAATGGTGAAGGCGTTCGTGCCGCGCTACCGCTACGATCAACTTATGCGCTTAGGCTGGAAAGTGTTTCTGCCGCTATCGTTGGTGATGGTGGTGTTGACGGCAGCTTGGCTACAGTTTGGGCCATGGGTGGGGTGAAAGATGGATTTCAGCGATGTAAACATCCAACTCGGGCTGCTGTTCATCGTGGTCGGCTGCGTCGATATCGGGCTTGGGCGGATGATGACCCAGCTGCCAGAGCGGGCACGCACACTGATCACATTCTGCGGCGTCGCCTTTTTGCTCGGCGGCGCGATGTTGCTTTCTCGGCTCGTTCGTCTGATCTGACGTAAGGTTGGATGTGCGCGGACTGACGAATCATCCGTACCATGGGCCGCTATGGATTGTGTTAGGCGCACCGCGCGCGTCTGAAGAATTTGGGCTGAGAACGTTATGCGGAAGACGACAGGCCGGGGACACCAAGTTGAGGGCGACAATGGCAATCGATCCAAAATTGATGCAGTGGATTGCGAGCGTGCTGCTCGTACTGTCCGGCGTTCAGAACCTCGTCATCGTCGGGCGTGCGAACACGGCCGTGAAGTTGCGGCTGATCGGCGGGGTTATTGCTCTAGCCGCGGTGAGTTTTGGTGTGCTGATGATCGTCAATCTGCTCGGTGTTAGGATCTGAACTATGAGCATCGCTTCGGGCATCAAATCGCTTTTTCTGACCGAGTTCATCGCGGCATTCGGGTTGAGTATGCGGTATTTTTTTGCGCCTAAAAAAACGCTGAACTATCCGTTCGAAAAGGGCCCGCTTTCTCCACGGTTTCGGGGTGAGCATGCCTTGCGTCGCTATCCGAACGGCGAAGAACGCTGCATCGCCTGCAAGTTGTGCGAGGCGGTTTGCCCGGCGCAGGCGATCACCATTGAGGCTGGCCCGCGCCGCAATGACGGCACGCGTCGTACGACCCGCTACGACATTGACATGGTCAAATGTATCTACTGCGGCCTGTGCCAGGAGGCCTGCCCTGTCGACGCGATCGTTGAAGGCCCCAACTTTGAATTCGCGACCGAAACCCGAGAAGAACTGTACTACGACAAGGACCGCCTGCTCGCCAACGGCGACCGTTGGGAGCGCGAGATCGCAGCCAACTTGAAGGCGGATGCGTCGTATCGGTAATTCGCCTGCCCGTTGCAGTGGGTGGGCAACGGACGGGGAACGTGGTAGAAAGCGAGTATGTTGAACACACATGTGATCGTTAAGAAGATGACCGCGGCAGGGATGCCCGTTCAGCAGGCGGAAGCCGTTGCCGATTTGATGGTTGAAACGGTGACTGAGACGCTTGCTTCGAAACGAGACCTCGTTGAAGTCCGCAACGACCTCCAGGCTGACATCGCCACACTGCGCAAGGACGTTCAAACGGACATCGCGACACTGCGCAAGGACGTCCAATCCGACATCGCGACTTTGCGCAGGGATATGGAGACCGGCGACGCCAACATTCGACGGGACGTCAAAGATGTCGAGACGAAACTCGTCGCGCGCATGGACACGCAAATCGAGCTCGTGGAAAAGTTGTTTGAGCGTTCACAAAGACAAACTTTGCAAGTCGGTTTGGGGATCGCGTTGGCCATCATAGCCGTGCTTGGTTTCCTTTTCCGGTTCCTCGCCAAATAAGTGTCAAAGCCCAACATGACCCTCGCCGCCGCCTTCTTTTACATCTTTGCCGCCATCACTGTGGCATCGGCGTTTATGGTCATTTCGGCCAAAAATCCTGTGCATGCGGTGTTGTGGTTGATCCTGGCGTTCTTTAACGCGGCGGGCCTATTCGTCCTTCTGGGCGCCGAATTCCTGGCCATGATTCTGGTCGTGGTCTACGTCGGCGCAGTGGCTGTACTGTTCCTGTTCGTCGTCATGATGCTGGATGTTGATTTCGCCGAACTCCGAGCCGGTTACATGAAGAATGCGCCGCTCGGGGCGCTGGTCGGCGCGATTGTGGCTGGCGAAATCATCCTTGTGGTGGCGTCAAAACTTTGGGCCCCCGCAGCGTTCAAGGGGCTCGCTCCCGCTGGCGCGCCGATGCCGGTTGGGATCACCAACACCCAGGCGCTCGGGCAGATTATCTACACCAAATACGTCTACCTGTTTCAGGGCGCTGGCCTGATCCTGCTTGTCGCAATGATCGGCGCCATCGTGCTGACCTTGCGTCAGAAGGAGGGGGTCAAACGTCAAAACATCTCCGAGCAGAATGCGCGCACCAAGTCGACAGCCATGGACGTGGTCAAGGTGCCAAGTGGTGGTTATGCCATCCCGGAAAAAGCCGCCGCAAAGGCCGAATAAGAGGCACGTAGTTGCGGTTTTGGGTGTTACTCGGCCGCCTGTGCTTTGGCGTAGCCCAATGCGACGTCGAGCTTGCGCAGCAAATCTGCCGCAGCTGCCGGGATGTTCGTGCCCGGCCCGAAAACAGCTTTCGCGCCCGCCGCATAGAGTGCCGCATAGTCCGTCGGTGGAATGACGCCGCCGACGACAATCATGATATCGCCGCGTCCCTCCGCGGTCAGCGCGGCGCGCAGTTCCGGGACCAGAGTCAGATGGCCCGCGGCGAGCGAGGATACACCGATAATGTGCACGTCGTTCTCGACGGCCTGGCGCGCGGCCTCGTCAGGCGTTGCGAACAACGGGCCAATGTCGACGTCGAAGCCCAGATCCGCGAATGCGGTCGCGATTACCTTCTGCCCGCGGTCGTGGCCGTCTTGCCCCATTTTCGCGATGAGAATGCGCGGGCGGCGACCGTCGTTCTTTTCAAACGCCATGACCAGCGCGCGGACAACGTCGAGATCCTTGCTCATAGCGGATGCCTCCGATCGATAAACGCCCGAGACCGATCGGATTTCTGCGCGATGGCGGCCGAACACAGCCTCAAGCGCATCAGAGATCTCACCGACGGTTGCCTTGGCGCGCGCCGCTTTCACAGCCAGGTCGAGCAAATTGCCGTTGCCCCGCGCGCCATCGGTTAACGCCTGCAAGGCCGCCTGTGTGTCGGCCGGGTTCCGCTCGGCCTTGAGGCGCGCGAGTTTCGCCAGTTGCTGGCCGCGCACGCGCTTGTTGTCGACCTTGAGCACGTCCATGGGCGTTTCGTGCGCGAGCTTGAACTTGTTGACGCCAACAATCGTCTGTCGACCGCTGTCGATGCGCGCCTGCGTGCGTGCGGCGGCTTCCTCAATACGCAACTTTGGAATGCCGGCTGCGATCGCCTTTGCCATGCCGCCGAGGCTCGCGACCTCCTCGATATGCTTCAGCGCGCGCGCTGCGAGATCATGCGTCAGCCGCTCGACGTAATAGCTCCCGCCCCAGGGGTCGGCGACGCGGCAGGTGCCGCTCTCCTGCTGCAGAAACAGCTGGGTGTTGCGGGCAATGCGGGCCGAGAAATCCGTTGGCAGCGCGATGGCTTCATCAAGCGCGTTGGTGTGCAGCGATTGCGTATGGCCTTGGGTTGCAGCCATCGCCTCGATGCAGGTGCGCGCGACGTTGTTGAACGGGTCTTGTGCGGTCAGCGACCAACCCGACGTTTGCGAGTGTGTGCGCAGCGAGAGCGAGCGGTCGTCCTTTGGCTTGAACTCTTGTCTGATCAGCGTCGCCCACAGCAGGCGGGCGGCCCGCATCTTGGCGATCTCCATAAAGAAGTTCATGCCGATAGCCCAGAAGAACGACAGGCGCGGCGCGAAACTGTCGATGTCCATCCCGGCCGCGACGCCCGCGCGCGCATACTCGACGCCGTCGGCGAGCGTGTATGCAAGCTCCAGATCTGCCGTCGCGCCGGCCTCTTGCATGTGATAGCCGGAAATCGAGATTGAATTGAATTTCGGCATTTTCGTTGAGGTATAGGCAAAAATATCTGAGATGATGCGCATGCTGGGGCTTGGCGGATAGATATAGGTGTTGCGCACCATGAACTCTTTCAGAATGTCATTCTGAATGGTGCCGGATAATTTTTCGGGTCCAACGCCCTGCTCCTCGCCCGCGATGATGAAAAGCGCCAGGATCGGTAAGACGGCGCCGTTCATGGTCATGGACACCGACATCTGCGAGAGGTCGATGCCATCGAACAGCGTGCGCATATCCAGGATGCTATCAATTGCGACGCCGGCCATGCCGACATCGCCGGTGACGCGGGGATGATCACTGTCATAGCCACGGTGGGTGGCGAGATCGAAGGCGACAGATAGGCCCTTCTGGCCAGCAGCGATGTTTCGGCGGTAAAAGGCGTTGCTGTCCTCGGCCGTAGAGAAGCCCGCGTACTGGCGGATGGTCCAGGGTTGCGTCGCATACATGGTTGGGTAGGGCCCACGTACGAAGGGCGCGATACCCGGATAACCGTCGATAAAGTCGAGGCCCGCAATGTCGGCCGCCGTATAGAGCGGCTTGATGGCAATGCCTTCGGGTGTTGCGGTGGACAGCATAGGCGTAGGTTCGCTCTGCGTCTTCGGCGCGCGGGCCGATCCAGCCAGTGCGATCGTTGTAAAGTCTGGAATCATGGTCATCGCGCAGCAGGTCCACAGAATGCGTGCGCGATCATAGCAGATGATAGCCCAGCGGGACCAGCCGCGGGACCGCAGGCGCCGACGGCACGTCGTAGCGCTGACGTTGCAGGCGCACAGCGGGCAACCGCTCGATGTCAAAAGGGGTGCGGGTCAAAACGGGCGCGGGTCAAACGGGCGGTACAAGGAGGGCGCTCGGGTTACGGACGCCATTGCAAAAAATTCGCGATCAACTTCAGCCCG
>JANNXS010000264.1:0-11380 GCA_031409695.1 Hyphomicrobiaceae bacterium
TAATCTGCCACTCAACCATGCCGTCCGTCACCCAAAGCTCCTGTTAGAGTGCACTCTGACCGTCACACCAGTCTGATCGGACGACTGGTTCTACTCAGCCAACATAACCCGTTCCATATGCTTCATACCTTGCATGCCGCCGACAACAATCGCGGCGAAAGTGAGGAATGAACCAACGGCGAGGGTCGAGATGCCGGTGACGCCCTGCCCGACCGTGCAGCCAAGCGCGAGAACGCCGCCAACACCCATCAACAGTGCGCCGCCTAGGTTGCGCCGGGCGTCTTTCGCGTCCGAATAGCTGCTCACCCGGAAGCGGCCCATGGCAAGTGACGCCAGCAGTGCGCCCGATAGCGCGCCGAACACGGTTGCCACGCCGAAGCCTGGAACGCGCCCAGCGGTGAAGCGCTGCAGCCAGTCAAGTGCATCGCCGGTCGGCCGCACGAACGTGAGCGAGATGGGTTGCGTTGGTTTGCTCGCCAGTTCGTCGAAGCCAAGGCCGGTCACAGCCCATCCCGCGACAACGCACAAACCGACGCCGAGACCCGACAGGATGTGCACGGGCGATGTGCGGAAGGCTTTGTTGCCGAAGCAACAAGCGAACGCTGCGATGACGATCAGTCCGCCGATGACAATATCGAGCTTGGCGGCCGCGACCCCAGTCCGTTGAGCCAGCAATCCACCAAGACTTTGCGACGTAACGCCGAGGGGCTTTAAGTCGACAGATGTCCATTGCTCGAGTATCGCGCGACCAGGCCCAAAGATGCCGCCGATGGCCATGAAGGCTGCCATACCGACGATGATAAGCGTGATCAGCGCGCGCAAATCACCGCCCCCTGCACGGGCGAGGTTCTTGCTCGCGCAGCCGCCAGCCAGCACCATACCGAAGCCGAACATCAGTCCGCCGACGATGTGGCCGAACCAGTTCAAATTCGCGCCGAGATACATGGATTGACCGAGATCGACGACGCCGAGAGCCTGCAGGGATTGCGCCCCGAGAATCGCTGTCGCTGCGGCAAGGATCCAGGCGCGAAACCGCCGCCAATCGCCAAAGGTCATGAAATCCGAGATCGAGCCCATGGTGCAGAAGTTCGTCCACGTGACGATCGCACCAAAGGCAAGACCGATGGCATAGCCTGCCACCGCGAGCCCGCCTGGGCCGGCTTGGATCATGGTGTCGCGAAGTCCCGTCACGTGCGCCTCTCGTTCGTTTAGTCGTTTGCCTTAAGGTGTGCGCCGAAGTCCATGGCATCGTGAAGGATGCGGACGACTTCGATCTCAAGTGGACGTATCACTCGGAAAAACAACACGTGTCGTCCACGGCGACCTCGCCGGGCGACGTGCAGACTTCGCAGACCCTTTCGCATGTGGCCCTGATCCATGCTTCCGGGTAGGTCAGGTCCATCGCACAATGCCGCAATGGCGCGATCAAGTGTCACTAGGTTAGTGCGGGCTTGGCGTGCGCCGAAGTCGGTGGCACTTCGTTCGATTGCGCGAGCAAAGTCTCGCTTTGCGCCTTCCAATACGGTGATTCGCCATTTCGGCATTTCAGCGCTTCGCCGCTTTAGCGATGGCCGCCTCACCGATCTCGGTCAGATATGCACCGAGTTTTTTATGGTCGTCGAACGTGACATACTCGCCGCGCTCTGAAAAGGCGATACCCTCGTCGGTAGTGTCTCAGTTTGAAATTTCTTCGCTGCGCTTTTTGTAGGTTGCAGGCCGACCGGGCTTTGGTGCAACCGCATCAAGCAGCCCAACCACGTCTTCCATGCCCATCAGCTTATTCGTCAAGCCCGCGGCCATAGCCGGGGTGACCTTTAGCGTCTTATGGATCCGCACCCAATTATACCAGACGGTATAGAGCGCGATCATGTGAACGTGGCTTTCGAACTTCTTTGAGAACGCGTTCGTCAACCGTGTGAAGCGGCGGTTGTGCATGCGGAGCGTCAGGTTCGAACGCTCAACATAGCTCGTGCTGATATGCTTCGGATCAGGCTCGCCTTCGATCACCTTGGTGGTGATCCCAATGCATTCGGCTGGGCTGTAGCGCTTCTGTCCTTCGACCGTTGCGCCGTAAATCTTCTGCAGCATGGCATAGTCAACATCGGCACCAAATGCTCCTTCGACGGCCTCCAAGTAGGCTTTGTGGCCGTCACTGGTCAGTTGCACGCGGGTTGCGAGGCGTGACTTGAGATCGTCAATGAAGAACTTGGCTGTCTCGCCGCTACGATCACCAACAAACCACTGAACGATCAGCTTGCTATCGGCATCGAGGGCCGTCCATGTCCACACGTCACCCGCGCCTTCGATCGGCTTCTTCATGCTGGGCACGTTCTTCTGCTTTGCAGCGCAGAACGACCAGATTTCATCAACCTGCACCCTTTTGGAGCGCACATTGCGGACCTTCTCATCATGGAAGGTCATGCAGACCTTGCCAGCGTCCGCGAGGATTTTGCCGACTGTGTTGATCGACACGTCGCACACCCGCGAGATCGACCGCATGGACGATCCTTCGCAGAGCATCGAGAGGATTTGGACGCGTTTGGTGATGGGGAGCCTGTTCATGGCTCCAATATGTGAACTTTTATGCTTGTCGTCAAGCATCGTCCTTGGCTTTCGATTTTAAACCGGCATCAGATAGCTCTCCAAAGTTGTCGGGCGGCTCCGTGGACGCCGCCCGTGGGTTCGCCTTCGGCGAAGAAGTCGGTTTCAATAGCCCGAACGTATTCGGGCCTTCCCTTCTGAAAATGTCGCCGCGCCGCGCATATGCGGAAAGAGCGCCTGTCAGGGACACTCGATTTTCTCTAGTTATTTCCCGCCCCATCGCAGCGAGCAATTCGGTGATGTGAACGGCATGCCCACGCTCAAAAATGATGTCACGAGCCATATCGACGGTACTTTTATCAGATTGACTACCTAGCCCAATCAGATCCTTCAGCGCCGAAATATATCCCTTTGCCTCCCGCAGTTTGTCTTCAAGATGTTGAATTTCCCTTTCTTTTTGCTTGATCCGGCGCTCTATAAGATGTCGATCGGTCATTGGTGTTGTGCCTCCTTTGCGATCACCGATATGATGTGATAACATGATGTAAGATTCGCGAAATGAGAAGCCAAAAAATGAGGTGCTCGATGCCTGCCGACCTACCCTTGGACCCTACTTACACTGCCACAATGGAGCAACTAGAGCAGCAAAAGCGTGTATCAAAAAAAGGCATACCATATTGGTTGGCAAGGGAAATTATGCCTACGCTCGGATATCAAGACTGGCGTAATTTCGAGAATACCATATCGCGCGCGAAGGCTGCCTTTGAGGGCGTCTCAGTGGATGCGAACAAGCATTTCGTTGAGACCACCGCAATGCTCCCGATCGGCCAAGGAGCTGAGCGCGAGGGACGAGACTACTTTCTAAGTCGCCCTGCCGCATATTTGATTGCACTCAATGGGGACCCCGGCAAACCGCAGATCGCGGCAGCTCAGGCGTACTTCACGGTGCAGACACGGCGGATGGAGATTGAAGATGCCAAGTCAGACGACGAAAAGCGTCTCGACGAGCGGGAAAAGGTGACAATCGCGTTCAAGCAAGTCAGCAAATCTGCGAAGAAGGCCGGTGTGCCAGACCAGAAGCAGGCAATTTTTCACGATGCCCGCTATCAAGGAATCTACGATGCGAAATCAGCTGCAGAGGTGCGCCGTGACAAAGGTATCCCAGAGGGAGGCAACCCTTTCGACTACTTCGGAGCGTTGGAGCTTTCTATGCATGAGTTTCAGATGAATCTGACGGCTGATGTCCTTGCAAAGGAAGGCATCAAAGATGAGTCCAGAGCAATTAGGCGCAACAAGGAAATTGGAAAAGATTTGAGGAAAACGGTTCTGAACTCCGGCGGTACACCGCCAGAGAAAATCAAGATTGCTGAGCCGATCTCTGTTGTCAAGAAACGACTGGCGCCGCCTAAGGCAATTGCGGAAAAAAAGCTACGCGCTCCAAGGAAGCCCAAGAAGCTGGATTAAGGCTTCCATCTCGCACGAGCGGCGGTCTCAGCGATAGTCTTCCGTTTTTTTGCGCTCAATGCCTTGGCTCGCGCCGCACCACCACGTCTTCCAAGGCTGACCGCCGCCGCATCCTTACCGTCGTCAGCCTTGGCTTCTTCTTCTTCGCCAGTTGCAACCCTCATCACCTTCACGGCGTTGCCGATGACATCAGCGGGACGCTTTTCGCCTTGGGGCCCTTTAGGCATAGGTCACCTTGCCAGTCTGGCCGCACTTTGGGCATCGCGGATTCATCACCTGAAGTAGATCGCCGCGGTCCTTCTCATCGGCACCATTGCCGGTGAAGCCTTCTAGTTCGTGCCGAACCCATTCGATACTGTATGGCTGGTCGTTCTCGCGTGTGTGAACTAGCCCAGTGTGCCCGCACTCGCAAACGAGCGCAGTGCGCGTATGCATCGTCATCGCTTTGCCCCCTGCTTTGCGCTAAGCATAACACAGAGATGGCGACCGGTCTAACGGCTGTCAAGAGCGCCAAATTTCAAACTGAGACACTACCCCCTCGTCGAGTGCAGTTCGCAGCGCCTTCAACTTCGCCGCATCCTCCTTGGCCCGCGTTTCGACCAGCCGCAGTCCCTCACGCAGGACCTCGCTGGCGTTTTGATAGCGACCGCTCTCGACCAGTTGGTCAATCATCGCGGCTTGATGGTCGGTGATGACGACATTGCGGGTTGGCATGTGACGCTCCTGTTCGCGCTCACTACCAGTCTAGCAGAATTGGCATACTATGCCAATCATCTGTCCGCGCTGGCCCCAACCCGGGCCCGGTGCAGCAGCAACGTCGCGATACCGAGCGCCAAGCCAATGGGTACGTTGATGCCCATGTTGACGCCGACAGCCTTCAGCGGGGGTATGGCCTGATTGATGTCGAAGCCGCTGAGCGGCTTGAGTACCGCGCTGAGCATACTCGGGAACACAAACAACAGGCCGGCTATGGCGAACAGGACGCCCTCAAGCTTGGTCGACTTTTTGATGTACCAGCCCTGGAAAGCCAGGCCGAGGAAGACGATGCCGACGGCGGTTTCGATGCTAATTTCCACAATATCGAACCAGGTGCCGCCCGCTGGCACTTTCAACAGCAGGCCAATGCCCTGCGGATCACACACAAACACGAACGGCGTCAGGAACGCGGGCAGAGTATATTTCCAGGATTGCAGGGTGGTTTTGTATGGCGAGCCGCCAGTGATGGCTGCGGCCGCAAACGGTGAAAGAGCGGTTGGCGGTGACACCTCTGAAAGCACAGCGTAGTAGAAGATGAACATGTGGGCTGCGTAGTCGGGCACGCCGAGTTTAATTAGCGCTGGGCCCGCGATGACCACGCACATGATGTAGCTCGCAGTGACTGGCACTGCGAGGCCGACCACCCACACAATCAGCCCCGTGAAGATTGCGGTCAGCACGAGGTTGCCTGCGGCATAGCCGATGATGATGTCAGCGAAGCGCTGGCCGAGGCCCGTCAATGACGTGACGCCAACGATGATGCCGGCGCAGGCGCAGGTGACGGCCACGTTAAGAACGCCGCTGGTGCCCTCGGCGAAGGCCTGCTTCAATTTGGGGCCGGACAACGCCGTGTCACGCCGCACATAGCTGACCAGCACGGCGAGGAGCGTCGCCCAGAACACGGACAAGACCGGCGAGAAACCGAGCAGCATAAAGACGATAATCGAGATCAGCGATGAGAAGTGATACCAATAGGTCTTCGTGATGCTCCACAGTTCACCCTTGGCGACCATGAGTTCATTGGCGCCGCCCGCGCCTGCATATTTGCGCGCATCGAGTTCGACCATCACCAGGATGGCAAAATAATAGAGAATGGTCGGAATGAGGGCCATCCAGATCACGTCGAGGTACGAGATCTTGAGGTATTCCGCGATCAGGAACGCGGCCGCGCCGAGGACAGGCGGGGAGATGATGGCGCCGAGACCGCCGGCCGCCAGCAATCCGCCGGCCGCGTTGCGTTCATAACCGGCCTTCTTGAGCATCGGGTAGGCGACGGTGCCAATGGTCACGGTCGTCGCGACGCCCGAGCCGGATGGCCCGCCCATCAAAAACGACGACAACACGACTGCACGACCTGCGCTGTTGCGACGTCCGCCCATCGCCGCGAACGAGAAGTCGATGAAGAATTTGCCGGCCCCCGAATATTGCAGCACCGCGCCATAAATCGTGAACAGAATGATCAGGCTCGACGAGACTTCGACGGTGGTGCCGTAGACGCCTTCGAGGCTCATGTAGAGGAAGCCGACGAGGCGTTCGAGATCGTAGCCCTTGTGGGTCCAGGGTGCGGGCAGATACTTGCCCGACAGCGCATAGGCAACGAACACGAGCGACACCAAGGGCATGATGATGCCCGTTGCGCGCCGCGTGGCTTCAAGCACGAGCGCCAGGAACACCAGCCCGACGGCAAAGTCGAGTTTGGTCGGCAGGATGGCGCGCTCACCAAAGTCATCGCCGCTTGGGATGACGTAGTCGACACAGAGAATGTAGCCAACGACCCCAAGGCTGAGACCTGCAAACAGCCAGTCCCACGCCATGATGCGATGCCGGAAGCGCTTGGCTGCCGGAAACATCAGGAACACCAACGCCATGATGATGGCGACGTGGAGCGGACGGAGGATGTAGGTTGGGATGATCGGCGCCCAGCCGAACACGGGTATGTTGAGCGTGATCCAGCCGGGCACGGGGATCGACAGCGAAGACCCGGCCGCCGCGCAATACATATGGAAGATCGACGATAGGACTGCGGCCCATATGAGCATCTGGCCGAGCCAGCCGCCCATCTTGTTGGTGGCACCCTCGTCTTCCTCAATCAACTCCGTGATGCGCGCTTGCGTGTCGGCATCGAGGCCGTCGCTGATGCCGCCGGGTATTTGGCCCGTCGCTACTTTGCCAGTCATGTGCGTCGTCCCCACCCGTGCTGCTCGTGGCAGCTTGGGTGGGACAGTATCGAGGCGCGGCGCGAACGCCTATGCTAATTTTGTCTCGACCGGTTCCGTCGACGGATGACCCAGACTATTTCGCCCAGGTTTTCTTGTCTTGCGATCACGCGGCTTTGCGTCCGGCACCTTGCGCGCCGAGGCTGGCGGCGATGCGGTCGACGACGACGGCCCAGTCACGCGGCGCATCGGTGTCGACCAAGCCAAACACACGCAGCGCTTCGGCCGGTGTGCCACCGTCGCGGAAGACGCGGGCACAGGCCTGCCGGGCCAGGCCGACGTTCTGCTGCCACTGGGCTGGGAACTGCTGGGCTGGGTTCGAAAACTGGGTTTTCATTGGGAGATCCCTGACATGGCCGAATACGATGGGCCGAGAACGAGGGCCGGGCAGATCTTCCGCGGTTGAACAACGGTATGGGCGATGAAAGAAAGGTAAGGCAGGCACACTAAGCGCTCAGGCTCCACGACGCAGCACTTGGCAATGTAGAGCCTCGAGTTGATTGC
This sequence comes from Hyphomicrobiaceae bacterium, assembly GCA_031409695.1. Lineage (GTDB taxonomy): Bacteria > Pseudomonadota > Alphaproteobacteria > Rhizobiales > Hyphomicrobiaceae > JABFRJ01. The sequence continues at coordinate 7,482 of JANNXS010000264.1, forward strand.
ATAGCAACGCTCGGTATGCCTGCCTTTCTGTACGGTTCAGCGCGGCGTGGCCGCAAGCCGTCCCGAATTCCTCTAAATCCCCGAATACGTTATTCACCTTGGAGGGTACTGTACCGGATCATGTTCTGTTTGACGCTTCAACTTTGGTCTTGAGCAGGCGGAGCACAGAAGCTGCCGCATCGCCCAACGCAACGAACTCAACATCACGCAACGGATACTCGGTACGCGCAGCAACAGACGCACGGGACACGACTGTGACGAGTGGGTTCGCCGTGGAACGATCAACTGGATTTGCCATGGGAGCCTCGCTCAAGGGGTGGACGCATGTCACGCAACAAAGACGGACGGACGCAACTGGAGGCGACACAGCTGAAGTCGACACAACACACGCAACCGACGCACACTGGAACGAGACGCGACTTACTCGACTGACGCCAACGCAACCGACACCACTGACGCAACATACTGACGCGGAACTCAAAAACTTCACGCACTCAACGCAACCAAGACGACTGAGGACGCAACAAACGCAACAAACGCAACCGACGCGAACTGGTACTTTTGTCGGCGAACGGCCCAGCCAAACGCTTTGACTTGGTGGCCTGAGCAGTCTGCCTGAGACGACGAAATGCCTGCACAAGGACGTTCCGTGTATCTTCCGAACTGGACGCAAACGAAAACGGAAGAGGTTGGATCGATACGCAACGCGATCCGACTGGACATGGGAGGCGACGCAACGAACGCGACTGAACCGAACGCAACTGACGCAACACTGGAACTCCCGAGCTGGCCGCCACAACGCAACAGGGCGGCGGCTAGAAAAGGCTTCGGGCTTACGCTCAACTCTGGATGTCCGTCGTGGGCTGAGAGTACTCGTACCTTGGCTCTCTCGGCCGCGCTTCGTTCGCTCCAGTTCCAGTCTGGTTCCGGGCTAGTTCCGTCTTCGTTGCCCGTCATGAGAGTTGTTTTGCCGTCACAATCTGGCTCAAAAGAGGCGTGATCGAGCAGAAATCGAGGTATTACGCTTGACTTTCGTTCATTCTATTTTTGTTCTAGGCGTGCTTTGGCGCCCCAAAAATCGGGTTAACAAATTGTAAAGATTTGTGTTTTGCGAGATTTAGGATGTGCGCATCCGGGTCGTCGCGAAGGCGGCTGACTGCGAGGTTATCCACAGCAACAGGGAAGCGATAACGTTCCAGCCGGGAAAAGAGAGCCCTAAAAACCGTCCAGCTGCTGCATCACAGCGTGGAATTGGGGTCTGATTGCCTTTTAGACGGTCAAGAATCGAGCCGGCGCCGGTTGTCTGAGCTGGAAGCGTCCCGCTGCACGTCTCGGGGCCTGGCCAAAAACCCCATTCAATGCCGGCATGGTAGGTGCCGAGGCCAGCGTTGACCAGGAAAGCGATGGAGACAAGCAAAAAGATCAGCCCGCCCGCCGTTGGCTTGCCCGACGACAGCAGCACCAGACCGGCAAACAAGGACGGGATTGCGAGATAGTAGGCCCATCGCTGCTGCAGACAGAGCGGACACGGCTTCATACCGCCGATGTACTCAAAACCGAGTGCCAGCAAAATAGCGGCGAGTGCCCCCATGAGAGCCACCGCGCCATAACGATAGGGCTCGGACGTCTGGGGTTTGGCTGTGGAACGCACGGGGATTTTGCCTTGATGGGCTTACTTGAACAGGAGCGGGAGATACCTGATTGCCACGAACGCGCCAACCAGGACGATCACGAAGGCAGTCGTTAGCACTGTCAGTCGCTTTTCAATGAAGGCTCGGATCGGTTCACCGTAGAAGTACAGCAAACCGGCCACCAAATAGAAGCGCATGGATCGCGTTACGATGCTGGCCAGCACGAATGGAATAAACGCCATTTCCGCGACGCCTGCAAAAATCGTCAGTACCTTATACGGGATCGGCGTCCAGCCCTTGGCGATCAGGATCCACACGCCCCAATCCTGGAACAGCTGTTTGACTGTGCCGAAGCTATCTGCGTGGCCGTAAAGCTTTAGGATCGGCTCGCCGATGGCTTGGAACAGGTAGTAGCCGATAGCATAGCCCGCGATGCCGCCGATGACCGACGAGATGGTCGCCAAAGTCGCGTACCACCAGGCCTTGGCCCGGTTGGCGAGCACCATGGGGATCAGCATCACATCTGGCGGGATCGGGAAGAACGAGCTTTCCGCAAACGACACGACCGCCAGTGCGTGTGGCGCTTTTGGGCCGGCCGCCAGTCGCATCATCCAGTCATAGAGGCGCTTCATGGGAATAGATCCTGGCCGGTTCGGTCAGGCGTCTTAGCAGGGGAATGGTCAAAAGGGCGTTGCGACGAGGTCACGCCAAATCATCTGAAGCGATTGCTTAGCTCACCTTGCCCGCAGCTCGCGTTGGCGTTCCGGTGCGTAGATTGCGAACACCATCCGCGGTTATCAGCAAAAATATTAACAGAGTAAGCACTGTCGCGCCCGAGATCGAGCCAGGTTGAAGAACGGCTTCAGACGGTGCCCGGGGGTCATAGTAGACTTTGACCACCTGGCCGACACTCAAGTTTGCGAGAACCGCGTCCGCCGCTTCCTTGGTGCCATAGCTCTCGTCAGCGAAACTGCGGCGATTGCCCTCATACGTGCGACCGTCAACGATGAAGGCGTACCGCGTTTCAGCTATGTGCAGCGGTCCCCCGCGTCGGGTTTCACCATCAACGCGTTTGGCAACTCTCAATTGCCCATCAACCACGGGCCATGTCTGACTTCGCCACGAGCGATACGCATTCATAGGTTCGGCAAAAAGAATAAAACCAAGTACACCACAGCCAATAATGACGGTCGAGAGTGCAACAAGCCTGGACGATCGATCGGGAACAGTCATGACCAAGTCCTATTTGCCAAACTTCTTCAAGTAAGCCCCAAACAAATCCTCTTCGCTCGGACGATCCTCCGGGATGGTCATGACGAGATGCGTGATGTTGATGAAGTTTTTGTAGTTCAGATTGTCTGAGAAGGCGTTGCCCTGCCAGGTGCCGCAACCCATCGTGAGCGTGAACGGTAGCGCGTTGTCGTAGCCGCCGCCATTGCCGAACGTGTGCGCCTGGTTGACCAGCACGCGCACGACGTCGATGTCGGCTGCGATCTCGCGCGCGTGAGCCGCGTCCTTGGTGTGGATGCCGCAGGAGTGGCCCTTGCCCTGGTAGTCGAGGATCGCAGTCGTGATGCGCTTGGCGTCTTTGAAATCCTTGGCGCGGTAGACCGTCAGCACCAGTGACAACTTTTCGCCCGACAGCGGAAAGGCATTGCCGATCCCGTTTTCCTCGGCGAGCACGAACCTGCAGCCCGCAGCTTTTGGCCCAAGTTCGAAAACTTTAATGAGGGCGTCCGGACCTTGTGCGATGACGGCACGGTTGAGCTTGCCGTCGACCCACAGGCGATCGACGATGCGCTGCCGCTCCGCGCCGGTGGCCATATAGGCGCCCTGCATTTCAAGCGCTTTGACGGCTTTATCGTAGATGGCATCGACGATGATGACAGCGTTCTCTGACGAACAGCTGGTCGCGTGATCGAAGCATTTGGACAGCATGATCTTGTGGGCGGCGTCGTCGAGGTCGGCTGTGGCGTCGATGATCACGGGAACATTCCCAAGACCAACACCGAGCGCTGGTTTGCCGCTCTTGTAGGCGGCCTTGACGTTGGCCTGGCTGCCGGTCGCAACCACGAGATCCGCAAGCTCCATCAGCCGCTGCGAATTTTCGCGCGTCACGGGCGCTGGCAGCAAAATCACCAGATCCTCGGGCAGACCGATCTTGTTCAACTCGGCGCGCATAGCAATAACGGTTGCCTCCGTCGCCTTGTACGCGGTCGGTGGCGGGGCAATGATAATCGCGTTGCCGCCTTTGAGCGCCATCATGGC
>JANNXS010000265.1:0-15318 GCA_031409695.1 Hyphomicrobiaceae bacterium
ACCGCACGAATAGCAACCAAGCTAAACCGGTCGAATGCTCCGATCCTGGTAGGTTAAGCCCTCAATTTCGTCAAGCGCGTTATGGTGCGTGGGTAGGCATTTCGGTTGCCGACGATTCGTTAAAGTTATGGGGCGAACCTGCGCAAAAACCGCGCTGGTCTTTTTTGCACACCCCACATCGTCACACCGGTAGAAGTGCCAGCTGGACTGGCTTGAAAGAGCGTCGGTGGATGGACGTTACGCCAAATCGAACGATCGCAGCTTGATGTTCGGGCGTCCCATAGCCCTTGTGGCGCTCAAAACCATACTGGGGATAGTCGGCACCGAGTTGGACCATGAGCCGGTCTCGCGTCACCTTGGCAATGATGGAAGCAGCAGCGATAGAAAGGCACTTGGCATCACCTTTGACAACAGTGCGGCTTGCGATGGTCAACCGCGGGGCCTTGTTGCCGTCTATTAAAGCCAAACGTGGCGGTGCCAATTCATCTTCAAGCAACTGCTTCAACGCCTCGCTCATGGCCCACAGCGTCGCGTTGAGGATGTTGTCGCGATCGATCCGCGCGACGGTTGCGATGCCAATGCCGACGCGACTTGTGTCGATAATCCTTGGGAAAACCATTTCACGAGCATTGTGGTCGAGTGCTTTTGAATCAGCGAGGCCCGACGGAATGTGGCAGGGGTCGAGGATGACGGCTGCGGCGACAACCGGCCCGGCCCACGGTCCGCGCCCGGCTTCATCGATGCCAGCAACGGGGCCGTTGCCGAGGTGCAGCTCGTTCGCTTCCAGTTCGAATGTTGCCTTCATAGACCACCTCCGCGCCGTGTTGTGTGACTGCCACAACGGCACGATTCGGAGAAGCGCAGAGGTTGGCTGAGGCCAGATTGGTAATGTCCGGCCGGTCACAGCAGTCGCGTTGTGTGTTTAGCCGACACGCAACAAAGTCCCGGCAGTTATGCTCCTGTTCTGACCGCTGTCACGAACAGGTGGATATCCCCGCCGCCACACTGGCGCCGAGCGCGGGAAGCCTGCATGCCTGCGGCGATGATCTTCCGCCGCAAATTGCAGGCACGCTGACGCATGCCGATCCGCCAACTGTCCGCTGAAACCGTCAATCGCATCGCCGCCGGCGAAGTGATCGAGCGACCGGCGTCGGTCATCAAGGAACTGGTCGAGAACGCCATTGATGCCGGTGCGCGCCAGATCGAGGTGGTTGCCATCGCTGGCGGGCTGTCATTGTTACGTGTCGTTGATGACGGCTCCGGCATGAGCGCCGACGATCTCGCATTGGCCGTCGAGCGGCATGCGACATCGAAACTGGCTGAGGATGACCTGTTCGATATTCGCACGCTCGGTTTTCGCGGTGAGGCGTTGCCGTCCATCGGCTCCATTGCGCATCTGACCTTACAATCTCGGCCGCGCGGGTCCGCGTCGGGGCACGCGCTGACCATCGATCGCGGCGCCAAAGGAGAAGTCGGACCGGCGGGTGTCAATGTCGGCACCATCGTCGAAGTGCGCGAGCTGTTTTCGGCGACACCGGCGCGGCTCAAATTTCTTAAATCTGAGCGATCGGAAACACAGGCCATCGGCGAAGTGGTCAAACGCCTCGCCATGGCAAACCCGCAGATCGGCTTCGAACTGACCACTGGCGAGCGTGCGCCCCTATCGCTGCCGCGCACGAGCGCGACGCCGGACGGGCATCTGGCGCGGCTTGGCAAGATCATGGGCCGCGAGTTCATCGAGGACGCGCTGCGCATCGAACGGACGAAGGAAGGCCTGACGCTGACGGGATTTGCGGCACTGCCGACCTTGCATCGCAACGACACGGGCTTGCAATTCCTGTTCGTTAATGGCCGACCGGTGCGTGACAAGCTGCTGCTTGGCGCTGTCAGGGCTGCCTATGGAGATCTGATCCCGAAGGGGCGACATCCGATATTCGCGCTGTTCCTGGCGCTCGATCCGCGTGCGGTGGATGTTAACGTGCATCCGGCCAAGGCAGAGGTGCGGTTTCGCGAGGGCGGTGCCGTCCGCAGTCTGATGATCAATGCGTTACGTCACGCGCTGGAGGCGGCTGGGCACCGTGCCTCGGCGTTTGGCGGACAGCGCACGCTGGATGTGCTGGCAGGTGCGGTGGCAGCTAACGGCACGGGCTCCATGTCGCCAGATGCGCCGCTACAGGCTTTACAGTCGTTGGCCTCACAGTCGTTAGCCTCACAGTCGTGGAGTTTGGGCGACGCGCGTGCGGGCATGGGAGCACAGGCGCCTAACTATCAATCGCGGCCAGAGTCGACACAAACCAGTTACATCACGTCCGGTCTTGCCGAGCAGTATCATGCGCCGCTTGAGGCTCTGTTTGCCCCGAGCGCGCGCGCCGCGACGGATTTGGCGCCGCCGGAACTGACGCGCCGACCACTCGGGGCTGCCCGCGCGCAGTTGCACGCGACTTATATTATTGCCCAGACGGACGATGCAGTCGTGATCGTTGATCAGCATGCAGCGCATGAGCGTCTCGTCTACGAACGCATGAAAGCGGCCCTCGCCAATGGCAGCATCGCGCGGCAGGGATTGTTGATCCCGGTGACCGTCTCGCTTGAGGCCGATGAAGTGGCAGCCCTCGACGATGCCTCACATGAACTGGCCGAACTAGGCCTCGTGCTTGAAGCCTTCGGCCGTGAGGCGGTGGTTGTGCGCGAGACCCCCGCGCTGCTCGGACATGCGGATGTCAAGAGCCTGGTTCGCGACCTGGCGGCTGAGCTACTCGCCGACGACACGCGGTCGGCGTTGAAGGACCGCCTCGAAGCGGTGGCGTCCCGGATGGCCTGTCATGGCTCGGTCCGCGCCGGTCGTCGACTGACACCCGACGAGATGAACGCGCTGCTGCGCGAGATGGAAGCAACGCCCCATTCCGGCCAATGCAACCACGGCCGCCCAACATATATTGAGCTCAAGCTCGCCGATATCGAGCGCCTGTTCGGCCGGCGGTGAGGGGCGGATCGGTACACGCGTTAACACGCGCTCACCCGCATTTACCTTTCGGTAAGCGACTCACCGCTTAGTCCGGCGACAAGCGGGCCGCAGCGTCCGTAGAGGATAAGCGGATGCGTTTGGCGCACCAAGTCGGATCGATCGGGACAGCCAGGGCGGCGCTCAGCGTTTCCTTGGCAGCTCTCGTTACGTTCCAGACCCTTGCGCCAGCCTCGGCTGAAACGCTGCGTGAGGCCCTGGCACTCGCCTATGCAACCAACCCTCAGCTCGATGCCGAACGAGCCCGCCTGCGCGCGACCGACGAAAGCGTGCCACAGGCCAAAAGCGGATTTCGCCCGCGGGCTGCCCTGAATGCCGACACTGGCCGGCAGCTCATCCGCACCAACCCGGCATCCACCAGCGACGGCACGGGCCAAACCTGGGGCTATAGCGTCACAGCGGAACAGTCGGTTTTCTCGGGCTACCGCACAACCAACACCGTCCGCCAGGCCGAAGCCGATGTGCGCTCGGGCCGCGAAAACCTGCGCAACGTCGAGCAGCAAATTCTGCTTGCAGCTGTGACCGCCTATGCGGACGTGCTGCGCGATCAAGCCCTGGTGCGGTTGCGTGAAAACAACGTGTCGGTTCTGTCGCAGGATCTACAGGCCGCTGAAGCGCGCCGGGCCGTGCGCGAAGTGACACGTACGGACGTGGCACAGGCGCAGGCGCGGCGTGCGCGCGCCCTATCAGACCTCGATGCCGCGAAATCAAACCTGCGCACCAGCCGAGCCGTTTACGAGCGTGTGATCGGCCGCCCGCCGCATGCTTTGTCCGAGCCGAAGCCACCATCGAAACTGCTGCCGATGAATGTCGAAGATGTCATCCGTATTGCTGAGCGCGAGCATCCAAACGTCATATCTTCGCTCTATCGCGAGCGCTCTGCGCGGCACGCGGTCGACAAGATCTGGGGCGAGTTGCTGCCCGAGGTCAAAGTAGAGGCCAATTATGGCCAGCGCTTTAACCCGTCGCGGTCGATCAACGAGCAGGATACGGCCTCCGTCACCGGCCGTCTGAGCGTGCCACTCTATGAGGGTGGCGAGACCCAGGCGCGGGTCCGGGCGGCCAAACACCAACACGTGGCGCGACTGCAGGAAATCGAGCAGGCCCGCAAAGAGACTGAAGCACTCGGTGTCACGGCATGGTCGCGCCTGCAGGCTTCGCGCGCACAAATGCAGTCCGACAAAGCCGGTGTTGAGGCCGCACGGATCGCGCTTGAAGGCACGCGGGAAGAAGAGAAGGTCGGCCAACGCACGCTGCTCGACGTGCTTAACGCGCAGCAGGAACTGCTCAACGCCGAGGTGCAGCAGGTGGTCACGCGGCGCGACGTCATCGTGACGTCGTTTACGGTGCTTGGGGCGATCGGACGTTTGAACGCCGACGAATTAAAGCTGACAGACACCACCTACGATCCTGAAGAGCACTACGAGGACGTCCAGCGGAAGTGGTGGGGCATTTCGATCACCCACGTTGATGGTCGCAAGGAGTTCATCGATCTCGTCGACGATTGGTCAGCTCCAGACGACTACGCCCAACAAATCCGCCGGTGATGACCAGACCTACGGCGATCTGACAGCCATGCACTGCAAGTCGATGGCGTCCACAGGCGGGACGAGGTAGTCTCTCGTTGATGAGGGGGACACCATGACGTTTGCCGCGTTGCACGCAGGAATTTGTCGCGCGGCCAGGACTGGCAAAGTCAGGGCTGGCAAAGTCAGGACTGGCACGGCCTGGGCTTGCGGGGCCTGGCTATGCTAGGCTTTGTACTACAGCGCATGCTGCAAGCCTTCGTCGTGATGATGGTCATCTCTGTGTTGGTGTTCGTCGGTGTCTTCGCCATCGGCAATCCGATTGATGTGCTGATCTCACCAGATGCAACGCAGCAGATCAGGGAGCAGACGATCCGGGCCTATGGGCTCGACCAGCCGCTTTGGAAGCAATATTGGGACTTCCTGCGTCGGCTCGCCGTTGGCGATTTTGGTCGCTCGTTTATTTACAACATGCCAGTCCTGCAGCTGATTTTCTCGCGCCTGCCGGCGACCTTGGAGTTGACGCTTGCGGCGGTGATTGGGGCGACGTTCCTAGGCGTCCCGCTTGGCATGTACGCGGGCTATCGACCGGACAGCTGGGTCGCGAAGACCATCATGGCTGTGTCGATCCTCGGCTTCTCAGTACCGACGTTTTGGATCGGCCTCGTGTTGATCTTTACGTTTGCCGTATCGTTGGGTGTTCTGCCGGCTGGCGGACGCGGTGAGACCGTCACACTACTTGGGATCGAATGGAGCTTTCTGACGGCCAACGGCTGGAAGCATCTGCTGCTGCCGGCCGTGAACCTGTCCTTGTTCAAGTTTGCGTTGATGGTGCGGCTAGCGCGCGCTGGCACGCGTGAGTTGATGCTGTCGGATACGGTAAAGTTTGCGCGCGCGACGGGCGAGAGCGAATGGACGATCCTCACGCGGCATGTGCTGCGGCTGATCGCGATCCCCATCGTCACCGTGTTCGGGTTGGAATTCGGTTCAACTCTTGCCTTCGCGGTGGTGACGGAGACGATCTTTTCCTGGCCCGGCGTTGGCAAACTGATCATCGACAGTATCCAGACGCTCGACCGTCCGGTGATGGTCGCTTACCTCATGTTGGTGGCGCTGCTGTTCATCCTCATCAATCTGCTCGTCGATGTCGCTTACGCGGCGCTTGACCCGCGCCTGCGCACGCGGAGATCATGATGCCGCGGTTTGAAAATCTGGCGCGCTTCTGGGGTGATTTCCGTGAGAGCCACTCAGCCGTTGCAGCGTTGTGCGTTGTCCTGCTCGTGACATCGATGGCTTTGTTCGCTCCTTTGATCGCGCCGCAAAACCCCTATGACCTGGCAAAGCTGTCACTGATCGATGCAAGGCGGCCGCCTGGTTTCGTTGGTGCTGCCGGCTTCACGCATTGGCTCGGCACGGATGCACAAGGGCGGGATGTTTGGTCAGCCATCCTTTACGGCCTTCGCATTTCGCTGCAAATCGGCATCATCGCTGGGACCATCGCGTTCACGCTTGGAGCGTCGCTTGGCGCCATGGCGGCGTTTTTTGGTGGACGTATTGAGGCGTTGATCATGCGCGTCATCGACCTGCAATTGTCGTTTCCGGCGATCCTGCTCGCGCTCGTGTTGGCGGCGGTGTTGGGTCAGGGCAAGTGGCAATTGATCGCGGCACTCGTGACGGCGCAGTATGCTTATTTTGCACGCACGGCGCATGGGGCCGCGGCATCTGAGCGGCCAAAGGACTACGTGACCGCGGCCCTCTCGACGCCGTTGCCGGCACGTCGGGTTATTTTCCGGCACATTCTGCCGAATTGCTTGCCGCCGCTGATCGTGGTTGCGACGGTGCAAGTCGCAAATTCCATCGCGCTTGAGGCAACGCTGTCGTTTCTGGGGCTTGGGCTGCCCGTGTCGGAGCCCTCACTCGGGATGTTGATCGCCAATGGCTTCCAGTACATGCTCTCGGGCCGCTATTGGATTTCGATTTATCCGGGTGTGGCGTTAATCATCCTGATTGTCGCAATCAATCTGGTCGGCGATCAGGTGCGTGATCAGCTGAACCCGAGGCTGCACCGATGACACCATCAGATGTCGTGCCGCTGCTTGAGGTTCGTGATCTCTCTACACACTTTTTTACCAAGGCGGGTGTGGTCAGGGCTGTGGACGGGATTTCGTTCTCGGTTGGCCACGGCGAAATCGTCGGGCTGGTTGGTGAATCTGGCTCTGGTAAAAGTGTAACCGGGTTTTCGATCCTGGGGCTGATCGATGCGCCGGGTAGGATTGTTGGCGGCTCAGTCAAGCTAAATGGCCGCGAACTGGTTGGCCTGTCGACGCCCGCGTTGCGGTCCATGCGCGGGCGCGAGATCGCAATGGTGTTTCAGGACCCATCGACGACCCTCAATCCGGTGTTGAGCATAGGACGGCAGATGCGTTTGGCGCTGGCGGCGCATGAGAAACTCAGTGAGACGGCAGCGAACGCGCGGGCCAGCGAAGTGCTGGCACAGGTTGGTATTCCAGATGCACGCGCGCGCCTTGATGCATATCCGCATCAGTTCTCCGGCGGCATGCGCCAGCGCGTGGCCATCGCCATTGCCCTACTCAACCGGCCGAAGCTGATTGTGTGTGACGAACCCACGACGGCGCTGGACGTCTCGATCCAGGCGCAGGTGTTGGCTGAGATGAGAGGGCTCGCAAAATCTTTGGGCACCGCGATGATCTGGATAAGCCATGATTTGGCGACGGTGTCGTCGCTCGCAAGCCGGTTGTTGGTCATGTACGCAGGGCGGATTATCGAAGAGGGATCGGCTGCGACGGTGTTGCGCCAACCCCGGCATCCCTACACGCAGGGACTGCTCGATTCGCTGCCGTCAACGGCGATGCCGGGCAACGATCTGCGCCAGATCCCGGGTACGACGCCGTCGCTATTGAAGCTGCCATCCGGTTGTGCGTTTGCGCCGCGTTGTGCCCACGCAAGCGGACAATGTGCCACTCCGCCCGACATCGTGCGCAGTGGGTCGCGCGCCGTGCGCTGTCATCATCCGCTGCGGGCGGAGGTGGCTGCATGAGTGACCCCCTTCTTGTCGTTGATCATGTGTCCCAACGCTTTGCGCCACAGCTGAGCGTCGGCGACAAGATTGCGGCGCGGTTCGGCAGCGCCGTTGAGACGCGTACGGTGCATGCCGTCGACGATGTCAGTCTCTCCATCCAAAAGGGCGAGGTGCTCGGACTGGCCGGCGAATCTGGTTGTGGAAAATCGACGCTCGGTCGGGCCATTGCGGGAATTCTACCGCCGTCGGGCGGACGGGTTCTGCTCGACGGTAGGCCGGTGATGGACGGCATCGGCCGCCGCGCGCGTAAGACCACGACGCGGGTGCAGATGGTGTTTCAGGATCCGTTTGCGTCCCTCGATCCGCGTATGCGGATCGGTGAAACGCTGCTCGAAGGCCCGCTCGCCCATGGTCTTGTGACCCGCGATGGAGCCGACGCCTATGGCGCGCGCTGGCTGACCGCGGTCGGTCTCGATCCCGATGTCGCACAACGCTTTCCACATCAGTTCTCTGGCGGGCAACGACAACGCGTTGCGATTGCGCGTGCCCTTGCCATGCAGCCGGATCTGCTCATTTGCGACGAGCCGGTTGCGTCGCTCGACGTTTCGATCCAGGCGCAAATCATCAATCTGTTTTTGCAACTGCGCCGCGAACTTGGGTTGACCATGCTGTTTATCAGCCATGATCTCGGTATCGTCAGGCATGTCTCGGATCGCGTTGCGATCATGTACCTTGGACGCATCGTTGAGACTGGCGCGACGCAGGCTGTGTACGCGCATCCGCGACATCCTTACACGCGCGCGCTGCTCGACAGTGTTCCGCAACTGCGGCTGGATGAGGCGCATCTGGCGACCTTCAAGCCGATCCAGGGTGAACTCCCCTCGCCCCTCTCGCCGCCGCCTGGTTGTCATTTCCACTTGCGCTGCACGCGTGTGGCCTCAAAATGTCGGATCGAAGCACCACAGCTTGTCGGCGATGTCGCCGCTCAAGCGGTTGCCTGTCATCTGCCTTTGTAGCGGAGTTTGCCATGGATCATAAACCGCTGGAGCCCTGGCAGTGGCCAGAACCGGAATGGCGCAAGCGTGTTGCTATGGTTCGGGCGGGCCGATCGCTCAAGCCGAAGACGTGGCCCGGCGGCGCGCGCTGCGCGGTGGCGTTGTCGTTCGATAGCGATCATGAAACCAATGAGCTTCGCGATGGCGGCAAATCTATCGGGCGCATGTCGCAGGGCGAATACGGCACGCGCGTCGGTGTTCCACGGATTTTGAGACTGCTCGCCAAGGAAGACGTCAAAGCGACGTTCTTTGTGCCCGCTGTCTCGGCTCTGCTTCACCCAGATGAGCAGCGCCGCGTGGTGGCTGAGGGGCATGAAGTCGGCTTGCACGGTTGGATCCACGAATTGAACTCTGTGCTGCCGGAAGAGGCAGAGCGCGACCTGCATTTCCGATCGGCCGATGCGCTTGAGAAGATAACGGGTAAGCGCTGCGTTGGGATGCGCACGCCGTCGTGGGATTTTTCACCGGCGACCCTCAAGATCCAGCGCGAGCTTGGCCTGCTGTATGATTCGTCCCTGATGGCCGATGACGAGCCCTATGAGCTACTGGAGAACGGCGAGGCGACCGGCATTGTGGAGCTGCCCGTCGAATGGATACGGGACGACGCGCCCTATTTCATGATGTTGCGCATGCAGGGCACGCGCCCCTACACGCCGCCGCCCGATGTGCTCGATATCTTTCGCCGCGAACTGGATCGGGCGTGGGAGGAGCGAGGGTTGTTTCTGCTAACGATGCACCCGCATATCATCACCTATCGCTCGCGCTTTTTCATCGTGGAAGAGCTGATCCGCCACGCTAAGGCCAAAGGCGACTGTTGGTTTGCGACGCACGCCGAAATCGCAAACTGGTGCAAGGCGCAAGGCGGGGTATGAGAATTGTGGCGCGACATGCCGCAATCCCGGGCATTCTGCCAAAGTCTTAGCCGTCAGTGCGCTTGCCGCGTCCAGGCTCCGCATGCAAAGACCTATGCAACATCCGCAATCATCAACACGCGGATTTCCGTCAGAGCCCTGGGAGGGGTCCATGAGCCGTCGTCTGGTTGCCAGCTTCATGCTGGCCGCACTCGCGTCTGCGAGCCCCGTCGCCACCCAAACCGTCGCCGCCCAAACCGCCGTGAAATTTGCGCTGGATTGGCGCTTCGAAGGCCCATCCGCTGCCTATCTCGTCGCTATCGAGAAAGGCTTCTACAAAGCCGAAGGTCTCGATGTAACGATCGACCCCGGCACGGGTTCGGTGGAGAGCATTAACCGCATCGCGACTGGCCAATATGAAATGGCATTTGGCGACATCAATTCGTTGGTCAAGTTCCGCGACAATCCCGAAAATGCCAAGGTCAAGGCCGTGGCGATGATCTACAACACGCCGGCATTTGCAATCGTCGCCCTCAAGAAATCCGGCATCTCGAAGCCCAAGGATTTGGAGGGCAAGATTCTCGGCGCACCCGCGCCGGACGGCGCCTACGCGCAGTGGCCCATCTTTGTAAAGATGAATGGTATTGATGCCACCAAAGTGAAGATCGAAAATGTCGGCTTTCCCGTCCGCGAGCCGATGTTGGCCCAAGGCAAGGTCGATGCAATCACCGGCTTTTCGTTTTCGTCGTTCATGAACCTCAAGGCGCAGAACATCCCGGCTGACGAGATCGTGGTCATGCTGATGCGCGACTTCGGCCTTGATCTCTACGGCAACGTGCTGATGGCGAGCCCTAAGTTTGCCGCTGAAAAACCGGACGCCGTGAAGGGCTTCGTGCGGGCCACCATCAAGGGTTGGCAGGAGACGATAAAGTCGCCGGAAACAGCTGTCAAAGCTGTGCTTGCCAAGAACCAGATCGCTAACGAGGCCGTCGAACTTGAGCGCCTCAAGATGGCGATCGCGCAGAACATCGTCACCAAGGAAGTTGAAGCCAACGGCCTCGGCGCCGTCGACATGGTGCGGCTCGCCAAGTCGATTGACCAACTCGGCGACGCTTTCGCCTACAAGAACAAGCCGAAAGCCGAAGACATTTTCGATGCCCAGTTCCTGCCCGCCAAGGACCAGCGCGGGGTGAAGTGACCAGCGCGGCGAGGGAGCAACTCATGTCCCACCTCACGACCGCGCCCGATCTCGTCCGTCTCGATGGGGTGACCATGCACTATGGTCGCGGGAAGGGGGCCGTGCAGGCGATCGATAACGTCTCACTGACCATCAAGAAGGGCGAATTTATCGCTGTGGTCGGCCCGTCGGGCTGCGGTAAGTCCTCGTTGATGAAGCTGATCAGCGGGCTGCATATGGCGTCGGCCGGCTCCGTGCTGGTCGACGGTCGGCCCGTCACCAAGCCGCTCAAATCCGTTGGCATGGCGTTTCAGGCGTCGAACCTTTTGCCGTGGCGCAAGGTGATTGACAACGTGTTGCTGCCGCTTGAGATCGTCGAGCCGCATCGTCGGCGCATCCGCTCCCATAAGGCCGAGTACAAACAGAAGGCCGAGGCGTTGCTCCACCAAGTAGGCTTGCAGGGCTTCACGGAGAAAATGCCGTGGGAACTGTCGGGTGGCATGCAGCAGCGCACGTCCATCTGCCGCGCGCTGATCCACGAGCCCGAAATCCTCATGCTTGATGAGCCGTTCGGTGCACTCGACGCGTTCACACGCGAGGAATTGTGGTGCGCGCTTCGAGACATTCAAGCGGCGCGTAAAGTAACGGTCATGCTGGTCACCCACGACCTGCGCGAGGCGACGTTCTTGGCTGATACGGTCTATGTTATGAGCAATCGCCCGGGCCGCATCGTCGCCGCGCAAAAGATTGACTTGCCCCGCCCGCGCGACCTTGAGGTTACCTACACGCAGCCGTTCCAGGATATCGTCCACCAGTTGCGCGCCCACATCGGCGGAGGGCGGCATTGATGCAACGCACGCCGCACACCACCCAAGTCCGCCCGTCCCAACGGTCTGTTGTTCGGCCGCAACCACACCGTCACACTCCCCGGTCATCCTACCCCTTGTGGGTAGGATCCATGGGGCGGATGGGGGCACCGACAATCGGGTTTACGCGGCGCGGACGGCATGCGCCTTCCGGCATTGCGTATGCTGAAACATGGGTCCTACCCACGAGGGGTAGGATGACAGTTGAGGGGAGGCTCGCGTTGCGGTTCTCACGCAGCGGAGGGCGGCTTTGATGCGCAATCGCTCAATCGAAATCATAGCGCCGGTTTTGCTGACAGCTGCGCTGTTTGCCATTTGGGAAACGGCCTGCCGGGTGTTCAAGGTGGCTCCCACGGTGCTGCCGGCGCCATCGGCGATCTGGGACGCACTGATCACCTACCATGCGACTATTATCGACAATTCCATTCGCACACTGTGGACGACGGTTGCGGGCTTTTTGCTCTCAACAGTGTTTGGGCTGCTGCTGGGCATCGCGGTCGGTTGGCATCGCATCGTCTACGCAGCCGTTTATCCGGTCATGATTGGTTTCAACTCGATCCCCAAGGTCGCCGTTGTGCCGATATTGCTGTTGTGGTTTGGGCTTGGAGCTATCCCTGCGGTGATCACGGCATTCCTGATCTCGTTCTTCCCGATCGTCGTCAACGTCGCAACGGGGCTCGCTACCACAGAACCTGAGCTCGAAGACGTGCTGCGCGCGCTCGGCGCCTCTAAACTCGACATCATGCGCAAAGTCGGCATTCCCCGCTCGATGCCCTACTTCTTCGGCTCGCTTAAAGTCGCGATCACCCTCGCCTTTGTCGGCGCGGTAGTCGCCGAAACCATCGGTTCCAATGCCGGCCTCGGCAAGCTGATGATGGACGCGTCGTCGTCCTTCCAAGTTCCGATTGTGTGGGCTGGGCTGATGGTGCTCGCGGTGCTCGGCGTCATTCTCTATGCGATCACGGCGGCCATAGAATCGCATTTCACAGGCTGGGCGTTCCGCGGGCAGAACCGCTAGATTCGGTATCGTGGATGTGGATTTCGCTCGACCGCTGACTGCTCTTGAGGGCGCTCTGCTGGTCGGGGTCTATATTGTTTGCGCAGCCGATTCGAGGACCTCTATGATTGCTATACTGGTCGGTGTGCTGGCTTTGGTCGCCGGTACGATCGGGGGGCTGATCGGTTTCGGGTCGACCATCATCCTGATGCCGACACTCGTTTTTGCGGTCGGCGCGAAAGCAGCCATCCCGATCTTGACCATCGCAGGGCTGATGGCGAACGCCTCGCGTGTGGTGGTGTGGTGGCGTGAGGTCGACTGGAAGGCCGCCGCGGTGTTTGGACTGGGTGCGATCCCGGCGTCTGCACTCGGTGCGCGCACGCTCGTCGCACTTGACCCAGACAAAATCCAGTTGGCGCTTGGCGTGTTTTTTCTGGCCCTCATTCCCATGCGGCGCTGGCTGCTCGCGCGCGGGTTCAAGCTGCAACTCTGGCACCTCGCCGTTGTCGGCCTTGGTATCGGCTTTCTTGCCGGTTTGGTTTCGACCGTCGGACCGATCAATACGCCGTTCTTCCTGGCCTATGGTCTCGTGAAAGGCCCGTTTGTCTCGACTGAGGCGCTGGGCTCGCTGCTGATGGGTATCACCAAAGTCAGCGTGTTCAGGAGCTTCGGCGCGTTGCCGTGGGATATCATTGTTCAGGGGCTGCTGGTCGGCGGTGCTGTGACCTGCGGCTCGTTCATCGCCAAACAGCTGATGGAGCGCATCACGGTGGCGCAGTTCCGGGGCTTGATGGACGGCGTGCTGCTTGTTGCGGGGCTCGCCATGATCGGCGGCGCAGTGTTCGGCGAGACCTGAACCCGAGCGCTGATCACGGGTGACGTTCGCTCGCCAAATGTGCCAAATGCGAGCATGTCGATATCGACCCGCATCTCCGGCCTCGAAGCCCTGCTGAAAGCACAAGCCGGCAAAGGCGCAGCCCCCGTTGAGACGTGGAACCCGCCCTATTGCGGCGATATCGGCATGGCGATCCAGCGGGACGGTGTGTGGATCTACGGCGGCAGCCCGATCGGCCGCATGCCGCTGGTCAAGCTGTTTGCGAGCGTGCTGCGCAAGGACGCTGACGGTCGCCACTACCTCGTTACGCCCGCGGAAAAAGTCGATGTCACCGTTGCCGATGCGCCATTCCTCGCCGTTGAGATGGAAGTGCGCGGTGCCGGGGATGAGCGCGCACTCGTGTTTCGCACCAACGTCGACGATATCGTTCCGTGCGGGCCGGATCATCCACTGCGTTTCACAGTTGAGGCGGGCAGCGGCGGCCTGAAACCCTACCTGCTGGTGCGAGGTCGACTTGAAGCGCTGGTCACGCGGGCACTGTACTATGACCTCGTTGAACTGGCCGAGGCGCGGCCTGATGGCGTACTCGAAATCGTCAGTGGTGGGGTGCGCTTTCCGTTGCTGGCGGACAATGCGAGTGGCCTCTCATGAAGAAGACCCTGTTCGACGCGGCAGGCTTGTCGCCTGATCCTGTGGACGTGCCGCCGAAGCCGCCCTCGAGCACGAGCGCGAGTGCGCGCCGTCCGCTCGCCGATCGTCTGCGGCCAACGACGCTCGCTGACGTTATGGGGCAGGCCCATCTCACCGGTCCGGACGGCACACTCACGCACATGCTTGCCTCTGGTCGCATCGGCTCGCTGATCTTCTGGGGGCCGCCTGGGACGGGTAAGACGACCATCGCGCGCCTGCTGGCCAATGAAACGGATTTGGCTTTTGAGCAGATTTCGGCGATTTTTTCGGGGGTCCAGGATTTGCGCCGCGTGTTTGAGAAGGCCAAGGCCATGCGGCAAGCCATGGACCGTGGTACACTGTTGTTTGTAGACGAGATCCATCGCTTCAACCGCGCGCAACAGGATAGTTTTCTACCGCACATGGAGGACGGCACGATCACGCTGGTCGGCGCAACGACGGAAAACCCGAGTTTCGAGCTGAACGGCGCCGTGCTCTCGCGCGCAACGGTGTTGACGCTTGAGCGCCATACTGACGTTTCGCTCGAAGCACTGCTGCAACGAGCCGAAGGCGAGTTGAAGCGCCCGCTGCCGTTGGTGCCCGATGCACGCACTGCGCTGCTTGGCATGGCCGACGGCGATGGCCGCACAATTCTCAATATGGCTGAGGAAGTTTTTGCGGCTGTCGGGCCGGTAAAACCACACCTGGATCGCGCGCAACTGACAAAACTGATCCAGCGCCGTGCGCCGCTCTACGACAAGAGCCGTGACGGCCACTACAATCTGATCAGCGCGCTGCACAAATCCATTCGGGGCTCAGACCCGGACGCGTCCTTGTATTGGTTCTGCCGCATGCTGGAGGGCGGGGAAGATCGTTTGTTCCTGGCCCGGCGGCTCGTACGCATGGCGGTCGAAGACATAGGGCTGGCGGATCCGCAGGCACTGGTTGTCGCCAATGCTGCCAAAGAGGCATTCGATTTTCTGGGCAGCCCCGAGGGCGAGTTGGCGCTCGCCAACGCCGTGATTTATCTCGCAACCGCGCCCAAATCGAATGGGGCCTATGTGGCCTTCAAGGCCGCCATGAAAGCGGCCAAGGCGAGCGGCTCCGTCGCGCCGCCGAAAATCATCCTCAACGCGCCGACCGCTCTTATGGAAGACCAGGGCTATGGCGACGGGTATATTTATGACCACAACACGCCCGAGGGCTTTTCTGGGCAAAACTACTTCCCCGACGACTTCAAGGATCGTCCGCAGTTCTACGATCCGCCCGAGCGAGGTTTC
>JANNXS010000266.1:0-7751 GCA_031409695.1 Hyphomicrobiaceae bacterium
TTGATCGACGACGATCCGCCGAGCACGCGTCCCCGCGGCTGGTTGATCGAGCGGCCGTCCAGGTACGGCTCCGGTTCGGAGGGGAACTGCCAGGTAACGTCCGGGTTCGGGATGTTGCGATAATAGCCGGCTGGAATATGGATCCAGATGTTGCGGTCCGGCCCACCCGCTTCAAGCAGCGCAACCGTGACCGACGCGTCCTCCGACAATCGATTGGCGATGGCACATCCAGCCGATCCCGCGCCAACGATAACATAGTCAAAGGTCTGCTCGGTCATGTTGCGTCGGGTCCTGGGGGCGACAGGTCCTGGGGGCGTCAGGTCCTGGGGTGGTGGCAGACCCAAGGAGGGGCACCACAGCCAAAAGGTCAAGCCGCGCGTCGCGTCTGAATGCCGGCTGGGCCTCAGGCTTTCCGATTTTCCTTGGGCAGCAGCCCATCTGGTTTGCTGTAACCAGGCAAAGCCTCAAAGCGCAGCATCCAGGCCCCGATGTTGGGATAGTCGGCCAGTGCAAAACCGCCGTCGGGCGCATACGCAACGACGCCATAGGCGTCGATATCAGCGATGGATGCAGTGGATCCAACCACCCAGTGATGCGTGCCGAGATGATCATTCAGCGCCTTGAGGTGCGCCTTGCCCTCCGTCGCGTACATGTCGGCTGTTGCCGGGTCGAATGTCCGAAAGCCAAGTTTGGCGGCACGGCTGCGATAGATGCCGGGCGCACGATCCGCGCTCCAAAGCATCCATTCGCGGATGTCCTGTTTCTCGTGGTCGTTGGCGCCGCCAAGTTTGCCCGTTGCCATGGCGAGATAGCCGAGGATCGCAGGTGACTGTGTGAGGTTGTGCCCCGTCGCCTTGACCGTCAGGCACGGCACCTGACCCCAACGGCTCTTTGCCTTGTACTCGGGCTTCTGACCGGCGCCTTCGCGCAGATTGATGTGCTCGTAGTCGAATTTCTGACCAGTCATCGAGAGACCAAGACCCACCTTGTAAGTTGGGCCGGACAACCAGATGCCATGAAGGGTGTAAGGGGCGGACATGGAGGGCTCTTTCAAGCGTTGGATGAATGACTATCGAGGGGCGAATGAGGTGTCTGATCATGGATCAGACACCAGATTTCCAGTCCAAATTGAGGGAGTTGGTGCCCAACCGAGGTTAAACACCAACGCTCACTCGCTCTCGCTCGCCATCAGGTTGCCGAACAGCTCGAAGCTCTCGCCCTTGACCCGCGCGAGACGCACCGCCTGCAGCGGATAGAAGTCGGTTGCGCTGGTGTTGGCCTTGATACCAGGCATCAGCAGTGGGGCCTCAAAACCCTTGAGTAAGGCCGCTTGTTTCATGACGCCCTCGCGCGTCAGGTTGTCGCCTGAACGCTTCAGCACTTCGATCAGGGCGTGGGCGACGCAGTAGCCGTAGTTATGGCCGTCATCTTTGATGTCGGCCTGCGGCATGTACTTCGCCAGGAACACCTTGAACGCCTTAATGTCGGCGGCGTCCGCATTGGCTGGGTCCGTCGCGTCCTTGCGGTACAGCGACGTGATGATGCCCTGCGACGCCTCGATGCCGGCTGGTTTCAGCACCGAGCCGAACGATGACGACACGTTGTTGAGATAGTGCGCCGGCTTCCAGCCGATCTCGGCCGCCTTTTTGATCGCCTGCGCTGCAAACTTCGGCGTCGTGATGTTGAAGAACGCATTTGCGCCTGAATTCTTCAACTGGATCATCTGGCTATCGACCGTCGGATCGGTGACCTCGTAGGTCGAAAGCTGAACGATCAGCTTTTCATTGTCCTTGCCAAGGCCGGCCTTGAAGCCGTTAAAATAGTCTTTGCCGTAGTCGTCGTTTTGCATGAGCACGCCGATTTTCGGATCCTTGACGTTCGCAAGGATGTGTTTGGCGTAGATGGCGGCCTCGGTCACGTAGTCAGGCTGCCAGCCCATGGTCCACGGGTACTCCTTCGGGTTGCCCCACTTGGACGCACCGGTCGCCACAAACAATTGCGGCACCTTTTTCGCGTTCATATACTTCTGGATCGCCGTGTTTGGCGCGGTGCCGAGCGTGTTGAACAGCAGTAACACCTTGTCTTCTTCGATCAGCTTGCGCGTCATCTCGACCGTCTTCGGCGGCGAGAAACCGTCGTCGTAGGTGATGAAAGTGATTTTGCGGCCGTTGATGCCGCCGTTGTCGTTGGTCATTTTGAAGACCGCTTCAATGGTCTTGCCGATGACACCGTAGGCCGAGGCGTTGCCCGAGTAGGGGTTGGTGTGGCCAATCCTGATTTCGGTATCGGTCGCGCCCTCATCGTACTTCTTCTGGGCCTGTGCAGGCGATAGCGCGAAGCTAAGCGACAGCGCAGATGCGCTGAGCATAAGCAGTGTGCGGCGATGCATGGTCATAAGGGTTTCCTCCTGGTCCGACTGCGACCCGGTTAACCCGATTGCTCAGGCCCGAGTTCTGAGGATTGATGCGACCTCGGTCCGGACTGTCCAGGCCGCTTCCCTGATCACAGGTTAGCAGGTCGGCGGCCGCGGTCGAGAGGGTTTTCGCGAGGAATGTTTCGATGCCGGGGCCGACCGCAGCCTTGGTGTGGCCATAGTCAGAGACGTGCGCGTGGGTAGCGAAGCCTGGGGAAGCCTGGGGAAGCCCCACTGTCACATACAAATGGGTTCACGACGATGGCGCCCAGGCTCTCAATGGGCCGCTTTGGAGAATAGCGCCGAGGCGACGAGGCCCGATGCCAAGGCCAGCAGCACAGTCGCTAGGCCATAGAAGAACGGATAGGTGAACGCGCTGTCGTGCAGGAAGCGCTCTAGACCTTCGCGCTCAAGATTGATGCGCACGTTATACTGGCTGATCAAACGTTGGCCGCGAAACAAATACACGCGCGTTTCGAATGGCCCGACCGATACGGTGGCAGGTAAAGAGATCGACGCGCGGAACAGGCTGCGGCCGATAAAAGCCACGCCATGGGACTCAGCGACATAGAGCCCGTCCTTCTGCTTCAGGCGGATGACGCTTTCGCGGAACGCCTTGAGGTCGGCCGGCGGCAGGCGCGGGCGGTTTGCGGCGGGTGTCATGCGCACATGATCGAACCCGATTTCGTATCCGATCAGCACGGCCTCAGGCGCCAGCTCGTCAAGCGGTCGGGTTGACGCGATCGCATAGTAACTGGGCACGCTCTCAAACACCTGACTGTCAGTGTTGAGCCAGATGCCGCCGACACGCCCCTTTTTGCGCACGGTGACCCGGCTCGGCACACCCTCAATCACCACCACGACGTCGTAAACGCCGGCCTCGGGGCTCGGCTGACGGCTGTTGTCGACGGCACCGAAAACCACGATTTCAGTTCCGGTAAAACTGGAGGTCACCGCCACGTTGCGCGTCGAGACGTCCGCCTGGACGACCTCGTCGGGCTCTGGCGCAACACGCGGTGGGCCAACCGCTTCACCAGCTTTGATTGCGGGTGGCACAATGGCCGCTGGCGGCGTTATCGGCACGTTGCGGCCACGCTTGGTTTGTTGGGCGTATCCAGCGGCGGCGAACACACAAGCGAACATAACGGCCACGGCGGCACACCAGAGCACGTGCCACGACTGCCATCTCCACCACTTGCTCTGCCTGCCGGTCATTGCCAACCTATCCTTGTACCGACGTGAGCGAATAGAGTTCGCCCGGCATGGCAATCAAACCGTAGGCCATGCGCAAGCACACGAGCAGCACCAAGGCCGCGAGCAGGAAGCGGAATTGTTCCCCCCGCAAGCGGGTACCCCAAGAGGCCCCGAACTGCGCGCCGACGACGCCGCCAACCATCAACAGGCCGGCGAGCACAACATCGACCGTCCGATTGAACGTGGCATGCAGCAGCGTCGTCGCGGCGGTAACAAACACGATCTGGAAGAGCGACGTGCCAGCAACAACGTTGGTTGGCACACGCAACAGATAAATCAAGGCGGGCACCATAATGAAGCCGCCGCCAACGCCCATGATCGCCGCCAACAGACCGACGAAAGCCCCAATCAAAAATGGCGGGATCGCGCTCATCGACAGCTTCGAACGCTTAAAGCGCATCTGCAGCGGCAGCTTGTGGATCCAGGTGTGAGTGCCGGATTTGCGGCCGGTCGCGGCTGTGCCAGCAGCCACCTTGCGCCAGGTGTTTAGGCTTTCGATCAGCATCAGCGAACCAATGATGCCGAGGAAGGTGACGTACGTGGCCGACACGAACAGATCGAATTGTCCAAGACGGCGCAGGATGCGGACCAATTGCACGCCGACGATGGAACCAAGAACACCGCCCGTGAGCAAGACCACGCCGAGCTTCACATCGACGTTCTTGCGCCGCCACTGGGCGATAGCGCCTGATACCGATGTGGCGACGATCTGGGCGGCTTCGGTGCCAACTGCGACAGCCGAGGGTACACCAGAGAAGATGAGCAGCGGCGTCATCAAAAAGCCACCGCCAACGCCAAACAGGCCCGACAGAAAGCCAACCGCGGCTCCCATGCCGAGGAACATCAGCACGTTGACGGACATTTCTGCGATAGGAAGATAAAGGTTCATTCCCCTGGGTCCGGCCCCAAGGTTCCGGTAGCGGTGCGGGATGCACAACCACGGAACGCTGTTCTGAATGTGTAAACCGGGGTGCGTTGATCTGTTGGAACAAATCAACGTGAGGCCCCAAAGTTCACGCTGACCTCAGGGACACCAGAGGGCCGGGAATTTCAAGCCCAAAGCGCACACGCCGCCCATGAAAACACAGGGGACCTTGGCGCGCTGTTCAAGTCTCATTCAGGGGCCGTTTGTCCGCGTCGGAATTTTTCAACCCCGTTCCTTGAACGAGCCTTGACAAGCGAGCACGCGCAATGCCGCGTCAGGCCAGCGCCGCCGATTGGATCTGCCGATGACAACCTACGTTTTCCGTCGCCTGCTTGGCACTATCCCAACGCTGTTCCTGGTGGTCACTATCGCGTTTTTCCTGATCCGCCTCGCGCCCGGCGGCCCATTCGATTTGGAGCGCCCGCTTGATGCCAAGATAATGGCGAACCTGAACGCGGCCTACGGTCTCGATCGGCCACTCCACGTCCAGTATGGACTGTATCTGCGCAACCTCCTGCGTGGCGATTTCGGGCCGTCTTACATCCTGCAGGACTTCAGCGTGGCCGACCTGTTTGCCAAAGGCCTCCCGGTTTCGATCAGGCTCGGTGGCACGGCATTGCTGTTGGCCGTTTTCATCGGCGGGGCGCTCGGCACTATTGCGGCCCTGCGCCAGAACAACGCGGCTGACTATATCGTCATCGGCGTCGCAACGATCGGTGTCACGATCCCAACGTTCGTGGTCGCGCCGGTGTTGCAAATCGTGTTCGGGCTCTGGCTCGCCTGGTTGCCGGTCGCGGGATGGGGCGAAGGGGCGATCCGCAACACAATCCTGCCGGTGATTGTGTTGTCACTTCCCTTGATCGCCGTCATTGCGCGCCTGACACGCGCTTCCATGATTGAGACGTTGCGGGCCAACCATATCCGCACTTTGCGCGCCCAGGGACTTGGGCCCTCTACAGTTGTGCGGCATGCGCTGCGTGGGGCGGCCCTGCCGGTCGTGTCGTATCTAGGGCCGGCGGCCGCGGCCGTTTTGACCGGCTCAGTTGTCGTCGAGACGATCTTTGGCCTGCCAGGCATCGGCCGCTACTTCGTTGAAAGCGCACTCAATCGGGACTACACAGTGGTCATGGGCACGGTCGTGATTGTCGCGGTGTTTGTTATGCTGTTCAATTTGCTGGTCGACATCGTCTACGCCCTGCTCGACCCGCGCGTCCGCTATCAGTGAGGCAAGGGCGAACGGCTCGGCCAAAGTTGCCACTTGCAGCCAGCTACAAGTGCCGTTATTGACACTCAGCCGAGGGGCGTGGCGATAGCCAGGCTCTGACGCGGGTGTCTTAACACCGTCTTTGCGTGACTTGGTCTCGCGAGATGGGCGCGTAGCTCAGCGGTAGAGCACTACCTTGACATGGTAGGGGTCACAGGTTCGATCCCTGTCGCGCCCACCAGGCATCCCGGTTAGAATGTATGTTTTAGAACTGGACAATTGAGCGGAAATTTTAGAAGAGCCTACGACTTTGACGAGCAGGCCCGACGCCTTTTCGTTCCGCAACACACGATAGATCACGGGCAAGACGCGCTATGAAAGTTCGCAACTCACTGAAATCGCTTCGCAAACGCCATCGCGACAATCGCATCGTGCGGCGTAAGGGTCGGGTTTACATTATCAACAAAACCGACAAGCGCTTTAAAGCCCGCCAAGGCTGAACGCTTTGGTTCTCGACGTTCTGTCTCACGCTAACTGGTAGATCTGGTGGTATTGACGTGCGGTGGCGTGAAGCCAACCGCCTCTTCACCGTAAGTAAGCTTTTGATTTGGGTGGCAGCAAAGTGAGGTCCCTTAGCTTATGCGAGACCTGGCTTAATCGCGACCTGACTTAATTGCGACCTGGCTTATTCGCGAGGGGCGCCCTCTGGCCACCACCGGGCATCGTGCGGCCAGCTCGCCTCAATGGGCCGCTTCAACAGTCCGCCCAACCGTCATCAACGCGGTCCTACAACCAAAATGATGAAAAGAGATGCTCCGCGACAGAACCGGACATCTGATGTCCTGGCAAACACGGTAAATATGGGCGATCGTGCGCAAGCTGATTGTGTGGTTGCAGGGCCACTCAAGCCGGCCGCTTTGCTCACTAACTGAGCTTGGCGCAATATAAGTCCACAGACGAACTATACAGACGAGCGGCTCCCGGGTTGCAGGCCCGGGAGCTGTTGTTTTGGCGTTGTAACAACGGCCAAAAAGATCGACCGTTGGTATTTCGATACTTCTCTTGCGCGCGGCCACCCAGCCAACCCAGCGCGCGAATACCATTGGTCAATACATGTGGCCGCCAAAATTGCTGGACGCTTTGAGCACCGCGCACTGCGTCTGGCGCATACCAAATCCGCATCCGATT
This sequence comes from Hyphomicrobiaceae bacterium, assembly GCA_031409695.1. Classification (GTDB taxonomy): domain Bacteria; phylum Pseudomonadota; class Alphaproteobacteria; order Rhizobiales; family Hyphomicrobiaceae; genus JABFRJ01. The sequence continues at coordinate 6,985 of JANNXS010000266.1, forward strand.
GCAGTGGTGCTAGGCCGCAACCACCCAAGACCTGATTTCGTGTAGCGAACAAGCTGGCGCGGCGGCGGCGGGGTGTTTGGCATGGAACTGTTTGTAGACATTCTGACCCGGGTCACCTTACCAATCATCACCGTGATTGCCATCGGCTGGGCGCTGCAAGGCAAACTGAAACTTGACATCGGCACGCTCAACCGGCTGCAGATGCATGTCGTTATGCCTGCGTTTTTGCTGCATTTTCTTGCAACCTCGACACAGCCGCTATCTGCGATCTGGCCGGTCTTTTACGTCGGCGTCGTCCTGTTCCTGTTTCTCATTCCCATTGGCTGGCTGGTCACTATCATCTTTCGCCAGCGGGCCTCGCTTGGACCGTTGATGGGCCTTGGCACCGGCTATGCGAACGTCGGCTTCTTCGGAATACCCGTGACGCAACTTGCCTTCGGCTCCGACAAGCTCATCTACATGTCTGTGATGACGGCACTAACGACGATCTTGATCTGCACCGTCGGTGTTTGGATGCTCGCGCCAGCCGGCGGCTCCAAACTCGGCAAACTCAAGACGGCGTTCGAGACGCCGCTCATTCCAGCAGTCGCGACCGGTTTGTTGCTGCGTGGCTTCGACGTCGAGTTACCAACGCTCGTTGCCCAACCCATGCAGTTCCTCGGCTCAATCTTCACACCGCTCGCGCTTTACACGCTGGGTGCCCAAGTGGCGGCGTCCAAGATCGTGCGCTTTGAATTGGTGCCGCAAGTTCTGATCTTGATCCTGAA
>JANNXS010000267.1:0-11354 GCA_031409695.1 Hyphomicrobiaceae bacterium
GACCAAGTGCGAAGGCCGCAAAGCCACGTGTCTGGCTGCTGTCGCTATTTGGGTCTTGAGGTCTCAAGAAGGTCTCCGCAATTCGGCAGTACAACTCGTATTGAAGATTTTAAAAAAATGCACGAGATACTTTTAGTGCTGACATAGGAGTGGTGCGGATCAAATTAGACCATTGGCTCGCCCAAATATCGCTCTATGCGCTATTCGTCACAGCTCGGTGACACTCGCCGTACCCGTCGTGAGGTCAAAATGGCATCGGGCGGTCGTCGCATGGAGCACCAGATAGGGCCGGCGGAACCGGGCCTGCCAGTCCGTGTGGTCGACTTGCCAGAGTGCCACATCAGTTCGCCGGTTGCCGACCTCGACCCGCACAGCCAGTGTCGACGCCCATAAAGCGCCCGGTTTCAATAGGTTGACGGGCGTCGCCCTTTGGCAAGCAACGATGGCGTCTTTGGCGTGGACGGCGACCAGCGCGTCGCGCGTCGCGGACCGCTGGAGGTGTTCTATGGTACCAATCTTTGCGGCGGCCAAACCAGCGAGCAGCAGCCCCAATCGTTTCATACTCATTTTCAAGGCTCTCGGGCGCGTCTCGATTGACCGTGAGCGTCGCCCGGCAAGGTAAACAAAGACTTATCGCTGGTGTTCCGGGTCCTACATTTGCTTTCCGTCACAGCGAGGTTCCGAGCCAATGTCGGAACAACGGTTTCGTGCCGGGCGATTGCGTCTCGCTGAAAACATCGCCTTTAGGCGAGGCTGACAACAAGTCGGGTTATGCGAGCTCCACCACATCTAAGCCTAACTGCCGGCCAGTCGCCCGCACCGCCCCACGATGGTCGCCATAGACGATCGCCACGTGGTGCTCGAGCGCGTGGTCGAGCAGGCCGCGCATGGCCGCCACTGTGCCGCCGTCGAAGCGCACCACGGCGCTGGTGCCGGTGAAACTGATCGGCGCCCGTACGACCTCGCCGCCGCCGACAATCATACGGGTTTCGTTTCGGGCTTGTGTAACGCGCGCGATCGTGATGCGACCGGGTTTCAAGGGGAACTGCGTAAGCAAAGGCATCTTACGGTTCGAGTGGATCTGCGCTTCAGGCTTAAAAATGGGATCGCACATGGAAACGGGCGCCGAGCCACAGTGCCAGAGCACGCCGGTATCAGCCGCCCCGTCCATGTCAACGATATCCACCAGCCACGCTGGCTCACCCGCGAGATCCTGTAACAGTCGCTGCGTCAGGGCACCGTAAACGTCGGCCTCGCACGCCGCCGGCGTTTTGGCACCGTTCATGAGGCCCATGGGCCCGCAAGCCGCACAGCCATAGTCAACGAACATTTCCGGCCAGCAACGCACCGCCATCGCCGAGCACTTCCTTTCGGCGCGCAAACCTTCGAGTGCCTGATAAACGCGCAGGGAACGGTCGAGTTGCGGCTGGTCAACCTCGTCGATCCCGACAAAATCGGCGACGCGTTCGCGGGTGGTGGCAACCGCGCTGGCGTCGGCGGCCTTGGCGCGCTCGAAGACCTCTGCAAGTTTGATGCGCTGCACCGTGACGCCGGCCAAGGCGTCAAGCGTGGCATCTTCAAAGCGGCACGTGTCGAAACCGGCCGGATGCTCGCCGACGAGGCCGATTGAGGTGCCTTTCAAGGACGCCACCACCCGCTTTGCGCGCGCCATATCGTCGGCCGTTGGCTGCGTCCTGGCTGAGACCTTGGCCGCAACGCGGGGCGCGCCGTGAAGCAAGTCAACGAGGCCAGCCTGCACATCCGGTGCTTGGGCGGCGCTATAAAGATAGGTCGCCGTTTTGCCCGCACGGCCCAGCGCATGTAGCGCAAGGTTCAAACCGCAAAAAGAGTTTAGCCGCAGACGCCCGCCCGTGCGCGGCTCGGGGAACGCCCAGATGGCTAGTGGCGTCGCAACCGCACGCGCCACCTCAACCGTCATGCTCGCATCCGTGAACGTGACTTGTAGCAAAAGGAGTTTTGCTGCCCCAGCAGCCTTCACCTCGGACAGTGCCGCCGTCGCTGCTGCCGCATCAAACAGCAGCCCCCGCGGGCCAACGGTTTTCACGCCGGCCGCGTCCAACGCGGCAAACGCTCTGGCTGCTACCTCCTCTGCGAAGGGAACGTCGAATGTTGGCCGGGCAAGGGCGAGGACACCAATAGGAGAGGTCAAGGTGGGCTCCAAGTGTTAGCGTACAGCGCTTGAAACCATAGCACACGGCCTCAAGCTGCCGCGAACCGTCCGCCGGGGAAGCGCCGGTAGAACAGAAACAGCGCGATGGCGAGATTAATCCAGTTCCAGGCGATGCCGTGCAGGAACGCCCAGCGATACGAGCCGGTCAAATCGTAAATCACGCCGGACAACCATCCGCCGAGCGCCATGCCCGCGACGGTCATCATCAGTACGGATGTCATGCGGGTCGCAAGCCAATTGTCGGCTGGAAACAGATCACGCACGATCATGGCGTAGCTTGGTACGATGCCGCCCTGCACGAGGCCGAACAGGAACGATACCACATAGAGCGCGGTCAGACTGTCGAACGGCAAATAGGCCATCAGCATCAAGCCTTGCATGGCTGAGCCGAGCAGCAGCGTTGGCAATCCACCAATGCGATCGCTGATCCAACCTGAGATCAGCCGACTGACGATCCCGGCACCCAGCATGAGTGCGAGCATCTGTGCGCCAGCCTTGGTGCCGTAGCCGAGGTCGCCGCAATAGGCGACGATATGCACCTGCGGCATCGACATGCCAACGCAGCAGGCAACGCCGGCGACGAGCAGCAGTGTTTGCAAGGTCGATGGCGCGAGGCCGAGCGGACGGTTTCGGTCCATCATGCTGCCAGATTCGACTATCGCCGGTGGCGGCTGCGGCGGTGGGGCGCGACGGTAGGCGAGGACAAGTGGCAGCATACCAACGACGCACGCGGCGGCGACACATAGATAGGTGGTGCGCCACCCATGGTTGGCGACGCCATACTCTAGCAGTGGCGGCCAAACGGCGCCCGCGAGATAGTTGCCACTGGCAACCAGCGCGACCGCGACCCCGCGCCGCTTCTGGTGCCAAAGCGTGATGTCGGCAACAAGCGGCCCAAATGTTGTCGACACACCAAGCGCGCCGATAACCACGCCATGGACCACAACGAATTGCCAAAGCGATGTCACCTGTGAGGCGAGCGCAAACCCAATACCCAGCATAATGCCGCCAATGGCAACGACAACGCGCACGCCATAGCGATCCGAGATCCGCGCCATGAAAACGCCACCGACGGCCATGCCGAGCATGGTCATCGTGTAGGGAAACGAGGCGCCACCGCGGGCCGTGTTGAACTCGGCTTGCACGGCCGGTAGCACCACAGCGATGCACCACATGCCGACGCCGCCAATGGCGCCGACAGCGAGCGATGCAACGAGGCGCCACCACGCGTAGGGCCCATCGATCTGCGATGCTGCTGTGCTGTTCAAACGCGTCATGTCGCCCCCGGTTCACCGGAAAGCGCTAGCACGCCACACAAAACCGCGCATGCGCTCTTCGACCTGTTTGACGCCCCGGCAGCGGCGTTAACGGAGGGTAAGGAACGCTTAGGCCGTGGTCAGCAGCTGCACGCGTTCGAAGCGCCAATTGATCAGTCGCGCGTCCGCCGTTGTTCCACGCAACACAAGCTGCAACGTCGATTTTGGACCGGAGGCACCCGCGTAATAGATCGAGGATTCAATTGCCGGGACAAGCTCGTCTGATCCAAATGTCCACACGCTTCCATCGCCGGCCGTGAGGCGCACCGCTTGTCCATCCGCCGCCGGTTCAACGAAGACGGAAGGGTGGAGGTGAAAATGAATTTCATACGGCGCGGTCAACGCGTTCGCGGTTGCTGCCTCAAGGCAGTCCTGCCCTTCAAGTCGGTTACCGTCAGTCGAGAGCGTCAGGGTACGATGGTGCACTTCCCCGTGCCGCGCTTTGTATCCATCCAGTCGGGCGGTAATTCTTTGTGGTCCATCTTCTGACGTATCGAGCGCCGCCGAAACCAACCCTGACCGTCCCCCGACCAGTGGCGCTGAGGACATGCCCGCGAGCACAAGCGTCGAGTGCGCGGCAGTTGCACGCATACTCGATTTGGCCGGAACATCCCGGCCGGCGCCGCAATTGACGACCAACGCAACAGCACCTGAACCAAACTCGAATGACATAGCACCTGCAAAGGGTGCTTCTCCTGGCAGCGACTCCTGCCCAGGACCTGCGTCAAAGACCAGCACGGTGGTGCCGGCTGCGAGCCGCAGATAGCCGGTCTCGCGCGCCTGCGCTGTTCCGGTAGCTCGGATGCCCGGCGCCAAATGACGCAAAACCGAAAGCAAATCTCCAATCGGTGTTGCCCCCATGCCGTTAAAGCGCGCCAAGGACCGGTCCGGCATCCGCAGCGTCTGCAACATGCTCGACATGCGTGTGAGCGCCATATCGACGCCATCGGGTACTGCCCGCTGGCACACAACATACAGCCGACGTAACGGCACCAGATCGAGAGCAATTTCCAACAGAGCCGCGGGGTTGCGCGAGATATGACCGCCATCGCTGTGAATCTGGCGCCGCAGCTCACCCGTGAGCCGGCGCTCCGCACCGAGTATCTCGCCTTCGCTCCGGCCGGATACCAGTGCGTATTCGACCAGGGCGATCTCTGCTGTCAGCCGGGCGTGCGTAATTGGCATCCGCTTCACTTCGCGCGCCAAAGTCGCCAACTCGTCTTCGATCAAATCCAAGACAGCATCGAATTCCCTCGGACTGGCAGCTGCCAGTCCCGCGTCGGCATGGGCAAGCAGCGACAGGGCGCGACGCGCCATTACGGCGGGTTCGTTGGCAAAGGAGGACTGGCGCGCCATGTGCCGCGCCCATGTGGTCAGATTGGCGTGGATTTGCTGTTCGGCCAACTCCGTGCGCGCGGCGTCAAGGTGAGCGAGCCAGGCAAAGCCAAACAACTCACGTGCTTTGGCTGGGTCCTCAAGGGCAACGGCGAACATATCCCGGTTGCCGAATTGCAGCAGGCCGGACGACAGCCCAATCGTGCCCGCGGCCAATTCCGTTGAGACACTCGGATCAGCTGTCCGCAGGCTCGGTGGCACGTGCAGCATCTGCTCAAGTCTGCCCGATGACCGCCGCCGAAACCGGATAGCTGCTCGTAAGGAGTTTGCAACGGCGAGAAGTGCCATAAATGCCGCCATGATTGAGCCCTGACGGGTTCAGTTAGGCGTCAGATAGGGTCGAAGCAATCCGCGACCACGCCACGCTGTGGATCATGTGCATAATTCTGGCAGGTCCTTGACAAGGGCACGCTTTTCCCACGCGTGACCGCTGCCAGAAAGGAAGCCGCGAACCTTCCCCGGCGACAGGGACGAAGAGGTTTTGCGGCCAATGCGGCGGACCCGCAATAAAGTCAGACAGAGTGGGTTTCACGGGACCCTGTTTTGAGGGCGCGTTGCACAGCGCGGATGGAACTGCGTCAGACGTTGCGCGGTCGCGCACGCCAAGCGGCAGCAAATCGTTTCGGCAACGTCATCCACGCCCCCGGTAGGGCTGGACCCCCTGGTCGGGTAGCCAAACACTTTTTGGACATTCGCCCGTTTGCCAAAATACATCGATGGGTATGCCGCCGCGGGGGTACCAGTAGCCACCGATACGCAGGTAACGGGGCGCTAACAGAGCCACGATGCGCTTGCCGATGCCAACCGTGCAATCCTCGTGAAAGGCGCCATGGTTGCGGTGTGATTGCAGAAACAACTTCAGAGACTTGCTCTCCACCAACCATGCGTCTGGAACATAGTCGATCACCAGATGGCCGAAATCTGGTTGACCCGTCACGGGGCACAGCGACGTAAACTCTGGGCATACGAAGCGGGCGAGGTAGTCGACGTCGGGATGAGGATTGGGGACGCGATCGAGCACCGCTTGGTCAGGATCGGTGGGCACGACAATGTGTTGACCAAGCTGAGACACAGCTGGTGGTCGCTTTGCAGGCATCGACGAAATCTCCGATTTATAGAGCGCAACGAGATGGCGCGCTTTGCTTCAGCCAGCTTCGGTTAAGTAAATGGCGCCCGGGACGCAGGTGAAACTATCCTGGTCCCGCGCACTGGTCTCGACCGGGGCAATCCCACTGTGCTGGCCCACTGTGCCGGCCCACTGTGCCGGCCGCTCACTCATTTCGGCGCGAGGATCATCACCATCTGGCGACCTTCAAAGCGCGGCTCACTTTCGATTTTGGCAATCGTTTCCACATCGACTTTGATGCGTTTCATAACATCCATGCCGAGGTTCGTGTGCGCCATTTCGCGGCCGCGAAAGCGCAGTGTCACTTTCACCTTGTCGCCCTCCTCGAAGAACCGCTTGATCGAGCGCAACTTCACATCATAGTCGTGATCATCGATGCCGGGGCGAACCTTGATTTCCTTGAGCTCGACGATTTTTTGATTTTTCTTGGCCTCATTGGCCTTTTTTTGCAGTTCATATTTGTATTTGCCAAAATCTAGGATCTTGACGACCGGCGGATTGGCGTCTGGAGAAATCTCGACCAAGTCGAGGCCGGTATCGACTGCGCGCTGACGCGCCTCGATGATCGGCACAACGCCGATATTGTCGCCGGTTTCAGTAATCAATCGAACTTCACGGGACCGGATCTGTTCATTGATCCGCGGACCAGATGGCTCGCGCTCCTGCGGGCCTTTCATTGGCTTGCGAATGTTAGTTCTCCTTAGGTTGCCAAACACGGGTGCTTTGAAGGTCCATCAAAGATGAATCTTCCTCGTCACACCCTGAGACGACGTGTTGTGAACGCTTTGCTAGTTGTCAAGGTATGTTATCTGGTTTTGCACAACGTAACCTTGCGGCCGGCCAAGGAATGCACGGCTGGTTAATCGTCTCTGTTTGCATCGAGAGGCAAAGGCCAACATGTCAAAACGGTCTCGCGGCGGTGTTATCCCCGCAATCCATTGGCACAGCATTGGACCCCAGCCCTCAGCGATCGTAGTCTTGAGGACGATTCGCACTCCAATAGAGGCTGTGCCACAGTGATTGCTGCTGTCATACTTTGTGTCATGCTCACCGTGGCCGTCGCGGCGATCCGGCTCGCGCCGCAGATCGCGGGAGGTCGCGTCATCTTTGACGTCGAACCTGACCGGCCGGCAAAATTTGGTTATCGGATGGCGTGGCTTGCTATACGCACCCGCGATACGGGCGCGGTCCTCCAGGCCCTGGGCCTGACAGAAGACGCCGAAGCTGCAAATTGGTCCTCAGGCCTTGGCGCTGTCTATGATCGGCAACTTGGCGAAACACTGGCCTTCGTTTCACCGCCTGTGAACGGATGGACTTTGGTTGTCAGCCCATCAATTCCAGCGCCGGCGAGCCGACGCCTCGTCGACAAGTCGATGCCCTTGATGCTCGGCTTGTCGGAGAGGTTCGTCGAAGTGCAGTACTATGCAAGCTTCCCAGAGATCGACTTTTTTGCCTGGGCGCGGGTCATCGAGGGACGTCTGATCCGCGCGTTCGCCATTAACGATGAAGGCATCGTTTGGAACAAGGGGCGGCCGACCAAAGAAGAGAAGGCCATGGGCTTGAAACTGTTTGAGGTGCGCGGCATGCGCGAACGGCGCGGCGACGCCGGGGGCGAGATCGTCATGTATCCAACCGAAGATCACCTGATGGAGTTGGCCCGGCAATGGAGCCTTGATCCGACCCATCTGGAGCCCGCGAGTGGTATGCCTGCGCTTGGTGTGATCGCGCGCGTGCCATCCGCCTGGCGGCCGGAGCGGCTTTTGAGGGCGGCCTGACCGGCGATGCGTGTCGTTTTACCCATATAAGGATCGACCGCGCCAGAAAGGGCGGTCGATCATCAGTTATTGCTGATCTGCTGTCGGTTGGCTTAGCCTAAGATTTAGCTCTTGGGGCCTGAGACGTTGGACACTTGACTGGTGCGGATGCCTTCACCGGCAAGAGTGAGGAACGCTCCGGCAAGGCCGATGTTCTTCAGAAAGTTGTTGAGCTCCCCTTGAAACTGGTTGGCCGGGGCGGCCCAGAAATTGTGAAACAGTCCGGCGCTGACCAAACAGAACGCGGCCAGCAGCAAGGCTACCGGCATCGTGAAGACGCCGAAAATGATCGCCATGCCAGCGATGATTTCAAAGGCGATGACGGCATAAGCGATCAGCAACGGTTGCGGTAAGTTGCGGCTCGCAATGTAACCAGCCAGACCACTGAAACTGCCTGCGTCCATGCCGCCCTTGATCTTCAGCGATGCCGAGATCACGAAAAACAAGGCGAGCAAAACGCGGCCGGTGGTAACGAACAGTCCGAGCATGGGTGTCTCCTCTGAGCGGCCACGCATGGGCGATATGGGATGGCCGACGTCCGTCGTTCCACTAGGAAGCCACCGTGAATGTGTTGTGACATCTGCACAAACGCCCCGGTGCGATTGCGTATTCCGACGTCCTGGCTCAACGCCTGTCCCGGTTTGGCCGCACCCTGCATTTGCGCAGCAGGGCGGGCCGCGCTAGCTCTTGTCAGGCCACACATGCTTCGAGAACCGCTATGACCAACGACGACAAAAGTTCGCTGCGCACACGTCTTGTTCAATCGGGTCGGCCGAAGCGGGGCGAGCGGCGCATGGTCAACCTGCCGGTCTATCGCGCCTCGACCGTTTTGTTTGAGGACGTTGCCCATCAGCGTGCGGCGCGTGCGCGTGCCATGGATGGCCATCGTGAGATGACATACGGCACCAGCGGCACGCCGATCGTTCACGCGCTCGAGGACATGATTGCCGATATTGAAGGCGGCTATCGGACGCGTCTGTCGTGCTCGGGCTTAGCGGCTATCGGCTTTGGGCTGCTGCCGTTCCTGCGGCCGGGCGACCATTGCTTGATCACTGAGTCTGCCTACGAACCAACGCGCAAGTTCGCGCGTATCGTACTTGAGCCGATGGGGATCACGACGGAGATCTACAAATCAGACGGATCCGATATCGAAGGCCGTTTCCGGCCCAACACCAAGGCTGTGTATGCTGAAGTTCCTGGTACGGGCGGGTTTGAAATGCTCGACCTTCCAGTCCTGGCGCGACTGACGAAGCCGCGCGGCATCACGCTTTGCGTCGACAACACCTGGGGCTCCGGTATCCTCTATCAGCCCCTGAAGCTCGGCGCTGATGTCTCCATGGTCGCTGGCACCAAACATTTCGCTGGCCACTCCGATGTGCTGCTCGGCGCGGTGACGACCACGCAAGCCGCTTGGCAACCCGTCAATGACTGGCATTCGGCGTTCGGCCAGATCATCTCGGGCGACGATGCGTTTCTCGCCTTGCGCGGCCTGCGCACCATGGCGGTACGCCTCCCGGTCCACGCGGAGACAACCCGACTGATCTGCGCGTGGGCCGATCAACGCCCCGAGGTCGCGAACGTTCTCTGGCCGGCTTGGCCGAAACATCCTGGTCACGACCTCTGGAAACGCGATTTCAAAGGCGCCTGCGGATTGTTCAGTCTCGAACTGAAAGCGCCGCAGGACAAGGTCGATCGCTTCATCGACAGTTTGCGCCACTTTCAAATTGGCGCCTCCTGGGGCGGTTACGAGAGCCTCGTAAACCTGACCAATATCCCGGCGATGCGAACTGTCACGGATTGGTCGAAGCGCGGCATCATTGTGCGCTTCCACGCCGGCCTTGAGGACCCACAGGACCTGATCGCCGATCTCGAACAGGCCATGGTGCATCTGCAGTGAGAATGAAGCTTGCCGACTATGACATCGACGATATCAGAGGCTTTGTGCCGGGGCGGGACCCGTTGCTTGCTCTGCCACAGCCGTATGACGCGTGGGATCGACTGGCCGAGCTGTTGCCCGTTTTGACGATGCGCCACAGGGTGCATCGGGCCATTGCGGGGCTTCCGCTGCTCGATGCAGCCGGGCTGAAAACAGGCGATCAACAGCGACGTGGTTTCCTGCTGCTGACGGCGCTCGCCAACACGTGGCTGGTCGGTGACAACGCGACGACGACCATTCCGTCCAGCATTTCCGTGCCTTTGCTGGCGCTGGCCCGCGCCCTTGGCCGAAAGCCGATCACGCAACATGGCACCATCGTCTTGGAAAACTGGCGCCGGCTCGACACTTCGAAACCGCTTGCCATGGACAACGTTGACACGTTGGTCTCGTTTCGCGGCAGCATCGATGAGAAGTGGTTTTTTCTTTCGACGCTTGGCGCCGAGTTGGCCGGCGCTCCAGCATTGCCGTTGTTGCTTGCAGCGCTCGATGCAGCGGAGCGACAGGATCACGCCCGACTCGCCGACGCGTTGAACGCCATAGCCGTCATTGTTGGCGCGACGACCGCAGCCTTCATGTCGGTGCGAGAGAGCTGTGACCCCTACATTTTCTACAACCACGTTCGGCCCTATCTCGCCAGCTGGCCCCAACCGGGTGTGACGTATGATGGAACCGGGATCGGCCCGGTCATCTACAATGGTGGCAGCGCGGCGCAGTCCTCGCTTTTACAAGCCATCGATGCGGCCCTTGGTATCGCGCACGCGCACCACCTGACCCACGGGTTTCTGTCGTCGATGCGGGACTACATGCCACCGCGGCACCGCGCCTTCATCGAGGATGTAGAGATGCGCACGCGGGTGCGCGCCGTTGTGCGCGATCGGTCCGCGCCTCAGTCTGTGCGGCTGGCCTATGATGCCTGCATCTCGGCCATGGATGAGTTGCGGCGCAAGCATATGGGGCTCGTTTCGGAGTACATCTCCAAACAGATGCCGCCGTCGGCCTCTCCGATCGGCACCGGCGGCACCAGTTTCGATGATTTTTTACGCCAATCTCGCGTTGAAACCGTGACCTCGAAAGTGGGCCGTTCAACGGTTGGGGAAGACTGATACCAGCGCGCAAAATTATTGACTGATTGCCAAAGCAAAATGGCGTCGTATCCAACTGTCCGCCGACGCACCGGCACCTTCAACTGTCATCCTGCCCCTCATGCCTTTGCGTGCGATGCACGACGTGGGAAGGACCCATGGTGAGGCCGGGGGCACGATATTGAAGAATCGATTTCGTTGAGAAATGGGTCCTGCCCACAAGCCGCAGGATGACAGTTTTTCTTGCTTTCGGGACTTCGCCATCCGTTTACGGACAGTCAACAATTCTTGCCGCTGGTGTGATACCCCCGTCAAGGCACCAAGAGGGGGTTGGGATCAAACGACCGGCGCTTAGAGCCTGTCCGGAATTTTCTTGAATCATCGGAATCACTTGTGATTCAAGGTGTCCGTGCGCGTGATTCGCGAGAATGGGCATGTGGACGCAGGAAAACCGGGCGCGCTACGAGCGCAAAGGCCGCTACCCGAGCGATGTA
>JANNXS010000268.1:0-25359 GCA_031409695.1 Hyphomicrobiaceae bacterium
AAAACGAGGACACTGCCATGGGCCGCCGGTTTATCATAACCTTCATCATTACGGTCGCAGCCATCCTGGGCTATCAGGCCTATCAGGGGCGGTTTTCGCCGGCGCCGATCAAAAAGGCGGCGATCGATATGCCGATCATGGGCCAACCGATGCATATGGGCGGGAGGGCGTGAAACGTCGCCCCCCGAACGTCGCTCACTGTGTGCCCTCGACACATCCGCGCGAACCTGATTGTTTGGCTCGATTGCGTCGCCGTATGAGCGCAGGCCCGGAGCCGACCGATGGACTTCAACGACACGCCCGACGAAGCCGCCTTTCGCAAGGACGCACGCACGTGGCTTGAGGCCAATGCGCGCCGCCGAGCGCCCGGTGAGCGTCCCAACCGGTCGCGTAATCGGGACGATGGTGCCATTGCTGAGGCAAAGGCCTGGCAAGCCAAGAAGGCCGCGGCGGGTTTTGCCTGCATTACTTGGCCAAAAGCGGTTGGTGGGCGTGGCGGCTCATCGATCCAACAGATTGTCTACGCCCAGGAAGAGGCCCACTTCGCCGTACCGCCGGATGTGTTCGCCATCGGCCTTGGCATGTGCGTGCCGACCGTCATGAAGCATGGCACAGCCGAACATGCGCAACGCTATGTGCGGCCAGCCATGCTGGGTCACGAGATCTGGTGCCAGTTGTTTTCCGAGCCCGCGGCGGGCTCCGACGTTGCCGGTATTCGCACCCGCGCCGAACGCGACGGCGATGATTGGATCATCAACGGTCAGAAGGTGTGGACGACCGGCGCGCACTTCTCCGACTTTGGCTTGCTGTTGACACGCACAAACCCCGACACGGCCAAGCACGCGGGCCTGACGATGTTCTTTCTCGATATGAAATCCACGGGCGTTGAGGCAAGGCCGATCAAGCAGATGGCGGGCGGATCGGAGTTCAACGAAGTCTTCTTTACGGACGTGCGCATTCCCGACAGTCAGCGCCTCGGCGCCGAGGGCGAGGGTTGGAAGGTCGCACTCACGACGCTCATGAACGAGCGGCTTGCCGTCGGTTTGGCGACCGGCATTCTTGCCGTCGACGACCTGATGAGCCTCGCCAAGGCGCGCGATCTCGCTGGCACGCCCGCGATCCGCCATGGCGCGGTGCGCGAAAAACTGGCTGAGTGGTTCGTTGAAGCAGAGGGCCTGAAGTACACGAAGTTTCGCACCTGGACCGCGCTCTCGCGTGGTGAGACGCCGGGGCCTGAAAACTCGATCACCAAGGTCGTATCGGCGCGCCAAATGCAGGAGCTGTCGTCATTCGCCATGGAACTCATGGGCGAGGGTGGCATCATGACATCAGATGTCCCAGGTGGCGGCGCCTATCAATCCCAGTGGCTCGGGGCGGCTGGTTTCCGCATTGCGGGCGGTACGGACGAAATCCTCCGCAACATCATAGCCGAGCGTGTCCTCGGTCTGCCGCAAGACGCGCGCGCCGATAAGGACGGCACCTTCCGCGAGCTGCAGGCCAAAGAAGGCGCAGCGCGGGCTAAGGCTGGGCGCTGAGGTCAGCGCGCACGCTGCCTCACGGCATTGGCGGGTGGCCACGCTTGGACCGTGAATGAACCACCCTGGGACCGTGGCACCCTGGGCAGTTCACCAGCGCAGCAGGGCTGCCCCCCAGGTGAAACCGCCCCCCATGGCTTCCATGAGAATGAGGTTGCCTTCCTTGATGCGGTGCTCCTCGAAGGCCTTGTTCAAGGCAAGTGGAATAGAAGCAGCACTGGTGTTGCCGTGTTCGCCGAGCGTCATCATGATCTTGGCCGGCGGCACCTTCAGCTTTCGCGCGATGCCGTCGAGGATGCGGGCGTTGGCCTGGTGGGGCACAAACAGGTCAATCTCGTTGGCCGCATAGCCGGTCGCGACCAACGTCTCCTCGATCACGCCTGAGATTTTTTGCACGGCATGGCGAAACACCTCTTTACCGTTCATGCGCAAATGGCCGACGGTTTTGGTCGAGCCAGGGCCCCCGTCAACGTAGAGTAAGTCCTCGTAACGGCCATCGGAGCGCAGGCGCGTTGCAAGTATGCCGCGGTCTTCGCGGCCACCGGTTTGCGGCATGGCCTCCAGAACCACCGCACCGGCACCATCGCCGAACAACACGCACGTGCCGCGATCGGTCCAATCGAGGATGCGCGAGAACGTCTCAGCACCGATCACAAGGGCGCGCGTGAATTGGCCGGTCTTGAGAAAATTGTCGGCCGTGGCGAGTGCAAAAACAAAGCCCGAGCAGACAGCTTGAATGTCGAACGCCGCGCCCTTGGTGATGCCAAGCGCGTGCTGGATTTTGACGGCCGTTGCCGGAAACGTCCGATCGGGCGTGGCGGTGGCGCAGATGACGAGGTCGATGTCGATTGGGTCAATCCCCGCGCGGACCAGCGCTTTCTTGGCCGCCGCAATGCCCAGATCCGACGTGAATTCGCCCTCTTCGGCTATGTGACGTTGGCGGATGCCCGTGCGCTCGATGATCCACTCGTCCGTCGTGTCGACGATCTTCGAGATGTCGGCGTTGGTCATAATCTTCTTTGGCAGATGTGCCCCAACACCGCGCATAACAGATCGAATGACGGCCACGTGACTTCCCTCGGCTTTGGACACCGGACCATATCTGTTCGTGCCCGCGAGACAACATGTTTCGAAGCGACGTGATTTTAAGCGACGTGATTTTAAGCGACGGGCGGACGCGGGGCATGGCACTCAGGAACAAAGGCGGATGGGGTCAAACGAGAAGGCAACCGCAGGGCAGATGCCCTCTCTCCGTTTTTCACGGGGAGAGGGTTAACCCCGGACGGTTGACCCGGGGGAGGGGCTGCCGCTTGCTCGACCGATATATTTGCTTCGGCCGGAGCTGGAGGATAACCAGACGCGGTTGAGGCAAAAATACTGCGCACGGAACAAGTCGTGTTTGACACGTAAGAGACGTAGAACTCCGTCGCGTCCCCAACTGTCATGGTCGGGCTTGTCCCGACCACCCATCGTGCAACACGCTCGATCGGTGAAGATGTTGCTCTGCCATCGCAGCAAGTTGGCGTTCGCGCTTGCTGCGAAATGGGTGGCAGGCACAAGGCCCGCCATGACAGTTGGGGGTGTGTTGGCTGTGGAACAAATGTCCAGAAGTGGCCCGTCGCGACGTCGCACACGGATTGTTCTTTTTCGCACAATATCGCCGGTCTAGCGGACGTGGCTCAAGGGCACCGGGTAAGTACCAGCCCCTCACCCCGGCCCTCTCCCCGTGAAGGACGACGAGAGGGAGAGCCGCGCACTCTCGCCACTTGTCCTGAGGCGCAAAACAGGCCGTTAGCCCTTCACCGTCGGCGTCTTATTCGCGATGGCGTCGATCTTGCCATGGAAGGCGTGCAAGTCCGCGTCCAGGCGTGCAACGATGCCACTGCGTGCCATTTGATAGCCGACCTCGATCGCACTCGCAAAACCAAGCGCATCAGTGCCGCCGTGGCTCTTGATGGAGATGCCCTTCAGCCCAAGGAACGTACCACCATTGACCCGCCGCGGGTCCATCCGGTCTTTCAACGTGAGAAAGCCGCGTTTGGCGAGCACCGCGCCGATTTTGGACATCAGCGAAGACGTCATTGCTTCCTTCAGGTAAGCGCCAATCTGTTTGGCTGTGCCCTCGGCTGTTTTCAGCGCGATATTGCCGGCGAAGCCCTCAACCACGACGACATCGACCACGCCTTGGCCGATCTGGTCGCCTTCGACGAAACCTTTATAATCGATGTCGAGGCCGGCTTCCTTGAGCCAGCCGTGAGCCGTCTTGACCTCCTCGACGCCCTTGACCTCCTCGACGCCGACGTTGAGCAGGCCGACCGTTGGTCGCTCGATGCCAAACAGGGCGCGGCTCATAGCAGCGCCCATCAAGGCAAACTCGCACAACTCACGCGCGCTCGCGCCGATGTTGGCGCCGACATCGAGCACGATGGAGGGACGATGAATGGTTGGCCACTGGGCGGCGATGGCGGGACGGTCGATACCCTCCATGGGCTTCAGCATCAGACGCGACAGGGCCATCAAGGCGCCTGTGTTGCCGGCTGAAACGGCAAAATCAGCCTGCCCTTCGCGGACGGCCTCAAGCGCAAGCCCCATGGACGTGCCACGGCCGCGGCGCAGCGCCTGGCTCGGCTTTGCGTCCATGGCGACCACTTGGTCGGTATGTTTGATGGTGGCACGACCAACCAACGCTGGGGCTTTGGCCAACTCAGGTGCAACCTTGGCTTGATCACCAACCAGCAGGAACGACACCTGAGGGTGTCGCAAGGCCGCTATTGCGGCGCCGGCCACCGTAACTGACGGCCCATGATCGCCGCCCATGGCGTCGAGTGCAATGATGCGAGGCTCAGCCATCGTGTGTGTTTTGCTCACGGCCCAATATTACTGCCCAGAACCCCAGCCCAAACCCTAGGCCAAACCCTAGGCCAAACCCCAGGCCAAACCCCAAGGCCGAAGTTGCCCCCAAAAACCGCCGTCCCCCGATCGGGCGTGAACGCGGCTCACCTGGGCTACATAGCGCGTTGCGGGTTTCCGACAAACCCCTTCTACGCGTCGGCGCCTGCGTGGAATCAAGACCTCGTTACCTTAAACGACCGCATAGGGCATTGGGGCCAGGCGGGCTGCACCGACAAGGACTTCGGCCGCAAGATTGGCAAGCAATCCCGGTGCCTCCTCCGTGCGGATCACTTGCGCAATGGCAGCACCCAGCGCGAGAGCATGTTCATGCGCCGTGCATAGACCTTCGTCGGCACAAAATGCGTGAACCACATGCCGATGGCGGGCGGCGGCCGCCCTCAACACAGTCCGCGGGCGGTGGGCTGGCGGAACTGTCAGGACCGGATACGGCTTGACGCCGATGTGGGCCTCCGCCCGGGCAAGCACGACATCGAGGTCCGGTAGCGCCGCGTCTGGCACGCCCACTTCGACGGCGGCCGCGGCAATGAAGTCCCAGACTGTCGTAATGCCGCCCTGTTGCGTTCCTTGAAACAGGATCACATCGGCCGCGCCGCCATACACCCAGCCGCCGACAGCCGTCTGCACAGCTTCACGACGATTGACGCTGGCGGCCTGCAACCCGGCCTCAGCGGCGAGTGTGGCGAGGATGCCAACCACCGTTCCAGCGTGCACGCCGTCGCCGTTTGGCGCAGTGCCGGACGAGGCCTCGACGACATGGGCCGCGATGGCAAGGCCAGCACGCGCAAGGCGATGCTCGAACGGTTGGCGCGGCGGCGTCGAACGGCCGCGCACGCGGCGGAAGGCCACCACCTGGCCGGTCTCGCACGCAGGCTCTTCAACCGTGCCCATAACCTGCTGAGAGGGGACCTGCGAGGAGGTCGCATCCTGAGAGGGCGCGTGCGGAGAGGCCATGGTGTTCGGCTCGGGACTGGCGGATGTAGCGGCCACCCTACGGGCGCAATCATGAAAACTTCGTTGTCGCGCGCACCGAAACGAGACGGTGTTGCATGGCACGCGACAAATCCCGCGCTTCCAGATGCCCGTCCCGGGGACCCCGCTGCTGCAGCCGTCACGGCCAACGCGCTTGGCCAGTGTAGTAGACACGTCCTCTAGACCTGTTCACTGGCTGGTGGCGCCGGCGCGCCAAATTCGCTAAGGCGAGGCTCAACTTATAAAGCTGGAATTGGCACGCGATGGCTCCCTCACCTTTAATGTCGGTCATGATTTCGGCAGCCCGCAAGGCGGCGAAGAGCCTGATCCGTGACTTTGGCGAGGTCGAGCAGCTGCAGGTATCGGTGAAGGGACCAGCAAATTTCGTCTCAGCCGCCGATCTGCGTGCCGAGGAGATCATCCATGCCGACCTCAGCAAATCACGGCCCGGCTACGGCTTCGTTATGGAGGAGCGCGGCATCGTCGATGGCGCCGATAAGTCTTCGCGCTGGATTGTCGATCCCTTGGATGGGACCACGAACTTCCTGCACTCAAACCCGTTGTTTGCCATTTCGATCGGCCTTGAGCGCGACGGCCAACTGGTTGCGGGTCTCGTCTACAATCCAATTTTTGATGAAATGTTCATGGCCGAAAAAGGTAAAGGCGCCTTCCTCACCGACCGTTCAGGCCAAGACCGACGGCTGCGCGTGACGGCACGCAAATCGATCGAAGATTGCCTGCTCACGACCGGCATTCCGCACCGCGGGCGGCCCCAGCATAGCGAATTCCTCGACGACATGGAGGACCTCATGAAGCAGGTCTCCGGCATCCGCCGCACAGGTTCAGCGGCAACCGATCTTGCCTGGGTGGCTGCCGGCCGCTTCGACGCCTATTTCGAGCGCAACCTCGGCCCTTGGGATATGGCCGCCGGCGCCGTGCTGATTCGCGAGGCCGGCGGCATCGTCACCGATCTCGACGGCGGACAGGACATGCTGACCAAAGGCAGCATCTGCGCCGGCAGCCAAGCCATGCAGAAGGCGATTATGGGTGTCGTCGGCTGATACTGACCGCATCCGCCGAAGCTCAGGCGTCGGCATCAGTAAGCGGCGGCCAAACGATTCCGCTGTAGTCTTAATACCGTCCGCCACCAGACCACCTCACGAAGAGTTCGGCTTGGGGCCACAAGCGCCATGAGTCAGTGGCTGATGATCAGACTGCATGTGCTTTTCGCGCATGCATCAGCTAGTCTGTGGGTTGTATGGCGTGATAGCCCTGAACGGGGATGGTTACCGCAAGTATGAAACTGGGGTGTGCGCATGTTCTTAGATATTGGCGGCAATAAAGTCTTCACGCTGAGTTTTGGCAAAGGACCTCGGACGATCCTCGCGCATAGCGGCTGGGTTGGAAATTTCGAGGACTGGATCGCTACACTGGCGCCGCTTAGCGAGACATGGCGCACCGTCGTGTACGACCATCGTGGCACCGGAGAAACTGTCGTGCCGGTCGGCAATATCACGCACGAAGCGATGGTCGACGATGTGTTTTCGGTGATGGACGCGCTGTCAATCGACCGCTGCGTTCTGGCGGGCTTTTCTCGTGGCGTGATGACCGTCATGCGCGCTGTGCTGCGTGATCCCAGCCGCTTTGAAGGGCTGATCTTAATGAACGGCACGGGGGAAGTGTTAGTGCCAGGCACGACGCCGACACCTCGCGCTGCCCCATCAAATTGGCCAGGCGAGACGCATCGTGATCGCCTGCGGTGGTTCATCGAGCGCTGCACGCCCGAGCCGGATAGTGAGCATATCCGCCGTTGGGGGGTCAACATCCTCTCACGCGCCACCCCCGAGGCGGCCGAGCAGATCATGACCATGCAATTCGAAAAGCCAGTGGACTGGGCGAGTGAGCTTCCTCGGCTACGGTTGCCGACATTGCTGCTGCACGGCGAAAAGGATTTCGCCTGTACCCTCGAAACGCAGCGGTACATCCTGTCGCTGATCCCAGGCAGCAAACTGGTTGTGTTCGAGGGAGCAGGCCACGTGCCGGCCATGGTTCAGCCGATGGGCGTCGCCGCAGCGATCAATGCCTATTTTGATCCATGAGGTGGCTGCGTTCGCGGTCTTGGCAACACTGATGTTGCGCCCTGGCACTGAGTCCGGTCAGGGTCATCTGCTGCCGGTGAACGACCATGGCATTGGATCGATGGATGCGCTCGGTCTAGGCTTATCAGCGGACGCTCTACGTTGCTTTGCCAGAAAAGCCGCTCGCTATTGGGGGGCAAGCCTTGCGCCGCTATTCCACACTGGAATGCTCACTCCTTCGCATTTTTCTTCACTCAGCCTTCGCCGTGCCTCGACGTTTGGGCGGATCGGGTAGAGGCGTTGTCCGTCGCCGGGTTTATGTGGTGCCCCACCACCGGACTTACTTCAGCTCGAGCATGATCTCGTTGCGGCGCATAAAGGGGAGCGTCCACGGCGCGTCGTAAAATGCGAGCACGGGCTAACCCGTGGTTGCGAGGCTCCGGGCGGAGGCATAGCCACGGAGTTCGGCGAGTTTCGCCTCGATCGCCGTGTCGTTTGCCGTGCCGGAAAATCGGATGGCCAGAAAGCGCTTTGCCGGTACGGGCACCAACTTAACCCGCGGGTCGATTGGTGCTGGCAAGGTTTCCATCGTCCAGTTGCTTGGCATGGTGAAGCGGACTGTCCAGCCGTCTCCCAGGCCGTCGCCCTGTGATTGCTGGGTCACCGGCGCGGTCATGCTGATCGTCTCGGCCTGTTTCTGCTGTACGGGCGCGGTCATGGCGATTTTTGCATTTGGTGTGTTGCCACCAAAGATGTAACCGGCAAGCAGCCTGAAACCCTCGTTGACGGCTGCCTTTCGAACCCCTTTGACCTGTGCCTCGGCGACGATGATTGGGCCGTATGCGCGGACCTCGAACGCCCCGTCGGCGGCGGAAACGGTGTAGTCGGGTTGCTCAACGCGGCTCATCAGCGGTCCGGCTCCAAAAGCTGCAATGACCAGTACGGTGGCCAAGCCAGCGAGGCTCCACCGGATACGTCGCCGCGTCGGCGATCGACCAGTCGTCGTGTTCCACTCTTGGGGTGTACGCACCTTTCAGTCTCTCCGCTCGTCTCTTGGGTTGGTACTCGTCACGTCCAGGCCGGCCCGCGCGGATCAACCGGCCCAGACAGACAACGTGGAAGCTCAGCGTGAGGCTATGCGTTTGGCTGGTGGCATGATGACGGTGTCATACCGCATCCGTCGGGGTAAAACCGAAAACGAGCGCGCACCGCGAGCCTCGTAATCTACTCAAGACATCAACCTGAATCGGGGTTCACGATCGGACTCTCAAGATCGGGGCGCGGTCGCCAAACCCATCGCATTGCGCAGGATGGTCAATCCCGCACCGCCTTCCAGGGACATGATCGATTCCGGATGGAACTGCACGGCGGCGATGGGCAGCGTCTTGTGCTCAAAAGCCATGGGGATGCCGTCGACCGTGACCGCCGTAACGCGGAATGCATCGGGCATGGTCGACGGCTCGACGTACAGCGAGTGATACCGACCAACAGAAATTTCGCCCGGCAGATCCTTAAAAAGTTGCGTCGGCGCCTGGGTCGCTATCTTCGACGGGCGGCCGTGCGCTGGCGTCGAGAGCTGGCCGAGTTCACCGCCAAAGTATTCACCCAAGGCCTGCATGCCCAAGCAGACGCCAAAGATCGGTTTCTGAGCGGCCAATGCCGCCGTGATGACGTCTTTGACTTTGAAGTCGTCGGGACGTCCAGGCCCGGGCGAAAGCACCACGAGATCAAACTGTTGCGTCGCCAGGGTTTCGACGGCTTTGCCATGGCGGGTCACCAGCACGTCTGCGCCGGTCTGGCGCACATAATCAGCCAGTGTATGGACGAAACTATCCTCACAATCGACCAACAACACACGCTTGCCTGTCGCCGTCGCAACTGCTGCAGGCGTCGCGGCAGCTTTCACCGCGGCGGGATTGCCCGCTTCACGCAGCGCTTGAAACAGGGCCGCTGCCTTGAGCTGGCACTCATCATCTTCCGCCTGCGGATCGCTGTCGTAAAGCAAGGTCGCGCCGACGCGCACTTCGGCTGTGCCGTTGTGCATGCGGATGGTGCGGATCGTGAGCCCCGTATTCATGGAGCCATCAAAACCAATGGCGCCAATGGCCGCCCCATACCAACGCCGGGGGCTTTGCTCGTTGTCTTCAACGAACTGCATGGCCCAGATCTTTGGCGCACCCGTCACCGTCACCGCCCACGCGTGCGAGAGGAAAGCGTCCAAAGCGTCGAAACCTTGGCGCAGGCGGCCTTCGACATGATCGACGGTGTGGATGAGTTTGGAGTACAGCTCGATCTGGCGGCGGCCGATGACCTTTACGCTGCCTGGCTCGCAGATCCGGGCCTTGTCGTTGCGATCCACGTCCGTGCACATGTTGAGCTCGAACTCGTCCTTCTGGCTGTTGAGCAGCCGGCGGATCTGTTCGGCATCGCCGAGCGGGTCTTGTCCACGTGGGATGGTGCCTGAAATCGGACAGGTCTCGATGCGGTGCCCGTCGGAGCGCACGAACATTTCAGGGCTTGCCGAGACCAGAAACTCGCCCCCCCCCAGATTGATCAGCGCACCGAACGGCGCCGGATTGATCCGGCACAGCAGCGCAAACACGACGCTCGGCTGCGCCCCGCAGGGCTCAGCAAACAACTGCCCCGGCACCGCCTCGAACAGGTCACCTCGAGCAAACGCCGCGCGTGCTTTCTCGACAACGGCGCGATAGGCCCCCTGCGGATGGTCGCGAAAGGTCTCGCCGCCATGTGTGCGATAGGGGCAGGGCGGACTATCGCGCGACAGGTCTCGCGTGCTCTGGCCATGCCACTCGAAATCGTACGTCAACCGTGCGCCCGACCCTGCGGCGTGATCCGACACCAGAATTTCGTCAGGCAGATAGAGAACCAAATCACGCTGGTCGTCGGCGCGCGCGCGCTTCTGGATGAGGTCTTCCAGTTGAAACAACAAATCATATCCGAACGCGCCGAGCAGGCCGAGGTGGCGCTCGTCGTCGAGCGCAAACATGTCTTTCAACGCACGCAGCAGCGTGAACAGCGAGGCACGTTTGGTGCGTTGCGCCTCATCATCGGCGGCTGGTTCTTCGATGACGTGGCCGGCGATGCGCCAGGCACTGCGGTCCTTGATCACCAAACGCCGATCATTCAAGTGCGCTGAGATGTATGCGATGAGAACTTCGCCGCGCGCATTCAGCGCATCGAGTGTGAAGCTGCGCCCTTTGGCCTCAAGCACCAGTGGCGGATCGGTAAAGCCAAGATCATGCCTGGAGTAGCGCCCGGGCACGTCCGTTTGGGACGAAAACAGCGCGCCGCGACGGGTATCGAGTGTCTTCGCCATGGCCGCAACATCGAAAGGCTGCGCCAACGGCGTGGTGGTGCGCCAGACGCGCAAGCCCTTCGCTGTCGTGAGTTCTACGGTCTTGGTGTCGCGTGGCAGCGTCCAGGTCATTGTCACACTCGGCGTTGGGACCAGCGTGCAAGACCTTCATGACGAAGCTCTCGACGCCAGGGTCGGGAGCTCAGGAACAACCGCGTCCTCAAGCCGCCCGAGAGGCGGCCCACCAAAGTGCGGGGCGGATAGAGGTTGTGCACATGCGTTTTCTGGTACCGAACCCCAGTCTGGAATGCAAGGCGGCGGAAATACAAGGCGGCTGGCAAAAAATCAAAAACCACCCCCGGGAGGCAGCGGGGGTGGTCTTCGGCGGCGGGGCCGCATTCGGCACATTTGCAAGTTCGAGCTGGACGAGGAGCGGGAGCGTGGAAAATCCTCGGCCTGACCGCGAAATATACGGCACGCGCGAACCGGCTGGTGCGCCGGCTACTAGGTCACTACATGATCGATGGTGAGGCTCCTATCTGGTCGATGTTGCCCCTGCAGGACAGGCAACGTCTGGTTTTTCGTCTGGCCGTCTTTGTGTCCGTGTTGAGCGGATAACCAGACATTGCCATAAAACATTTAATGCAACTTTAAATTGATTTTATTGCACTCGCTTTGGTTGTGCCTGTGCCAAAGCCAGCAACCAGACGCGGACGGCGCTAGAGAGATTCGTGCGGCCGCGGCCCGCGTCGATCTCGGTCACAAGATCAGCGGTCGATTGTCCGCGCGCGGCGGCCGCTTCCTTGAGAGCATCCCAGAAGGCTCTCTCAAGCGAGATGGATGTGGCATGGCCGCGGATTCGGAATGACCGTTTCATCGGGCGCCCCGTTTCCGTGCAACCCGTGTCCGTCATAGGCGACCTGGGACAACGGGCTCGGTGTTCGACGACACCTGATCCGGATCTGTTTGGTCCAGCTTCGACTGATCAAGCCGGTTACCGGCCAGGTGCCGTTCAGAGGCCGTCTTTAAAACCTCGGCTTTTGTTCGCCCGAATTTGGCCCGGTTCACAACGGCCTGCGCACTCCTGGCGGCGCGCACCTTGGCCTTGCGGACATGCCGGAGATTGACAACGTCTGCGGACATTGCCGCCCCTATTTCCCAATGATCCTGGCGATGGCCTTGGTCACGTCGGGGATCGGCGCCATGCCGTCGATCGACTGGAGAAGCCCCTTGGCATAATAAAAGCCGATCAACGGTGACGTCTTCTGGAAATAATCCATCAGCCGGGCCTGCAGTGTTTCGACGTTATCATCTTCGCGCGGCTTTCCGCCGGCTGCAAGCGTCTGCAGGCGCCGTTGCTCGATACGTTCAGCCAAAATCTTAGTGTCAACCTTGAACTCGATCACCGCATCAAGTTGCATCTTCTTTGCCACGAGCATCTGCTCGAGAGCCGCTGCTTGGCCGAGTGTGCGCGGAAATCCATCGAGAATGAAGCCGTTGGCGCAGTCGGCCGCGACGATGCGGTCCTCGATAATTTTGATGACTATCGCATCAGAAACGAGACCACCCGCCTTCATGACACGATCGGCCTCGACACCAACGGCCGAGCCGGATCGCACCGCTGCACGGAGCATGTCGCCGGTCGAAAGCTGCGGAATGCCGTGGCCCTTCATCAGGATTTCGGCCTGCGTGCCTTTACCCGCGCCAGGGGGCCCAAGCAGAATAACTTTCATCGCCGTCCCCACGGTGATTGTTTGCAAAGGACCCGTTCGCGCCGGCCATTAACGCCCGCGGCCAACCGGTCCACCCTTGAGGCGCGACTTCTTCATCAACCCCTCGTATTGCTGCGCGATCAGATGGCTCTGAATCTGCGAGACGGTGTCCATCGTCACACTGACTGCAATCAGCAATGACGTTCCGCCGAAGTAGAATGGCACACCTGTGTAGGAGATCAACAGCTCTGGTAAGACACACACAAGCGCCAAGTACATCGCACCGACGACCGTAATGCGCGTGAGCACATAGTCGAGGTATTGCGCCGTCTTCTCACCTGGGCGGATGCCAAGAATGAACCCGCCGTGCTTGCGCAAGTTGTCAGCCACTTCGGTCGGGTTGAACATGATCGACGTATAAAAGAATGCGAAGAACAGGATCAGCGCCACGTAGATGGCGAGATACAGCGGCTGTCCTCGCCCCAGGTAACTTGCAGCTGTTGACCACCAATCACCGCCCGTTGCACCAAGTTGGGCCGCCGTGGCCGGCAGCAGCAACAGAGACGAGGCGAAGATTGGCGGTATGACGCCGGATGTATTCAGCTTGAGCGGCAGGTGCGACGCCTCATTCTGCATCACGCGGTTGCCGACTTGGCGCTTTGGATACTGGATCAACAACCGACGCTGCGCCCGTTCAATGAACACGATTGCGGCCACAACCGCTAGCATGAGGACAAGGAGGGCCAACAACAGCGGGACCCCGATGGCGCCCTGACGGGACAACTCAAACAGCCCCGTGATTGCACTTGGCAGACCCGCAACAATGCCAGCCATGATGATCAGCGACGACCCATTGCCGACGCCTCGCTGGGTGATCTGCTCACCGAGCCACATCAAGAACATCGTACCGCCGACCAGCGTGATCACGGTCGTTGCACGGAAAAACCAACCAGGGTCCAACACGGTGCCCGTTGAGCTTTCAAGGCCGAGCGAAATGCCGTAGGCTTGAAAGGTCGCCAACGCCACGGTCAGGTAGCGCGTATATTGGTTGATCTGCTTACGGCCGGCTTCGCCTTCTTTTTTTAGAGTCTCAAGCGACGGCACAACGCTCGTCATCAATTGCATGATGATCGAGGCTGAAATGTACGGCATGATATTGAGTGCGAAAATCGCCAGACGTTCAACGGCACCGCCGGCAAACAGGTTGGCTAGCCCGAGAAAGCCGCCCGAGGCGCGCTTGAAATTCTCGGCGAACGCGACGGGATCCACGCCGGGAATCGGTATGAAGGTGCCGAAGCGATAGACCAGCAACGCCCCCAGCGTGAACCAGAGGCGCTTTTTAAGCTCCGTGGCCTTGCTGAAATTGTTCCAGTTCAGGTTCGCGGCCAACTGCTCGGCAGCAGACACCATTTTTGCTTCTCCCGCCGACGCGAAAACACGGCGGCACTCGACAGTCAAGACGAAGTTGCCCAGCCAAAGTGGTCAGGGCGAGCTGATCGCACCAAAAGTGGCCAAGACGAACGCGCGGCCCGCATTCTAAACGCGGACCGCGCCCCACCACAACGTCTGCCCAAGACACTCTACCGGAGCCGATCCGCTGATCTGTTAGATGGACATTCCCGCGCCGTCAAACATCGTATTCACGTACAAACAGCCACGCGTCCGAACAGACTAAGGCCAAACCCGGTGGCCGCCGCGCCGAGGGGGCTGCCCCGCGAGATTACGCGTCGTCGGTCTTTTTCCTAGTTCCACCGCCACCGCTGGCCTTGGCCTTCTTTGCCGCGGTCTTCTTGCGCTTGGCTTCGTCGGCCGCGAGCACTTTCTTGACGATAATCGATATGGCACCGCCTGCCTTCTCAACAGCTGCTGTCGCTGAGGCGCTGGCGTGGTTCGCGGTAATCGAGACCTTGGCCTTCAACTCGCCATCACCCAGGAGACGCAGACCGTCCTTTGCGCGCCGCATGATCCCAGCGGCAATCAGCGCCGCGTTGTCGATCGGTTTAGCGGCGTCAAGGATTTTTTCATCGATGGCCCGTTGGATCGCGCCAACGTTGATCTCATTGAACTTCAGGGGGTTCAACGCGTTAAAGCCGCGCTTCGGAAGACGGCGGTGAAGGGGCATTTGGCCACCCTCGAAGCCGCCCAGCCTGACGCCTGAGCGCGCGGTCTGGCCCTTGCCACCACGACCACCCATCTTGCCCATACCCGAGCCGATACCACGGCCAATACGGACGCGGGTCTTCTTGGACCCGGGGTTATCTCTAAGCTCGTTTAGCCGCATGGCGTGCTCCGTTGATGCCGGACCTCAGTCTGACATCGTTTGCTCTATCGCGGCAGCCGTTTTGGCCAGTCCGTGACCAGCACCTGACCGAAGTCAGGTGCCCATTTTACTTCTTATCTTCGACGATACGTACCATGTGCGCGACGCTCGCGACCATGCCGCGCATGGCCGGGGTGTCAACAATCTCGCGGCGACGGCCGATTTTGTTTAAACCGAGACCCTTCAGCGTCTGACACTGATAGGCCGGGCGACGCGCGCCGCTCTTGTATTGCTCGACGGTGAATGTCTTGGTCATCTCACGGTACCTGTTTGGGCCGAACACGTCAGTCGGGGTTAACCGGCTGCAGCGTCCGCGCCTTCGCCTTCGCCAGCAGAGCCGTCACGGCGGCGAGAGACGATCTCGGACACCTTCTTGCTACGGCGATTGGCAACGGCGCGTGGGTTTTCCTGTTCCTTGAGCGCGTCGAATGCGGCGCGAACGAGGTTGTAGGGGTTGGTGGAGCCAAGCGATTTTGCGACCACGTCCTGGACGCCGAGCATTTCAAAGACCGCGCGTGCAGGGCCACCGGCGATGATGCCGGTGCCAGGAGGCGCCGAGCGCAGAACAACCTTACCGGCGCCATGGCGGCCGAAGCTGTCGTGGTGCAAGGTGCGGCCTTCACGCAACGGGATACGAACCAGCGAGCGGCGCGCTTCCTCGGTTGCCTTGCGGATCGCCTCCGGCACTTCGCGGGCTTTGCCGTGACCGAAGCCGACACGACCTTTCAGATCGCCAACAACAACGAGCGCCGCGAAGCCGAAGCGCTTGCCGCCCTTCACAACTTTCGCGACGCGATTGATGTGAACGAGACGCTCTTGGAATTCGCTTTCTTCGCGATCATCACGACCGCCACGATCTCTTTGGGGACCACGTGCCACCGATATATCCTTCCAAACCTAGAAGCATTTCCCGCCACATGAACCGGACCGCCGGCTTGGCTCAGAAAATGTGACCAACCCGTTAGAACTTGAGGCCGCCTTCACGCGCACCTTCAGCCAGCGCCTGTACGCGGCCATGATACAGATATGAACCGCGATCGAACATCACTTCGGTCACGCCGGCTTTTGTCGCACGCTCTGCCACCAGCTTGCCAATGGCTTTAGCCGCCGCCTTGTCAGCGCCCGTTTTGAGGGCTGCCATGACGTCCTTATCGAGCGACGACGCGGCAGCCAGAGTATGGCCTTTCACATCGTCGATGACCTGCGCATAGATATGCTTTGACGACCGGTGAACCGTGAGACGCGGCGCCGTCGGGTTGACCTTGCGCAGATTACGGCGCACGCGCGCCTTGCGCTTGTCGGTCGTCGTGAGTTTCTTGACCATGTCGCGGCTTTCGAGTGTCTGACCTTTGGAGCAATTGCCCCTCGGGAACTGGCAGTTAGATCGTTTGCGTTCGGAGTGATAGCCTCCGGCGCGAAATCTGTTCCATCATGCGCGACCAAGTCCCAGGGGAACAAGGCCTCAGCGCAAGGTTTACTTGGTCTTACCTTCTTTGCGGCGGATGAATTCGCCCTTATAGCGAACCCCTTTGCCCTGGTAAGGCTCCGGCGGGCGGTAAGAGCGGATATCGGCGGCAACTTGCCCCGTCATCTGTTTGTCGATGCCGGTCACAGTGACGATATCCTGCTTAGGCCCGGACACTTTCACCTCAACGCCCGCCGGCACTTTGTGTTGGATGTCGTGGCTGAAACCGATTTTCATGACAAGCAAATCCTTGCCCTTCATCTCGGCCTTGAAGCCGACGCCATGAATCTCGAGGATGTGCGAAAAACCCTTGGTCACGCCATCAATAAGATTAACAACTTGTGTCCGCGTCATGCCCCACATGGCGCGTGCCATCGTGGTCTCGTCGCGTGGAGACGTCTCAATACCGGCGCTGGTCTGCTCGACTTTGATGCTGTCCGGAGCCGTGAACGACAGCTCGCCCTTCGGGCCCTTCACCTTCACAGTCTGCCCCGTCAACGTCGCTGTGACGCCTGCAGGCAAGACGACTGGTTTTTTTCCAATGCGTGACATAATTTGACCCTTCGAGGTCCAGAACCCTAGTTAAGTCGGCGGGCCATGGCCCAAGCCGACATCAGAACACGTTGCACAGCACTTCGCCGCCGACATTCTCTTCCCGCGCCTTTATGTCCGACATGACGCCCTTCGGCGTTGTCAGGATCGAGACGCCAAGACCGTTCTTAACCGGTTGCAGATCATTGATCCCCGCGTACACACGGCGTCCTGGCTTCGACACCCGGCGGATCTCGCGAATGGCCGGCTGGCCATTGTTATACTTAAGCTCGATTTCGAGCTCCTTGATGCCGGTGCGCGGCGTCACCTCGGCGTAACCACGAATATAACCCTCTTCGATCAACACGTCGAGGACGCGCGCACGAAGTTTCGAAGCTGGAGACGAGACCTTACCCATTTTGCGCATCTGCGCGTTGCGGATGCGGGTCAGGAGATCGCCGAGCGGATCATTCATCGACATGTGTGTGTGCTCCCTTACCAGCTCGACTTGACCATGCCGGGGATTAAGCCCTGGCTGGACAGCTCACGCAGCTTGTTGCGGCACATTCTGAGTTTGCGATAGTACGCGCGCGAGCGGCCGGTCAGTTCGCAGCGGTTATGGATGCGCGTCTTTGAGCTGTTGCGCGGCAGTTCCGCCAGCTTGTGGGTCGCTCGCAGCCGCTCGTTGAGTGGCTTCTTTGCGTCCTGAATAATCGCCTTCAGCCGTTTCCGCTTGTCGGCGTGCTGAGCCACGATCTTGCGGACGTTCTTGTCCTTGTTCTTCGAGCTTTCTTTGGCCATGTCGTCCTCGAGGTATCCACTTACCGATTGCGCTACTGGTGTTACGGAGCTTGCGTTCGGGGTTAGACCCTAGGTGCGGAAGGGAAAGTTAAAGTTCTTAAGCAGTTCGCGGGCTTCATCGTCAGTCTTGGCCGACGTACAGACCACGACGTCCATGCCCCAGACATCATCGATATCATCGTAGGCAATTTCAGGGAACACGATGTGCTCTTTGAGTCCCATGGCATAGTTGCCGCGACTGTCGAAGCTTTTAGGTGACAAACCGCGGAAATCCTTGACGCGCGGCAACGCAATCGTAACCAAGCGGTCTAAGAATTCGTACATGCGATCGCCGCGCAGGGTGACTTTCGTCCCAATAGCCATGCCATCGCGTAACTTATAAACCGCGATCGACTTGCGTGCTCGCGTGATCACCGGCTTCTGACCGGCAATCAGGGCCAAGTCGCGTGCGGCATTGTCGACCTTCTTGCGGTCGTTCACAGCCTCGCCAACGCCCATGTTAAGAACGATCTTCTCAAGGCGAGGCACCATCATGCCGTTCGAGTAGCCGAACTTCTCAACCATCGCTTTGCGCACTTCGGTCTCATAGAGAGCCTTCATGCGCGGTTTGTAACCTTTTGGCCGCGGTTGTGACACGAAGCCTTTACCGGCGGCGGCCTCTTTCTTCGCCGCCCGCGCGAGGCCCTTAGCCTTGGCGGCCGCGGCCGCCCCTGTCAGCTTGGCGCCGCCCTGTTTCTTTTCGTCAGCCATGGCTTATGCCTTCTCCGGGATCACTTCACCGGACTTGCGCGCCACGCGCACTTTTGTCCCGTCGTCGAGTTTTTTGAAGCCAACACGGGTCGGCTTGCCATCTTTTGGATCCGCAACCGCGAGATTCGACAGCTGGATTGGACCTTCTTTTGTGATGATCCCACCTTGTTTTTCGCGTGTCTGCTCCTGATGCTTTCGCACCATGTTGACGCCGCGCACGAACGCCCGGTTCTCTTTCGGAACCACCTGCAGGACCTCGCCGGTCTTGCCCTTGTCACGGCCGGCTAGGACCACGACGCTGTCACCCTTTTTAATCTTCGCGGCACCCATCACAGCACCTCCGGCGCGAGCGAGACGATTTTCATTTGGCCCTTGTTGCGCAGTTCGCGTGTGACGGGCCCAAAGATACGGGTTCCCACTGGATCGCCTTGGGCATTGATCAGCACAGCAGCATTGCGATCAAACCGGATCAGCGACCCGTCAGGACGACGCACGCCCTTTGCAACGCGCACGACAACGGCGCGCATCACCTGGCCCTTTTTGACCCGCCCCTTGGGAATGGCCTCCTGCACGGCCACGACGATGATATCGCCGATCGTCGCATACCGCCGCTTCGACCCGCCCAAAACCTTGATGCACTGCACACGGCGCGCACCCGAGTTATCGGCAACGTCGAGGTTGGTTTCCATTTGAATCATTGGACCTGTCCTCGGTCTGTTTTAGTTGCGCAAGGCATTTTCCCTGCCGGGCGCCTGCCGCCATGCGCGGAATTCGGCCAAATTCAGTGTTTCGCTTCGTCAACAACAATCCAACGCTTCAACTTCGAGATTGGAGCGCACTCTTGGATGCGCACGAGGTCACCGACCTTGAACACCTTGTCCTCGTCGTGCGCGTGGTAGCGCTTTGAGCGACGAACCGTCTTTTTGAGCAACGGATGGATGTAGCGACGTTCGACCTCAACCACGACGGTCTTGGCGTTCTTGTCCGACACCACAACACCCTGAAGAATACGCTTCGGCATCGTCTTTTTCCTTAACCCTTCGCGCCGCGGCGCTTCACGCTCGCAGCCGTCAGGGCGCGGGCAATGTCACGACGCACCTGACGGATGCGCGCCACATTTTCAAGCTGCCCGGACGCCCGCAAAAAGCGCATGTTGAATTGCTCTTTCTTCAGCTTGACCACCTGGTCATCCAGCTGGTCCAACGTCATATCTTTCAGAACTTCGGCCGCCATGGCGACTACCTCTTGAACCAGACCTCTTAAACCCGTGTGCCCTACGCCTGACGCACAACAACGCGCGTCTTGATTCCAAGCTTAGCCGCACCCAGTAGCAGCGCCTCCCGCGCCAAACCGTCAGGGACGCCGTTCAGCTCAAACATAATGCGGCCGGGCTTGACGCGAGCCACCCAAAGTTCTGGTGATCCCTTACCAGAGCCCATGCGCACCTCTGCCGGCTTTTTCGACACCGGCACATCCGGGAAGATCCGAATCCAAACCCTACCCGCCCGCTTCATATGTCGCGTGATCGCGCGGCGCGCCGCCTCAATTTGACGCGCGGTCACACGTTCCGGCTCCACCGCCTTCAGGCCGTGGCTGCCGAAATTGAGTGACGTGCCGCCTTTGGCTACGCCCTTAATACGGCCCTTATGGGCCTTTCGAAACTTCGTGCGCTTTGGTTGCAGCATCGCCGTTGTCCAAGTTTTTGAAGGTCAGTCCGAGACGAGCCGTTAACTCGCTTCTCCGCCGCCTGCATTTGCTCCGCCGCCGCCGGCGCCGCCACCGGCGCCGCCAGCACCACCACCGGCATTGCTCCGACCGCGGCCGCCACCACCACCACCACGTCCACGACGCGGACGATCATCACCACGATCGGGACGGTCACCACGCTCAGACCCGCTGCGCGATGCACCCTCCTGAGCCGCCAGCGTCCGCTTTTCGGACGCCATCGGATCATGCTCCATGATCTCGCCTTTGTAGATCCAAACCTTGATGCCGATGATACCATAAGCCGTCTTGGCCATTCCATAACCAAAGTCGATGTCGGCCCGCAGCGTGTGCAGCGGAACGCGGCCTTCACGATACCACTCCATACGCGCAATTTCCGCGCCACCGAGGCGACCTGACACATTAATTCGAATGCCGAGCGCGCCAAGGCGAAGTGCGGATTGCACGGCCCGCTTCATAGCCCGACGAAACGCCACGCGGCGCTCAAGCTGCTGGGCGATACCTTCGGCGACCAGAACTGAGTCAACCTCCGGCTTGCGCACCTCAACGATGTTGAGGTGCACTTCAGACGCCGTATGTTTCGCGAGCTCGCTGCGCAGCTTCTCGATGTCCGCGCCCTTTTTGCCAATCAGCACGCCAGGACGTGCTGTGTGCACGGTGATGCGGCATTTCTTGTGCGGGCGTTCGATGATCACCTTGGAGATGCCAGCTTCGCGCTGTTTCGCCATGATGTGCGCACGGATACGGAAATCTTCATGCAGCAGCGCGCCATAGTCTTTACGCTGAGCGAACCAGCGGCTGTCCCAGGTGCGGTTGATGCCGACGCGGAGCCCGATCGGATTGACTTTATGACCCATGGTCTTACGCCTCCTCGGTCGCGGTAACCGCCGGTTTCGCCTTCACCACGATGGTCAGGATCGAGAACGGCTTTTGAATCGCCCCCGACCGACCGCGGCCGCGCGCGTGAAAGCGCCGCATCACCAGTTTCTTGCCGACGTAGGCTTCCTTGACGATCAAATCGTCGGGGTCGAGACCGTGGTTGTTTTCGGCGTTTGCAACCGCCGAACGCACACACTTCTTCACGTCTTGGGCAATTCGCTTACGCGAAAACTCAAGCTCGGCCAGCGCCTGCTCAACCTTCTTGCCGCGGATCATAGCGGCAACAAGATTCAGCTTTTGCGGCGACACGCGCAAACCCGACGCGATGGCCTGGGCCTCGTCGTCGGCAAGCGAGCGTTCTCTCTTTGCCTTGCCCATATCACTTGCCCTTCGTCGATTTCTTATCGCCACCGTGGCCGTGGAACGTCCGCGTCGGTGCGAATTCGCCGAGCTTATGTCCGATCATATCTTCGTTGATATTCACCGGCACATGTTTTTGACCATTGTGGACGCCGAACGTGAGCCCGACAAACTGCGGCAGGATCGTCGACCGGCGGCTCCAGGTCTTGATGACCTCGCTCCGACCGCCCGCCTTCACCTTTTCGGCCTTCTTCAACACATTTGCGTCGAAGAACGGACCTTTCCAAACTGAACGGCTCACGTAGGCTCTCCTCGTCCTCAGGCGGCGCACGACGCCACCCTAAAATCCAACATCCAACACCAAAGTGCTGGCGATTTAACCCTTGGTCGCGTGACGCGAGCGCACGATAAACTTGTCGGTCGACTTGTTCTTACGCGTCTTGTAGCCCTTGGTCGGCTTACCCCAGGGCGTCGCCCAGTGCTTGCCGCCCTTGGTCCGACCACCGTTTGGATGGTCAACCGGGTTCATCATGACCGAGCGAACAGTCGGACGTGTGCCCTTCCAACGCGTGCGACCAGCCTTACCGACCACTTCGTTCATGTGGTCCCGGTTCGACACGGCGCCGATGGATCCCATGCACTCCTGGCGCACGCGCCGCGTCTCGCCCGAGTTCAGTTTGATTACGGCCCAACCGCCATCGCGACCAACCAGCTGCCCGTAGCCGCCAGCAGAGCGCGCCAGCTTGCCGCCAGCGCCTGGCTTGATTTCAATGTTATGGATGATCGTCCCAATCGGCATGGATGCGAGCTGCATCGCATTGCCCGGCTTCACGTCCACCTTTTTTCCCGCAACAACCGTATCGCCGACCCCGAGACGTTGCGGTGCAAGGATGTAGCTCTTCTTGCCATCTTTGTATCCGATCAGCGCAATATACGCCGTCCGGTTCGGATCATATTCTATCCGCTCAACTTTGGCCGTGATGCCGTGCTTGGTGCGCTTAAAGTCGATGATGCGATACGATTGCTTATGCCCACCGCCGATATGACGCGTCGTTATACGGCCGTGCGTGTTGCGCCCACCGGTCTTGGTCTTGCCAACGGTCAGCGCCTTGTATGGGGCGCCCTTCCACAGATGGCTGCGGTCGACGCGCACCAATTGGCGCAGCGCTGGCGATGTCGGATTGAAGGTCTTCAATGCCATAACGTGTCGTCCCTAAATCAGCCGGGCCTAAATCAGCCGCGAGGTCAGATCCCAGAGCTGATGTCGATCGAAAAACCAGGTTCCAGCGTCACAATCGCTTTTTTGCTGTCGCTCTGCAAAGCACGAATGCCCCGGAACGACTTGAGTTTACCCTTACGGACGATCGTATTGACGGCCTTGACCTTGACCTTGAAGAGGTCTTCGACCGCCTTCTTGATCTGCGGCTTGGTTGCCGACCGCGCCACCTTGAAAATCACTTGGTTGCCCTGCTCCAGCAACAAAGTCGACTTCTCCGTGATCAGCGGCGACAGAATGACGTCGTAGTTTGAATGCGCCATGGCTGCCTCACTTGAACCGAACGTCGAGGGCTTCGACTGCTGCCTTGGTGAGGACCAAGCGCTTGCGGCGAAGCACGTCATAAACGTTGATGCCCTGGATGGGCAACACATCGATATTCGGCAGGTTACGCGCGGCCCTGGCGAAAGCCGGATCAAGATCCGCGCCATCGATAAACAACGCGTTTGTCAAACCGAGCTTCTCAAAGCGTTCGCGAAGCGCCGCCGTTTTGCCGTCGACTGAATGTGCTTTATCCAGCACCAGGATTTCGCCGGCCTTTGCCTTTGCCGACAGTGCGTGGCGAAGGGCGAGTGCCCGAAACTTCTTGGTCAGGTCGATGGCATGGCTCCGAGGCTTCGGCCCGAAAGCCTTACCGCCGCCGCGCCACTGAGGCACCGACTTATCGCCATGACGGGCACCGCCAGTGCCTTTTTGTTTGTACATTTTCTTGCCGGTGACGTTAATCTCGGACCTGTCCTTGGTCGAGTGTGTCCCAGACATACGTTTCAGCTGCTGCCAACGCACCATGCGGTGCAGGATATCGGGCCGCGGCTCAAGGCCGAAGATCGCATCAGCGAGTTCGATCTCACCAGCCGCGCTGGCATCAAGGGTCTGTACCTGCGCCTTCACGATGACGCCTCCGACTTGTTCTTCTTGTCGGCACGCGCCGGCATTTCAAACGGTTCAACTTTGCGGAATGCACCCGGCTTTGGAGCGTCTTTGGCCGCCGGCATTTTCACCGCATCGCGCACAAACACCCAACCGCCCTTCGAACCTGGTACCGCCCCGCGCACAAGAATAACGCCCTTGTCCGTATCGACAGCTGCGATTTGGAGGTTCAAGGTCGTGACGCGCTCGTCTCCGAGGTGGCCAGCCATCTTTTTACCCTTAAACACCTTGCCCGGATCCTGACGCTGCCCAGTTGAGCCGTGCGAGCGGTGGCTCACCGAAACCCCGTGAGTTGCACGCAATCCGCCAAAGTTCCAACGCTTCATTGCGCCGGCAAACCCCTTGCCCTGCGATGTGCCAGTCACATCAACGAACTGACCCTTGATGAAATGGTCGACGGTGATCTCCGCCCCTACTTCAATCAAGTTTTCAGCCGAGACACGAAACTCAGCAACCTTTCGCTTCGGCGCAACTTTTGCCTTGGCGAAGTGGCCGCGCTCGCCGAGCGTTGCCCGCTGGGCCTTGCGCTCGCCGACACCCAGCTGCAGCGCGGTGTAACCGTTGGCTTCCTGCGTGCGATGGGCAAGAACCTGCAGCTTGTCCACCTTCAGCACCGTAACGGGGACGTGTTCCCCGGCTTCGGTGAAGATGCGGGTCATGCCGACCTTCTGTGCAATCACTCCGGAACGCATCAGCGCATTCCTTCCTTGTCATTCGGGGATCATAGAACCGTGCTTCCATCACACAGCTCGGGAAAAATTCCAGTAAGGCGCCGATCAGAGTTTAATCTGAACATCGACGCCCGCGGCAAGATCAAGCTTCATGAGAGCCTCGACCGTCTGCGGGGTCGGGTCTACGATATCGAGAACACGCTTATGGGTCCGCATCTCAAACTGCTCACGACTCTTCTTGTCAATGTGAGGAGAGCGGTTGACCGTGAACCGTTCAATCCGAGTCGGCAGCGGAATCGGCCCCCGAACGTCCGCGCCTGTCCGCTTGGCCGTATTGACGATTTCACGAGTCGATGCATCGAGTACACGATGGTCGAAGGCCTTAAGTCGGATGCGAATATTCTGTTGCATGGCAGTTGATCCAGGACTTCGACAGTTACATCAATGAGGAAGGGCGGATTAAAGCAACCCGCCCGCCCGGATCACTCTACGATCTTCACGACCACGCCGGCGCCGACGGTGCGGCCACCCTCGCGGATGGCGAAGCGAACTTTCTCTTCCATGGCGATTGGCTGGACAAGCTCGATATCGACCGAGACGTTATCGCCGGGCATGACCATTTCCGTGCCCTCAGGCAAGGTCACAGTGCCCGTGACGTCGGTGGTGCGGAAATAGAACTGCGGGCGATACT
This sequence comes from Hyphomicrobiaceae bacterium, assembly GCA_031409695.1. Classification (GTDB taxonomy): domain Bacteria; phylum Pseudomonadota; class Alphaproteobacteria; order Rhizobiales; family Hyphomicrobiaceae; genus JABFRJ01. The sequence goes on from JANNXS010000268.1 coordinate 24,923, forward strand.
TGGTGAAGAACGGCGTGTGACGGCCACCTTCATCCTTCGACAGAATGTAGGCCTCGGCCTTGAACTTCTTGTGTGGTTTCACGGAGCCGGGCTTGCACAGCACCTGGCCGCGCTCAACCGCTTCTTTGTCGATACCGCGCAGGAGGCAACCGACGTTGTCGCCAGCCTCACCTGAATCAAGCAGCTTGCGGAACATTTCGACGCCCGTGCAGACGGACTTCTGTGTGTCGCGTAGGCCGACAATTTCAACTTCCTCGCCGACCTTGACAACGCCGCGCTCAATGCGACCGGTCACGACCGTGCCGCGACCCGAGATCGAGAACACATCTTCGATCGGCATCAGGAACGGTAGATCCTTCGGACGATCCGGGATCGGAATGAACGTGTCGAGAGCTTCGTACAGCTTGAGGATTGCCTCATCTGCCAACTCGCCCTTC
>JANNXS010000269.1:0-3928 GCA_031409695.1 Hyphomicrobiaceae bacterium
CCAAAGTCTTCACTCCCATCGGCACACAATTTCGCCTATGCTCCCGTGACAGACAGGTGAGCGCGCCAAGAGAGCGTGCAGCCGACGGGGAGGTGACACGTGCTTGATGGCCGGCCGAACGGACCAAAAACGACCGACGGTGAAAGACCCGATGATCCCAATAATCGTGCAGTCACCCCGCTGCTGTCGATCGAAGATCTGACCGTCCATTTCGAGACGTCGCACGGAACCGTGCGCGCGGTTGAGAACCTGACCTACACCGTCAGCGCAGGTGAGATCGTCGCCATTGTCGGCGAGAGCGGCTCCGGTAAATCGGTCTCGGCGTTGGCCGTCATGCGGCTGCTCCCCGAAGCGACCGCACGCATCAAGACCGGGCGCATCCTGTTTGATGGCCAGAGCCTGCTCGATCTCGCGCCCGAGGAGATGCGCAAAATCCGTGGCCGTGACGTCGCGATGATTTTCCAGGAGCCGATGACGTCGCTCAATCCGGTCTTGTCGATAGGACTGCAGATCCGCGAACCGCTCCTTATCCACATGGGCATGAGCGAGGACGAAGCGACCGAGCGTGCTATCGAACTCCTGACGCTCGTTGGTATCACCGACCCCGTGAACCGCCTCGCACAGTTTCCCCATCAACTCTCGGGCGGCATGCGCCAGCGTGTGATGATTGCGATCGGCCTCGCCTGCAATCCCAAACTGCTGATTGCCGACGAGCCAACGACCGCGCTCGACGTCACCATCCAGGCGCAAATCCTGGAGCTCATGAAAGACTTGTCCAAGCGGCTAAACATCGCCGTGATCGTCATTACGCACAACCTCGGTATCGTTGCGCGCTACGCCGACCGGGTGAACGTCATGTACGCCGCGCGTCTGGTCGAAAGCGGCTTGGCGGAGAGCGTCTTTTCTCATCCATCCCATCCCTATGCACGCGGATTGTTGTCGGCCGTCCCACGTCTCGACCGAGCTCGAACCGGCCGCTTGGCAACCATCGAAGGCGCGCCGCCAAACCTGCTGAACCCACCCGAGGGCTGCCGGTTTGCGCCGCGTTGTCCGCTGGCCGCCGATATCTGCAAAACCGTGCCTGAAATGACGGGTGTTGCGCCCTTCCACACGGCGGCCTGCCATCGCCTCGCCGACATCGGCACGACCATGGACAGCGTCGCAGGTAAGCACGTCGCGCGTGGTGCCGGCGCGGACGCCGCGACCACGTCGATCCTGTCGACTAAAGGTCTCACCAAACACTTTGCCGTTGGCGGCGGTCTGTTTTCTGAAACGAAACTGGTGCGCGCTGTCAACGACGTCGTCATCGACATCAAGCCCGGCGAAACACTCGGCCTCGTCGGCGAAAGCGGTTGCGGCAAATCCACGCTCGGACGCCTCGTTTTGCGGCTGGAGGATCCGACCGCGGGCTCGATCATTTTCGAGGGCCGCGATCTCGCCGGCCTCAAGCGCAACGAGATGATCGACGTGCGCAAGCGCATGCAGGTGATCTTCCAGGATCCGTACTCCTCCCTTAATCCGCGCATGACCATTGGCCAGATCATTGCCGAGCCGATGATCGTCCACAAAGTGCTGCCAAAGAAAGAAGCGGCGGCCCGCGTGGCTGAATTGCTCGCGCTGGTCGGGCTCTATCCCTACATGTCGGTCCGGTATCCGCATGAACTCTCTGGTGGTCAGCGCCAGCGTGTCGGCATCGCGCGCGCGCTCGGTGTCAACCCGCGCATGATCGTTTGCGATGAAGCGGTTTCGGCGCTCGACGTCTCGATCCAGGGGCAGGTGATCAATCTGCTTGAGGACCTGCAGCAGAAGCTCGGCTTGACGTATCTGTTCATCGCCCACGACCTGGCTGTCGTCCGGCACATTTCGACCAAGGTCGCGGTCATGTATCTCGGCCGCATCGTCGAATATGCGTCGGCAGATGATCTGTTTGCGAACCCGCGCCATCCCTATACGCAGGCGCTACTGGCCGCGGCTCCTGTGCCCGATCCTGTGCTCGAAAAGGCGCGCCCCCGCACGATCATCAAGGGTGAATTGCCAAGCCCGCTTAATCCACCTGCAGGCTGCGTGTTCCATCCGCGCTGCCCCGCCGTGACGGAGGCGTGTAAGGCGGCCGTGCCCGCAACCCGCGAGTTGGCACCGGGACATCAGGTGGCCTGCATTCATGCTGTGTAGCGAGGACGCCTCTTCATGCAACTCAACTTCACGGGTCGTGTCGCGCTCGTCACAGGCGCGGCGCAGGGCATCGGCGCGGCCATAGCCCGAAGCCTAGCGTCGGCCGGCGCAACGGTTCATGTGGCTGACATCGGCGACGTGACATGGCTGGCAGAGAACGCGCCGCGCGACCTCAAAGTCCATCGCGCCGATCTCGGCAAGCGCTCAGACGCCCATAGCCTCGTGGCCGAGATCACAAAACATGATGGCCGGCTCGATATTCTAGTCAACGCTGCGGGCGGGGTGCGTGGACAAGTCGGGCGCGGCATTGAGACCGTGACCGAAGACGATTGGCGCACAATCTTTGCGGCCAATGTCGACAGCATGATGTGGCTCGCCCAGGCCGCAAGCGTGCCGATGAAAGAGGCCCGCTATGGGCGCCTCGTCTCGATCTCGTCGGGCGCGGGTCTGCGTCCAAGTCTAACGGGTATCCAAGCCTATACGGCGGCCAAGCACGCCCTCGTCGGCCTGACGAAACAATTGAGCCAGGATCTCGGCCCCTTCGGCATCACCAGCAATTCCGTCGCGCCGGGTTTCGTACGCTCGAACCCATCGAGCGAGGCCCAGTGGCAAAGCTACGGCATCGATGGCCAAGCCCGCCTCGTGCAGTCAATCCACACGCGCCGCACGGGCGAGGCGCAGGATATTGCCAACGCCGTGCTGTTTTTGGCGAGCGAACACGCCAGTTGGATCAGCGGTGAGATCTTGCAGGTCAATGGCGGGCGGTCGTAAGGCGTCCGGCACGGTCACGAGCAACGGCACCCGATCAATTCAACATGTTGGTATCCCCGCACACCGATATCGCTTGTCCTGAAATGGTGCGCGCACGCGGGCTCGCCGTGAACACGACCATGTCGGCCAGTTGTTCCGGTGTCACGTAGTCCTTGATCGACGTCGCCTTGAACATCATGGCTTCGACCTCAGCGAAGCTCATACCACGCTCCTGGGCTTTGGCCTCGAACACGCGGCGAATGCGGTCACCTTTGACCAGGCCCGGCAACAGGGCGTTGACGCGTATGCCGCGCTCGCCGAGTTCAATGGCGATGGATTTGGTGAAGCCGATCACGCCCCACTTCGCCGCAGCATAAGGCGAGCGCAGGGGAAAGCCATGTTTTCCAGCCTGGGACGACAGGTTCAAAATGCTGGCGTTGGCTGATTTTACCAGATGCGGGATAGCGAGTCGCACGCAATTGAACTGGCTGGTGAGGTCAACGGCAAGGCAGCGGTCCCAGTCCTCGGGATTGATATCCTCGACACGGCCCGTGGGGCCGGCAATGCCGGCGTTGTTGACGAGACAATCTAACCCGCCGAGATCGGCCAACGCGGCGTCGAAAAGCGTGGCCACTTGCGCACGATCCGCCACATCGCAGCGCGTCGCCTTAACTCCCGGCAAGTTCAAAGTCAGCGCAGCTATCGCCATGTCATCAACATCACAGACGTGGACCCGCGCACCCTCGCGCACGAACGCGCGTGCAATCTCGAGCCCGATTCCGCCGGCACCTGCCGTCACCAAAACCCGCGCACCATTCAATCCAAGATCCATGATCCATGCCTCCTTGCCTAGACGACATCCCGTAACCGTGTTGGTCACTCAAACCGACATTCAGGAACAGCAACCGGCGGAGATAGAGTGTTCGCATAGGACGCCCGGAACGTGTAGCACCCTGAATGCCCCTCAAACCCGGAGCGTTCATGTCGACCCGTGATGTCGCTCTCG
>JANNXS010000270.1:0-16950 GCA_031409695.1 Hyphomicrobiaceae bacterium
CTCATCCGGGGCCGCCGATTTCCAAGCCTTCGAAGACGCCTATTGGAAGGAATGGGCGACTTGGTTCGTCAAGCCGCTCCAGTGGACCCGCGAACGCTATCCTCAAGCAAAAATCGGCATCTTCGGACCGCAGCCGTTCTATAAGGAAACGATGTCGGTTCGAACGTTTGGGAACCGTGAGATGGAGCGTTACCATACGTTTGATCGAAAACTCTGGTCGCACATTGATCCGTATGTCGACTTCATCGTTGTTGAGAATTACATCCCGACACAGACGCCAGATTCAATTTTCTACATCGCGCTTCACCTAGAGGAGAACATCGCGAGGGCGCGCAAGCTGTCCAACAAGCCCGTGTATTCCTATCAATGGTTGCGCCGATATTCAGTGGACTGGCGAAACAAGGAGTTCGTCGAACCATACTTGGTGGAAGCGGCAGTCTTGACGGCGTACTTTAGCGGCGCGACCGCCGTCGTTCTTTGGGGGCATGAAGACACAACGCTGGCGGGTGCACCTTTGCCATATCCGCATTTGGACGTGTTCGTCCGTGCCCTCGCGCGGATCGCAAGCGTGTCTCATCTCATTGGAGCTGGAACACTGGTCAAGGACGAGACGGCCCAGGCGCTTTGGAAGGCCCAGCGGCCTCTGCTGCGGAAGTTTGTCGTGCCGGGCAATGGCTGTGTGGTGATGGCGCAAAACCTCTGGCAATCAGCTTCAGAGGAGTCCATGGGCAGCATCGATTGCGCTGGGAAAACGGTACAGGTCAAAATGAAGGGCCGCGAAAGCACTCTTGTCCACGCCGTCGGCGGAGACGTAGTCAGCTACTGAGTGGCAATTATCGAGTGAACATCCTTTCATGCCCAAACGCGCGCCCGTTGCACTGTTCATTTTCAATCGGCCGGACCATCAGCGCCGCACCATTGGCGCGTTGCTGCGCAACGAGGGGATCGACGAAGCGCCCCTGTTTGTGTTCGGCGACGGCCCGCGGCGGGACGACGATGTACCAGGCGTTGAGGCGGCACGCGCGGTCGCGAGGGAGATGCTCGGCAACCGACCGACGTACCGCTTTGCCGAGCAGAACAAGGGGCTCGCAAATTCGATCATCGCTGGTGTCAACGAACTCACCGCCGAGCACGGCACGGCCATTGTTGTCGAAGACGATCTAACGCTCGCGCCGGGTTTTCTGAGCTTCCAGAACCGCGCGCTATCGCAGTATGCCGATCATGACGGCATCTATCAGGTGTCGGGCCACATGTTCGATGTGCCAGCCTTCGCAGACCGCCGCGAGGCCGTGCTGCTTCCTTTCACCACCACTTGGGGCTGGGGCACGTGGCGCCGTGCCTGGCAACACTTCGATCCAAACGTGACCGACTGGCAGAAGGCAAAGGCCGATGCCGATCTCATTCGACGGTTCAATTTAGATGGCACCTACGACTATGCAGCAATGATGGACCGGCAGCAGGCGGGGCTATCCAGCAGCTGGGGCATCCGGTGGTACTGGAGCGTGTTCAAGCGCAATGGGCTCGCCGTGTTTCCGCCGCGGACGCTGGTCGCAAACCACGGCATGGACGGGGCCGGAACTCATGGGCGAGGCTGGTTTCGCAAATTTGGGGCAGCCATTGATCCATCGCGTGAGGTGGCACCTATCGCGTTGGTTGGCGCAGAGCTGGACCCAGCCGTCTTAGGCGCTGTTAAGGCAGCGATCTTTGCGCAGAACGGTGGTCACCTCGGCCGCGCGGTAGACTGGACGAAGCGTCGCCTTCAAAAGTTGTGACTCACCCATTCCGACGGTCAAAAGGGCGTGACCGCGGGTATGACGAGCGGGTATCATGTGGCTGCGAGTTCAGTCATTCCTGCCGTGAAATCAATCTCCGGCTTCCAGCCGAGTTCGGTTTTTAGGCGACTGGAATCTGCCGTAATGTGACGAACGTCGCCCAATCGAAAGCCTCCTGTGACAACTGGATTCGGTCCACGCAACGCTACAGCGAGTGCCGTTGCCATTTCACCAACTGTCCGCGGCGTCCCAGATCCGACGTTGAAGGCTCGTACGCCGTTCGTGTGGCGCTCACACGCCAAAACCGTCGCCGCTGCGATGTCACGCACGTGAATAAAATCCCGACGCTGACCGCCATCCTCGAACACTTTCGGTGCCTCTCCACGGCGCAGCGCAGACGTAAATATGGCGGCAACGCCGGCATAAGGCGTATCACGCGGCATCCCCGGGCCGTAAACATTATGGTAGCGCAATGCCGCCACCGAACCGCCGGTTACGCGAGCCCAATTACTGGCATAGTATTCCTGCGCGACCTTGCTGCTCGCGTAGGCATTGCGCGGATCGTGCGGTGCGTCTTCTTGTACTAACTGCGGCTCCAGCGCCCGTCCGCAGATGGGGCACGGCGGTTCAAACTGGCCCGATGCCATAGCGCTTTCTGTCCGAGGGCCTGGCGTCACCGCCCCGTGCGCGGCGCAGCGGCCGAAACCTTCACCGTAGACGACCATGGAACTCGCCAGGGTCAGTCGCTGCACCTTGGCTTGCGCCATCGCGGCCAAGAGCACGGCCGTTCCCGCGTCATTAGACGAAGCATAGTCCGGCAAGTCATCGACATTGACACCGAGACCCACCTTTGCGGCAAGATGCACCACCGCGTCCACGTCACGCAGAGCGCGATCTACGGCTTCGCGGTCGCGGACATCACCCACGTGAAACGCGACATCTACTGGCGGCGCCCATTGGGCGTTGGCATGGACGTCGGGCCGCAGTGAATCCAGCACGCGGACCTCGTGTCCGTTTGTCAGAAGCCGCCGTAACACATGTTGCCCGATGAAACCTGCGCCGCCCGTCAATAATATCCTCATGGCATCGTCCGATCCGTTGTCATGGGTCTGTTCGCCGTTCGAAGCGAAAAACTGAGCCTGAGGAACGTTGTCGTAATTTTCCAGGTGGCCTTCAATCCGGCAACAACATCCCCGGACACCTTGGAAACGCCGCCGCGGCGGCACCGATGGTCGACGGGGAGTTCGAGAATCCGCAAACCGCAGGCTGCCGCGCGCATCTGCATTTCCAGGTTCCAACCGAAGGTCTGCTCCTGCATTTCGAGTGCGCGAAGTTGCTCAGGGCGCATGGCCCGGAACGGCGACATATCGGTGAACGCGACGCCGTATCTGAGACGCAGCAATTTGCCGGCAAGCCAACCGGCGACAATCTGCTGCGGCGTCATGCTGCCTGCCTCGCGTTTGCCGCGCAGCCGCGAACCCATTGTGAAGTCGGCGTCATCGCTGGCTATGGGACCGACGATCGTCGATAGAAAGCTCGGCACATCGCTGCCGTCGCCGTCGAGGAAGCAGACGACATCGATGTCACTAGGCACAGCAGCTACGCCCGCAGCACAAGCATAGCCGTACCCACGTCGCGGTTCACTGACGACGCGAGCACCTGCCGCGAACGCAACGCGCGCCGTATCATCGGTCGATCCGTTGTCGACCACGATGACCACATCCGCGCCCTCAGCCAGAACCTCGCGCACAACGCCCGCAATTGGAATGGCTTCGTTCATGCAGGGAATGACAACTGCCACACGACAGCTTTTAGCGCCGATCTGCATTCAGGTTGCATTCCCCTGAGTTTGATTGACCGCATTGGTGCGGCGCCGCGCCATATAGGCGCGCGTGGCGGGCGCGAATGCCCCGGGAACGCGGGTGAACGTCAATGGCATTCCATTCAATTCGTCTTCCAGCATTTTCAGTGACGTCGCATCATCGACATCATACCAGCCGGGCACGTTGACGACGGGAAGACTAATCTCGCGAGCTCTGTCGAGTGTTAAATCATACACCGCGCTTGTGCTCCACGGGATGTCAGCAAACAGGTGCGGATGAGGTCTCGATAAGCCAATCAGCGTATAACCGCCATCGAAGGCGGGGCTGAGGACGACGCAATCGCTACCTCGTACCGCCGCGACTGCGTCCCGAAGGATGGAGAGCGGCAATGTCGGGCTGTCCGAATTGATCAAGATTGCACCCTCATGGCCCTCAGCCAGCAGATCCACGGTCCCTTGCAAAAGCCGGTCCCCGAACCCGCCGTCAGACTGCAACGCCAAAGCAAAACCATCGGGTAGCAGCGATTGTAATCGGGTCTCGGATCCCCGCGGCGTATAGACGGCGTATCCGACTACGCCGTCGGCCGTCAGCGCATTGATCGTCTGCCCCAAGTCCGTGATGAAGCAAGCAGAGATCTCCGCACACTCTTCGGGACGCAGTGGCGGGCTCAAGCGTGTCTTGGATTGCCCAGGTGACGGCGTCTTGCACATGATAGCAACAGCAACGCTCACGTCGGTCTCTCCGCCTATCGGCAACGCGCGTGCGTAACACGCTTTCTGCGCCGTCGTCGGCGCGCATTAAATTCACCTCCATCATTTCTGCGTTATCATTCGCCTGCGGGACAGTTGTCACACGGAGTTGTTCGGCACGCGAGCTGCAATCTTGTTAGGGCTCTTAAATCAAAACGGGGTGGCGGCGGGTGGATGCCCGAAGCGCGATGATTGGGAACAAGATGCGTTGGATGGAAATGGGCGCGCTTCCGCTGCTCACACGTTTCTGCGCCGCGCGGCCGCATGTTGTATTGTCGGTCACGGGGTTGGGTTTGGTGCTGGCCGCAGCAACTGGCCCCGTGGTGCACCGGTCGCTTGGGGGCGTGGCGTGGCTGGTGCTTATATTTGCCTGGGCCGGGCTTGCGCTCGCGGCGCTGCGCCTTGCCGCAAAATGCCCGCAGTGGTCGGCGCTTTGGATCGTCCTCATTGCTGCGGTGCTCATGCGTTTGCCGCTGTTGATCGAACCGCCGTACCTCTCATCTGACATGTACCGCTATGTTTGGGACGGCCGAGTCCAGGGCAATGGCATCAATCCCTATCTTCATGTTCCGGCCGCCCCGGAACTTGCACATCTGCGGGATTCCGCGATCTATCCGAACATCAACCGCGCTGACTATGCGCCAACCATCTATCCGCCAACCGCGCAGATCGTGTTCTGGCTGATCACGCGGGTGGGTGACAGTGTGCTTGCGATGAAGCTTGGCTTTCTTGCCTTTGAAGCTCTCGCAATGGCTGCGACCGTCGCCATCCTTCGTCATCTGTCGTTACCGCCGACACACGTGGTTGCATTTGCCTGGCATCCGCTGGCGGTCTGGGAAATAGCGGGCAACGCCCACGTCGACATTGTTTTAACCAGCTTGATGCTGCTGAGCCTGCTGGTCGCCTTAAAGAACCGGATATTGGCGGCTGGCGCGATCGCGAGTGTCGCCGTTTTCGTCAAGCCGACGGCGTTGCTGCTGATGCCCGTATATTGGCGACCGTGGAATTGGAAAATGCCGCTCCTGCTGTTGGGCATTGGCGCCGCCGTTTACGCCCCCTATTTGAGCGCCGGCCGCAAGGTACTTGGTTTTCTCGGTGGCTACGTCGCCGAAGAGGAATTGAGTTCCGGCGGTGGCTTCAGATACCTGAAGCTCGTTGAGAGCGTCACCGGATCGATCCCACAAGGGGGCGCGCTTTATCTGGCCGCTTCTGGGCTGATCCTATTGGTGCTGGCGCTTCGCATCGGATTTCGCGGCGACCGTTCGCCAGAGGCAACAGTACGAGCGAGCGCGCTGCTGCTCGTGACGTTTCTTGTGCTGCTGACGCCGCACTACCCCTGGTACTATCTCGTCATCGCGCCTTTGCTGGCGTTGCAGCCGCGGCTGCTCACGCCCTGGGTTCTCGTGACCGGTGGGTTCCTGCTTTATGATGTGATCGAAGGCGATCGTATGCCGCCGTTTGCGCTGCGCGAGGGAGCACTCCACATCACTGCAGCTGTGGCTCTGGCTTACGATTGCTGGCACGCACGTCGATCTGAAATCGCGTCAGTGGGGGCAAAACTATGAGCATTTCTGCCACAGCGACGGGGACCACAACAACCGGGGTGTCCACTCAGAAAACAGCATACGTTCTTGCCGGAGGCGGCAGTCTCGGCGCCGTCCAAGTGGGCATGCTCAAAGCGCTTGCCGCACACAATCTGAAACCGGATTTCGTTGTTGGTGCCAGTGCCGGTGCCATCAATGGCGCCTATGTGGCGGCACGAGCCGATATGGAGGGCATTCGCGAGCTTGAGCGGCTTTGGACCAACACACACCGCCGGGATATTTTTCCATTTAATGTGCGTACACTGACACGCTTGCTCGTCAAGCGTGATTTCATCATCGAGACCGGAGCGTTGCAAGCTCTCATTGAGCGAAATCTACCGTATCGCCGTCTCGAAGACGCACCCGTCCCGATCCACATCGTCACGACCGACTTTCTCAGCGGCGAAATGGTAGTCTTGTCGTCCGGTCCTGCGGCACAGGCCATCGTTGCGTCGTGCGCCATTCCAGCTGCATTTCCGTCGGTCGCAATCGGCAAGCGGCACCTCGCCGACGGCGGCCTTGTCAGCAACACGCCTATCAAGCTTGCGCGCGACCTAGGTGCCACGCGACTGATCATCTTGCCGACGGGGCACGCGTGCGGCCTGCGCTTGCCGCCGACGGGCGCCATTTCAAGCGCCCTACATGGTTTGACGTTGCTGGTCGCCGGTCAGATCGTGAAAGAGCTCGAGGCCCTTGACGCCGGCTGCGACTATCACGTTGTGCCGTCACTGTGTCCGTTGGGTTCGACCGCCTACGATTTCACGCAGACACGCGCGTTGATCGAGCGCGCCGAAAAACAAACACTTGATTGGTTGAACACCGGCGGGCTGGAGCGCTGCGATATTCCCAATGCGCTCCGGCCGCACAGTCACTTTTGACCAGTAACTGTGACCAGCGGCCGTCTGTTCGTTTCGAGTTATACCAACCGCCGATACCAGCTGGCGACCAACCCATCGCCCTTGAACGGTCCCCATGGACGGCGCGTCAACAGCGCGTCGAGGCCGAGGCTCTTGCCCGCGCTTTGGATCAGGAAGAAGCCCTGCACGAACACGAGGAAGATGTAGAGCCAGGGCCATTCACCCGGATGTTTGTAGAGCCCGAGCCACAGGTGCAGGGTAAACAGCATTCCAACGGCTGCCATGGGCCGCACGAAGAAGCCGAGCATAAAGGCGATGCCCATCGACAGCTCCGTCAGATAGACAATCGGGTTGAGCACACCCAGGGCTGGGATAAAAATGTTGGTCGCAATCCAGCTGTGGGCGCTGAAAGCCGCGTGTTCCGCCAATTGCCGCGTCCAGCCGTCAAGACCACCTGAAATCGGCAATGGCAGTTTCCAGAGCGAACCCTGAAACCACATGCTACCGATGCCGAGGCGCATGATCCACGTGCCAATATGTTCAGCCGTGCGTTGGGACGGATCTTCGGTCCAGTTCCTCCAGGCGATCCAGATGCTAGCTGAGAGTAGCGCAAGGAATCCGAGCGTCAGCACCCAGGCGAAAAATGGCCCCGCATTGTTGTGATCGCCGGTTCGCCCGAGCAAAAATTGCAGTGTGTCATAAAACGGATTGGTCTTCACGTTTGGTCCCTCCAAGACTGACTGAGCTAACCACCGATGCCGAGATGGTTGGTTTGGATACAGGTTCGGGCAAAGCGGTCGCAGGCGCTTCAAGATCGATGTTTATCGATTCGAGGGAAGTGGAGCGGGGCAACACGACACCGATGACAGCGGTTGCGTGATAACCGGCCGCCTGCAAAGCGGACACGCAGGCCTTGGCACGTGCGGCTGGAATGGCGGCCAACAACCCGCCCGCGGTCTGCGGATCGAAAAGGGCCGGGTAGAGCGGATGTTTGCCCGCCTCATCTATGTTGCGGATCGCACGGCGCAGACGCACATTCTGCGGCTGCAACGATGAAAAGATGCCCATGGCGATCGTCTCCGCAACGCCGTCAAGCAGTGGCACGGCCGATAACGTCAGGGACGCGTCAACGTTAGACGCACGGACCATTTCGACCAGATGGCCAAGCAGGCCGAAACCCGTGACATCGGTTGCGGCATGCGCGCCGTGGGCAGTCAGGATACCTGCACCGATCCGGTTTGATCTGATCATGTGCGCTATGGCGCCCATCACCCAACGCGCTTTGGCCTTGCCGCGCATATCGGCGGCGAGCAGCGTGCCGGTGCCGATGGGTTTCGTGATGATCAACACATCGCCGGGTATGAGCCCGCCTTTGCGCAACACGCGATCGCGCGCGATTAAACCATTGACGGCGAAGCCGAGCGAGAGTTCCGCGCCCTCGCTGGTGTGCCCACCGACCAACGCACAGCCAGCCTCGCGCAGCATCTCGTTTGCGCCTGTCATCATTGCCGTGAGATCGGCTTCGACTTTGGCTTCGATGCCATAGGGCACGGTCGCGATCGCCAGAGCAGTCTGTGGCTCCGCACCCATGGCGAAGATATCGCCGAGCGCATGGTTGACGGCGATTTTACCGAACAGATAGGGGTCGTCGATGATGGCGCGGAAATAATCGACCGAGTGTACGGCGAGTTTCAGCCCGCCGACGTCAACGACAGCTGCATCATCAGGCGCATCGAGGCCGAGGATGACATCGTCGCGTTGCAGCGGCTCGATCGAGCCGAGAGCCCGGCTTAAAACTGTTGCTCCGACCTTTGCCCCGCAACCGCCACAGCGCATGGCCATGGCGGAGATCTCTTTCATCGCGGCCTGATCCGCGACTTGCACCAGTGGCCCAGCGTCCGGTGCGCCCATCTCTGGTAGCACGTTGAACTTGTGCATGAAGCGCCGATCGATCCAGTCTTTCCAGCGCCAGACCCACGGCCCGGCAAACGTGATGCCATTGCGTGTGCCGACCGCGTTGGCGTCGCCCGTTGAGATGAGATAGAGCGCGTCTTTCTGCGGGCGGTGCTGGTGAAGCGGATGGTTGGTCAGCAGATTGCGGATGTTGGTTGCCAATGTCGGCCCGCTGCGCACGGCGTAGACACCGGATTTTGGCAGGCTGTAGCCATCGAGCGACGCCACATCACCGGCCGCAAAAACATTCGGGTGCGAAAGACTTTGCAGTGTGCGGCCGACGCGAATGAACCCACCATCGTCCAAGGTCAGCCCCGTGTCACGCAACCACGGGGCCGCCTCGGCCCGCGTGGTCCAGAAGACTTCGTCAAGCGGTACCCGCTCGCGGCCGTTGAGGACGACATGACCAGCCTCGACCTGCGTGACCTTGCTGTTGGCGAACACTGTGATCTCACGCGCGCGCATGATCTCTGTAAAACGCTGCCGCATCCCAGCCGGCATTGCGGGCAATACTTCGGCCGACGGCGTCACAATCGCGAACGATAACCCGATGGGATCATACCCTGCCGCGCGCACGTCACGCGTCAACCGATGTTGCAGCGCCAGCAACAACTCGACCCCGCCGGGGCCAGCGCCGACGACACCGATGCGTGCCTTGCCCCTGGCCGCCAGGACACGCGACCGCACCGTCTCGAAACGCGCCAAAAAGCCATCGACTGGCTTCACCGGCACGGCATGTTCGGCAACACCGGCGACCTGCTGCATGCCCGGCGTCGAGCCAATGTTGATCGACAGCACATCGAACGGGACCGGAGGTCGGTTGTTACACAGCACACGGCCGCCCGCGAGATCGAGGCCTGTGACCGCGCTCTGATAGAGCCGCGCATTGGCAAAGCGTGCCAAGGGCCCCGTATCGATGTGGGCCTCATCGGCGCTGTAGTGGCCGGCAATCATTCCGGGCAGCATGCCGGAATAGGGCGTGTGCACCTCGCGCGTGAGGAGCGTCAGACGCACACCTGGCTCGGGGTTCATGCCAAACATACGCAGCACACTGACATGCGCGTGGCCAGCGCCCACCAGCACCACGTCTTTGACGATAGGGACGGCTGACGATTTCATTTCACGACACCTGCCGGACTTAACAGTTGTGCCCCGGCGGCTTCGGCAAGCCGCGTCGGCAAGGCAGCGATTTTAAGCGACGCACGAATGTAACGCGACACCGCATCGATGATGGCGGATAGCACAACAGTTGCAGCAATCAGCACAACGGCGACGTCGAAACGCAATTCCGCAATGGCGCCGTCGATATGAAACCCCAGCGTGCCGACGCCGAGAATGCCAAAGATGGCGCTCTCGCGCACAATGATTTCCCAACGATACAGCAGATACGCCAGAAACTGGCCGTACATGCGAGGCACGACTTCGAACGCGTACAAATTGAGCCCAGCCGGGGCGTCGCGGCGCTGCTCCAATTGGTCGGCATGGCGGCCGAGAAGGTAGCCAATGATACCGCCGTTGTGCACCGCAAGTGCGATGATAGCCGGCAACATCGATGGACCGAACACCTGCAGGAGCACGTAAGCCAGCATGTATTCTGGTGTCGAGCGCACAATAACGAGCCACACGCGTCCGGCGGTTTGTCCGCTCAGCCCCAAGAACGTGCGCGAGATGGCTGGGAACACCAAGAGCGACATAATCCCCGCAGAAACCAGGGCGATCTGCGATAGCACCAGCGTCTGCCAAACTCCGGGCAGTATCTTGGTCGTGAGGATGATCCAGAACCATTGGCCCAAAGCGGTCCAGGTGGCAAAGTCGAGCAGTGGTGCGTTATGCAAAGGCCATGGCACGATGTCATGACTGACGAAGCGGATCAGATTGGTCAGCGTCGACCCGCCACCGATCGTCTCCGGCAGCAACAGCAAACTGCCGACCAGCAGAAATGGCACGGTCGCCGGACGCGCCCAGATCCGCCGCGTACCAATGAGCAGATAAAACACGCCGAGCAGTGCCGCTGCCTGGGCGTAACGGCCCTGCTTGAAATAACTCTCCAAGTGGAAGCCAATGGTGGGCAGGCCAATGAAGCCGAGCACCAGTGTCGAGCGCATGCCGCATTCGAGGCGATACAGCGTGTAGGTCTTAAAGCGCTCCATGACCTCCGGCAGTCGCGCGAACGCGAATGCTGACGTGGCCGACGTGCCGACGGGCAGCACGCGCTCGGCGGCCAGATCGGCCTCTTCGAGCATCTCCGCGTAAACCTTGGCGAAGATGCCGGCATATGGGACCGCAATCGCCAGCACGCCGGTGATTGGGCCGAGGCCGAACACCTGAATCAGGATCAATGCCCAGAACAGCTCATGGACGGATCGGATAACCACCGAGAAGCGGCGGACGGCTGCACTGTGCGGGTAGATGATGGCGAGACCAAAACCGGTGACGGCGCCAAGTCCGACGCCGACAACGGCGAATGCCACAGTCCAAACAACACTCCAGACTTCGATCGCGCGGACATCCGGCGTGAGTATGCCCCAGCCGAGGCGCTTAAGATCAGCCCAAGGATTGAGTGCGGTGACGGCGATATCGGCAACAAAGAAACAGGCAACGGCGGCGACTAGAAAGAGTACGCTGACACGCGCATAGGTGAGGCGGATCATGAGTTGCCGCCGCCAAAATGCCCGATCAGATCGCGCGCATTGAGCGCCGAGACGGGCTCGTCGATAATCTTGCGGCCGCCCTCCAACACAATGATGCGGTCGGCATGTTCCAACGCCAAGCCAACATCGTGCAGCGCCAGTATGAGCGTCTCAAAACGAGCGCGCAGCAGACGCAAAACCTCACCACCTTGTACGCCGTCAAGCGCTGAAACCGGTTCGTCGCCGATCAGGATCGGCCGTCCATTGTAAAGAGCACGTGCCACCGAGACGCGCTGTTGCTGTCCCCCGGACAGAGCGCCCGCCTGTTCACGAAGCTTTTCCGACAGGCCGACATCTGCAAGGACCGATGACACCTGGGCGAGTTCTTCACCGCGTGGCCACAAGAGATTGCGCAGATTATAGGCCGTCGAGTGCCGGTCGAGGCGGCCCATATAGACGTTGTGGAACACCGACAAAGGCTTCACCAATGCGGCTGCTTGCGGCACAAGCGCGACACGATGCGGCACTTGATCGTAGAGGAGGCCGAGCAATGTCGACTTGCCCGCGCCACTGCGGCCCATGATGGCCACGCACTCACCGGCCGCAATTGATACCGACACGTCATGCAGCACCGGCCGGCCCTGATAGCCAGCCGTTGCATTTTCGACAGCAAGGGCAATGTCCCCAACCACACACGCCCCCACCCGTCATCATTCAGCGACACTGATTATCAGTTCAGCAGGCCGATTGCCTTGCCGACGTCTTCGATCGCCTTGTAGTCGGTATTCTTCGCCGGGATGAACTTCGTGCGGTCAAAGATCGCGAGCATCTTTGGATCATCAATCCCGAGGATCACAGCTTGGAGTTTGTCTTTGAAACCAGCGCCAAACGTCTTGTCGAGATCGCCGCGCGCCACCCAATGGTAGTCTGGAAAATCTGGCGTTTCCCAGATCGGTTGCACCATCTTGGTGTCGACCTTGCCCGCCTTTACCTCTTGCTCCCACACCACATAGCTGAGCACGCCGACCTGATAGGCGCCGGACTGGACGAGCTGAATCGTTTTGCTGTGATCACCCGAGTATCCCACGCGTGAGAAAAACGCCTCGGGTGCCTTGCCCGTTGCTTGCCGCATGAAGTGCTCCGGAAACAGTCGGCCCGATGTCGACGCGCGAGACCCGAACGTGAAGGTTTTGCCTTCCATCGCTTTGGGGAAGTCTTTGCTCGGCGTGATGCCTGCTGCAACATTGGCGATGAAGTAGCTCTTAAACGCTGGATCCTCCGCCCCCTGCGCAATGGCGTCGGACCCCGGGACGGATAGGCGTGCCTGCACGCCAGTCAAGCCGCCAAACCAAGCGAATTGCACCTGGTTGTTGGTGAAAGCTGTCACGGCCGCCGGATAGCTCTTCACGGGCAGATATTTCACGGGCACGCCGAGCTTGGCTTCGAAGTATTTGGCGTAAACGGTGAAGCGTTCGACGAGGCGTGTCTCGTCTTCATCGGGGATCGCGGTAAAGACCAGGGATTGGGTTTGGGCATGTATCGCCCCAAGGGGTGCAGCAACGGCAAGAGCCGTGAGCGCAGAGAAGAAAGAACGTCTGGTCACGTTGGGTCTCTTTCGAAAATAAGCTATCGCTCCCTCACACAGTAACAGCAGTTGGATCATCAGCGCCGCTCACGAATAGGGCGGCGGCGATCACAGTTTGGTCAGGCCGTGGCCAATCGGTAACGGGCCGAGCAGAAGCGCGGGCGCCGGATTCGGAGCGGATCATGAGATGTATCGGCCCTATGGGACACGCGCCGTACCGACAAACACGACAGCGCCGAATACCACAGGACCGCCACCCTGCTTTGCCTCAATCGTCCTCACGAACAGATCGATTGCCTCAGGTGCTCGATCACCCAAGCTGTCCAGTTGGGCGGCCATCCCTGGCGCGAAACGAAGTCGCTCACCTAGCCAACGCGCCGACGGCACGTGCAGTTTTGCCCGGTGGGTTTCAATTTCAACTGCCAAAAAGCCGGCGGCATGGAACAGCGCCTCAAAATCCGCGCGCTCCCGATAGCGCAATTGCGCGGGCAATACCGTTGGGCCGACGCTCGGCTGCACGTGCTGGATCGCCGTGCGCAATTGTGCGGCAAGCTCATAGTTCTGCGGCTCGGTCCAGGTCACGACCGCAACGCGACCTCCGGTCCGCACGACCCGTCGCATCTCGGCAAGCCCGCGCACGGCGTCGGGAAATAGAATGACCCCGAAGATCGACACCGCCGCATCAAAGGCAGCGGCAGCGTATTGCAGGGCCTGCCCGTCCATCACGGCGGTCGTGATCGGCAGCGCTTCGGCCGCCGCGCGCTGCGCAATGCGCGCAACCATCGCGGCCGACGCATCGATGGCCGAAACCCGAAAACCACGCCGTGCAAGCGCCAGAGCTGCCCCGCCACTCCCCGCGCCGACATCAAGGATGGACAGTCCGTCAGCTTGGCTAAGCCGTCCAAACGCTGGCTCGGCAAGTGCCAGACTAAAGGGTTCAAATAACGTTTCGTACACCGAAACGTGATTGTTCCAACGCTCGGGACGTTGATCGGGTTCGGCTGGTCGAGGTATCATCGGCGATGTTCCGTTGGTATGGTCGTTAGCCGGTTTAGATCAGACGGCGGGGCCTTTCCCAGGATCAACTCCATCACCGGATAACCTTCGGCGGGCTTGTGTCCAATCACGGCTTCATGAGCACTCAGACCTTGATGAGCAAAGAGCAGCCCGACATGAGCCAGCCCGCCGCCTCGACACAGCCCGTCCCCACGCAATTTGCGATCGGGCTCGGGCTCACCAACGAATGCAATCTCAGCTGCGCGTTCTGCTACCGCGATCCCGACCGTGTCGATCGGCTTTCAGTCGAACAGGTGCGCTCTGTGATGGAACGTATGCCAGTGCGTTCCGTAAATCTCGGCACGGGTGAGAACGGTCTGCACCCCAACTTCAACGACATGTTGGCGTATTTAAAGTCGCAGCCAATCAAACTGACGATGACGTCCAACGGCTTTTCGGTTGCGGCCGTCAGCGACGCCGACCTGCCGTCCTTCAAGGATATCGAGCTTTCGCTCGACTATCCGACCAAGGCTGAACAGGACAAACAGCGCGGCGACGGCAATTGGGATCTCCTTCACGAACAGGCGACGCGTTGCCGTCGGCTCGGCGTGCCCGTCACCTTCATTGCCGTCATGATGCAGACCAACTTCGACCGTCTCGCCGAGATCGCGGCGATCGCCAAGCAGTACGACGCACCGCTGCGCATCAACGTCTATCAGGCCGTGCGCACCGATAAATTTGCGCTCACCTATGACCAGTACTGGGGCGCCTTCGAAACGCTGTTTGCCAAAACGGATGTGATTGCGATTGGTGAACCACTAGTCCGTGCCATGGCGGGATTGCCGCCAAGGACAGGCGGTTGTGGTGTTGCGACCGTGCGCGTTACGCCGCGTGCTACTGTTCAGCCGTGTGTTTATTGGCCGGGCAAAGGCGAGCCGCTCGACGTGCTGCTGGATATGGGACCAGAGGTCATCGGCAGCGCGCCGTTTGCCGCCGCCCGGTCCGTGCCAAGCGCTTGCGAAACCTGTGCCCATGTCGCGGCGTGCCGCGGCGGCTGTGCGGGCCGGCGTCGTTTGGTGGATGCGCTTGACCAGCCTGATCCCTATTGTCCGATCGTGCGTGGCGACACGCGCAAGCTTGCGATTAGGATGGCGCCGGCCCGCGAGATGCCAAAGCTGGAGAGCGCCTGCACGACGATTGTGATCGCTCGCTGAACCGCAAGCGGTCAGGAGCGCCCCTGCGGCGGAGAGCGAGCCGTCTTGGTCACGCAGCAGACTTACGTCCGGGCCGGTCGCCGCTGATGCTTGCTGCGTAACCGTGCCCGGTACTCCTACGGTCCACGTCCAAACTCCCGATTTTCGAACTCCGGGCCTTACAATGCTGGAAGTTCAAATGCCGGGCTTCAAGATGTCTCGCAGGTCGTGATCACACGGAACGCATGTTCAGCGATTTTCTTACCGTTGAATTCGATCTCGTATGTCCAGGTTCCGTGTGCCATTTCCCAAACCTCATCGAAGGTAAACACGATCGACGTTGGCTGACCGATTGACGCGCGCCACGGAAAACGGGTCTTCTGGAACTTCTGACCTTTGTCGTTGACGATGCCTTGGCTTGGATAGTTGTTGACGATCTCCAATAGAACCGGTTCGCCGATTGACTTGCCTTCGAGCTGGAGTGTGATGCCAAAGCGAACACCGAGCCGGGCACAAACGACATCTGTTCGCTCGATCAGCTCATGGTTGGTGAGAGAGTTTGCATAGCCCGAGGGATCGCTTGGCCGCTGTACGCGATCAACCAGTTGCGCTTTAAAAGTTCCGTGTTCCACGATTGTTACAGACTCGATGACCGGATTTGCCCATGCTGGGGCGAGTTCGGGGGTACTGCAGAAAAGGCAGACCGACAGAGCAGTCTGACCAATGGTGCGGAACATGTAAGCTCTCCCGAGTTCGGCCGAAGCCAGAGCGGAACTCACCCCAGTGGCAATTGCAAGGCGCCCCCAGCTCAGCCGCGCCGGATCCCGGCTGTCGGATACTGGCGCGACAAACGCCACGTGGCCATGTAAAGACAGTGTTCCGGGGCGTTGCTAACCAGGTACGCTGCTGGCGACCCAACGGCGCGTCTGATCCATGATGCCTGCATTTGAGACGGTGGTGTGAGCAATGGAAAAGCGGGCGACTTTGAGCGGCTGGCTGATCCCCGCCATGCTGATTGTGCCGCAGGTCGCGATCACGCTGACCTTCTTCTATTGGCCAGGTGCGTCGGCCGTGTGGCAATCATTCCTGCTGCAGGACGCGTTCGGACTAAAGACATCGTTTGTTTGGTTTGAAAACTATCAGGAGCTCTTCCAGTCGAAGGACTATTATAAATCCTTTGGCACCACGGCGCTGTTTTCGATTTCTGTCGCAGCTCTTTCACTTGGTTGCGCTCTCGCCCTGGCGGTGCAGGCGGACAAGCACATCAAAGGCCAGAATATTTACCGCACGCTGTTGATTTGGCCTTATGCGGTGGCCCCGGCCGTTGCGGGCGTGTTGTGGTTGTTCATGTTCCACCCGTCGCTTGGCATCATCGCGCGCGCGCTCCAACAGGCGGGGCTCGATTGGAACCCACTGCTCAATGGCAATCACGCCTTCTCGCTCGTCGTGATGGCGTCGGTCTGGAAGCAGATCAGCTACAATTTCCTTTTTTTCCTCGCTGGCCTGCAAGCGATCCCACGCGCGGTTATCGAAGCAGCCGCGATCGACGGGGCAAAGTCGCGCCGTCGCTTCTGGACCATCACTTTTCCGCTGCTGTCGCCGACAACGTTCTTTCTGCTGGTCGTCAACGTCGTCTACGTGTTCTTTGACACCTTTGGCATCATCGATGTGATCACCGGTGGTGGGCCAGCAAAAGCCACAGAAACGCTCGTTTACAAGGTGTTTTCCGACGGCCGCCTCGGCGGCGATCTCGGTGGCTCGGCCGCACAATCGGTGATTTTGCTGTTCCTGGTGGTGGCACTCACGGCC
>JANNXS010000271.1:0-10133 GCA_031409695.1 Hyphomicrobiaceae bacterium
GCAATCGATACGATTTGTGTGCATGGCGACACGCCGTCAGCCGTCGCCATGGCGCGAGCCGTGCGCGCAAAGCTCGAGGCGGCCGGGTATGTGCTCAAGCCATTCGTGGCATAACGGCACGCAGTCAACGTGGCGGACGTCAATTGTCGCGACTGGCTATGGTCCAGCGACCGTTTCAACGACCGGTACCGCCGCGTAATAGCCACGCAGGGCCACAACGTTCAGGACGATCCCCGCCAGGGCGAGCGCGATGCAAGCCCAATAGGGCGCGCCCAGGTGGAGCATCAGCGCTGCGGTTAGGAGGCCAAGGGCCCCACCGATGTCCCAGCCACCTTCGACGGCGACGTGATAGCGCAACACACAAGAGGAATTCTTGGCCTCCGTGTAAACCGCCGTCATGAGAGTCGGTACGTAGAGAGCCATGACGAGCGCACCGGCAGCGTTGGCCGCGATCGCGAGTGCCGAATTGCCGCTGGCATAGGCGCGCGCCATGATCACACTGGCAAACACGGATGCCGCCAAGAGCACCGCATGCCGCCCCTGTCCGCCGTCAATCAGCCGACCGAGCAATGGACCCGCAATAGCGGCCACGACTGCAGCAACTGCGAGCGCACCGCCATAGGCCATGAAACTTTCGTCAAGCGATTTGAACAGCGCGATTTGCCAAACGAACAAATATGACGCGGCCATCCAGCCATCGGCGGCGAACAACAGGATGCCGCGCCGCGCCGCGCGCCAGGGGCTGACGGCGGCGCGCTGCACCGTCACGACTGGCGCAAAAAACAACGGCACCGCTGATGCAAGTGCCACCACGCCACTGACGCCGAACGCCGCACGCGGGCCAACGTCCGCCAGCAACCACCCGGTCACGATCGGGCTCACGACGCTGATCAAGGCTGCGATGGATTCGCGCGCACCGACTTGATGACCCCGATGTTCATTGTCGCCGAGACTGGCGAAATAGGCGTGATAGCTGGTCCAATAGACGGTATCGCCGATCGCGGTCAGAGCGACGAGAACGGCAAGCGTTACGCCGATGCCGTTAACTTCCGCGACGAGTGGATATTGCAGCGCTGTCAGGACCGTGCCCGCGGCCACAAGCGTCCGAAGTCCGAAGCGGACCGCAAGGCCGACCAGAAACGGCCGCACCAGAAACCGACCGATCAGCACGAGCGCCATGGACGCAAGGGCCGCCGGCGGCGAGACGCCAGCTTTGACGAGGTACACGACAAAAAAAGCGCCACCACCGGCGATCGCCATGGTGTGGAGCGCATAATGCAGATTGAGCAAATTAACGTCGCGGTTGCGAAAGAAGGCCATCGCTCTAGCGCTGAACCTGGTCAGCACCGTTCGCTGGCTGATCTGACACGGGGCCGCGCAGGGCCGAGCGCGCGGCCGGTGCTGGCGTGCCTGCCATCACCTCCTCGAACACGGCCAGAAACTCAACCGCGCCAGGCTTTTTAATGTTGATGTCCATGCGGTCGTCGAGCGCGCGCAGCAGCTCCGCACCGGTCTTTTCGCGCACGATCGAGTTACGGTAGTAGCCGCGGTTCTGGAAAAAATTCGCCGTCGGCATCTGGCTTCCGGCCGACTCCATCATCTCAAGGCCGTTGCGTGGACCCGACAGGTTCATGATCTCCAATTGGCCACCCGTCAGGTTTGTGCGACCGGCCTCTTTGGTTGCGTAATCAACGATGCCACGCAATTTTAACGCTTGTAGCCAGGGGCCGACATCGGCGTCGAGATTGAGGGCGTGGATGCCGTGCCCGAGGGGGGTCTGGGCAAACTTCTCGTGCTGGTTCCATTCGTTCGGCACGGTTTTTGATGCAGCCCACATACGCCGCACGATCTGCGCCTTGTTGGCCCAGGCCTGGGCGTGATGTGGCGGGATGCCTGGGGACGCTGCCGCGGCGTCCAATCGCTCGGCGAAATATCCACCGTACTTGACCAACTCGCTTACCGAGTTCGCACCGAGCAACTGCGCATAGCCGAGCGCTGACGAGATCGGCTTGCCTTGCCGCGTCACGGGATGGAAGCCCGCCTGCATATCAAACGTACCATCGCCGCCGGTTTCGAGCGCATAGACACGCACAACCTGCAGCTTGCTCAGCCCCAGCGCCAAACTCTCCATGGCATAGCGACGCTTGAAGTCGCGTTCGGTCGTAACCGTTGGGGCGAAGCCATACTGCGTGCGGGCGGCCGCCAGAAAATCCGCAACCGACGCCATGGTCTTTTCCGGCTCTACACTCGGTGTCAGCGTGCTCTCGATGATTTTGAGCACATCGGGTGGGATCGGCGGTCCCGCATACTTGGGTGGCTGCTCGGCGACATAGTCAGCTGTCGTCATGGCAAGCGCCGCCGCGCGTTTCTTGCGGCGATGATCCTTACGCTCCTCGATCATGGCCCAGTACATCTCGAGCTGGCGCTCAAACGATGAGCGAGCCGTCAGATAAGCTTGGTAGGCCGCGATTTGTTCCGGAGTGAGACGTGCCGCGAGGTCCGGCGAGATGCGACCCTGCGCAAAGGAGCCCGGAGCAAGGCTCAACAGGGCCGCCGCGGCCGTCCCCTGAAGTGCAAAACGTCGTGTTGCTCGCGCGTGCATCTGATCCCTCACCTGCCACGCACCATCACTTCTTGGAAACAGTAAGGCAGCGGTTAAGATCTACGAAGTTTCGGTTCCCTTTGGGCCACTTCCGACCAAACAAAACCAGAATTCGGTTCCGTCCGTAGGTCATCCCATGTGGTCGGGAGCTTTACGATGCAGCGTGCCATCCGCGTTGGCTTGGGTCGTCCATGATCATTGTTACAAAAATAGGGGCTGCGGCACTCGGGGCTCTCCCGTTTTCGGCGAATGCCGCCGAGCGCCGGAACATCGGCCCATTCGAGATCGACACGACGGAGGTAACTGTTGGGCAATTCCGCGCCTACGCCCTTGCAAAGGGCATTCTAACCGTCGCCGAGCGCGAGGGGGGCGGCTACGAATTTACGGGCGGATGGACCCGGCGGGCCAGCTGGACCTGGCAAGCGCCGTTTGGTGTCGCTGGCGCCGATGCAGAGCCGGCAGTTCATATCACGTGGGCCGAAGCCGTCGCCTATTGCGCGGCAGCCGGAGGGCGTTTGCCGACCTCAGATGATTGGCGACAAGCCGCGTATACCGAAAGCCGCGCGGCCCCGACAGATGGTTTCATTCTCGGTAAAACATACCCTTACCCAGTCGGCGACACACCCGACGGGATGAACATCAACCGCCGCGGCCATGTGCCTGTCGGGACCTCAAAACGTGGCGCAAACGGCCTTTACGACATGGGTGGCAACGCCTGGGAGTGGCTCGCCGACCGGAGAGGCGACGATGCGCTCACGGCCGGTGGATCGTGGTGGTATGGCCCCGATATGACACGTGCCGAGGGCGCCCAATGGAAATCTGCGAGCTTCTTTGCGGTCTACATTGGCTTTCGTTGTGTCTACGCCCCGCGTTAAAAATCACCCCATGCCGACGCGCGAACGCGCCGCGCTAATCACGGGCCGCCCTCATCGCGTGCCAAACGTGTCGCCGTAGGTTTTGCGCAGATCAGCCTTTTGCACCTTGCCCATGGCGTTGCGTGGCAAGTCGTCGACAACAAACACGCGTTTTGGCAATTTGAACTTCGCGAGCCGATCAACCAACGCCGCGATTACCGCCTTTTCGTCCGGCGCCGTGACACCTGCAGCCCTGGCAATGACGGCGACAACGGCTTCGCCAAAGTCCGGGTGCGGCACGCCGATGACGGCGCTTTCGCCGACCCCCGGCAGCGCATTCACTTCAGTTTCGATTTCCTTTGGATAGACGTTGAAGCCTCCAGAAATAATTAGATCCTTGGCGCGCCCGACGATGGTCACGCGGCCGTCCGGCTCGATTTGTGCGATGTCGCCTGTGATAAAGTAACCGTCGCTCCGAAAGTCTTCCTTCGTCTTTTCCGGGTTCTGCCAGTAGCCGATAAACACGTTCGGCCCGGTCACTTCGAGCACGCCAATCTCGCCCGTCGCTAGAACGACGCCTTCGGGCGAGGCGACGCGCACAGACACACCCGGCAGCGCGTAGCCGACAGTGCCTGCAATGCGCTTGCCGCCTTGATAGGGGTTCGATGTGATCATGCCGCATTCAGTCATGCCGTACCGTTCCAGGATGCGATGCCCCGTGCGTTGTTCAAACTCCACGTGTGTTTCAGCCAGCAAAGGGGCGGAGCCGGCAATGAACAGGCGCATGGATTTGCAATGGTCATGCCCGAAGGCTGGCTCGCTGAGCAGCCTTGTGTAGAACGTCGGCACCCCCATCATGACGGTCGATTTGGGCAACAGTCGCAGAACCTCGGTCACGTCGAATTTCGACAGCCAATGCATGGTGCAGCCGTTCATCAGTGCGGTGTGCAAACCAACAAACAGGCCGTGGACGTGAAAGATCGGCAACGCGTGCAAGAGCACATCATCCGGCGAAAAGCCCCAATACTCAGATAGCGTTTCAGCGTTTGAGACAAGATTTTTATGCGTGATCATCGCACCCTTCGACCGGCCCGTTGTCCCCGATGTGTAGAGCAGCGCTGCGAGATCGGTTTGCTGACGCGGGACGGTCGTGTGCTGATCGCTCTGTGTTGCGGCGAGGTCCAAGAGCGAACCGGTACCATCGGCTTCAAGTGTTTCAATCGCTGGCATGGTCATGGCCGACGGCAGCCGAGCTATCTTGGGCATCGCCGCAGCCGCCACGACGAGCAGCGCTGGCTTGGCATCGCCAATGAAATAATCGAGCTCGGCCGCGGTGTAGGCGGTGTTCAAAGGGTTGTAGATGGCACCAAGTTTCAAGGTCGCAAGATACAAGGCAACCGCTGTGATGGATTTCTCCACCTGCACCATCACGCGGTCATT
Source organism: Hyphomicrobiaceae bacterium (assembly GCA_031409695.1). Lineage (GTDB taxonomy): Bacteria > Pseudomonadota > Alphaproteobacteria > Rhizobiales > Hyphomicrobiaceae > JABFRJ01. The sequence goes on from JANNXS010000271.1 coordinate 4,897, forward strand.
CGGTTTCACGCCGAGTGCCACAAGCGCGTTGGCAAAGCGTGCCGAGGCTGAGCGCAACTGCGCATAGCTGATCGACGCGCCGCCAGGGATCTGCATCGCGACTTTCTCGCCAGCGCGCTGGAACGCGGTGTCGAGACGGGTGTAGAGGTTGGCGTCAGCAGTGGTCGGGTCGGGGATGTTTGCGTTGGGCATCGGTCACGACTGGGTCAAAGAGGGCTTTCGGTTGATAACAGATCACGGCCATCAGGCAACGCCAGGGCGACCCGGCACAGCTCCAGAACAGATCTACATAGAGCTTGCGCGGGCGAAGGTGAACCTGACGTTGCGCATTCTCGGCAAACGGCTTGACGGTTATCATGAACTCGAAAGCCTCGTTGCCTTCGCCGATGAAGCCGACGTCCTCACCCTCGATCTTCGGCGCCCGATGGGCCTAACGGTCACCGGGCCGATGGCTGTCGCTCTGAACGAGGGCCACGACAACCTCGTGGCCCAGGCAATGGCCTTGGCTATGGCAGAGGCACCGGGGTTGGCCATCGGCCACATCACGCTCGAAAAACACCTCCCCGTCGCGGCGGGCATTGGCGGCGGCTCAGCGAATGCCGCCGCTACATTGCGGCTGCTGCGGCGCGCCAATCCGAGCCTTTCGATCGACGTGGTGCGCCTCGCGACCCGTCTTGGCGCCGATGTGGCGGTGTGCTTGGCAAACGTCGCCGCCACGATGACCGGTATTGGCGAGCAGGTGGCGCCACTGGGCCGGATGCTTGATCTGCCAGCTGTGATGGTCAATCCGATGGTCGCGGTGCCAGCGAACAAAACAGCGGCGGTGTTCAAGGCGCTTTCGGCCGCCCCGGTTGGTGCCAAGAGGTCGGAACTGATCATTTGGCCGCTCGACATCCTTACATCCATTGCGGCCTCCGGCAACGACCTCGAACCACCGGCAACGCAGGTTATGCCGGTCATTGCCGACGTCCTGGCGGCGCTGCGGGCACTTCCCGGTAGCCGTCTTGCGCGCGTGTCTGGCGCCGGCCCGTCGTGCTTTGCCCTGTTCGACACGCTCGAAAGCGCAAACGCAGCGAAAAGCGCACTCGCCTCATCCCGTCAACAGTGGTGGATCCGCGCGACCCGCCTGACGTGACACGACTGATCCGAAACGAGGCGCGGGAGAAATCGCGGTTTTCCATGGCTTTTAAGGGCACGGGTCTGGATCGGTGAACAGAAAGCCGTTAACCAGCCGCTATAGGTGATCGTTCATCACGCCGGTGCAAGCCTCGGGCGATCCAGATCAAGGGCCTTTCCATGCCGACCATCATTCCAGTTATTCTGTCCGGTGGTTCGGGCACGCGTCTGTGGCCGTTGTCGCGCGCGATGTACCCAAAACAGTTCATCAAGTTCAACGGCCAGCCCGAGAGCTTTCTCGGCGCGACTTTGAAGCGCCTAGCGGCGGACAAGGGTTTCGAAAAACCCATGATTCTCTGCAACAACGATCACCGCTTCCTGGTCAAGGCGGAGCTTGAGCAGGCGCGGGTTGAGACCAGCGATATCATTCTGGAGCCGATCGCACGCAACACGGCACCCGCCATCGCAGTCGCAGCCCTGACCGCCATTGCCCAAGACCCAAGTGCCATCATCGTCGTCATGCCGTCCGACCACGCCATGGCCGAGCCGGCCAAGTTCGTTGAGGCCGTCAAACGTGCGGCGGCCGTCGCGGCCACCGGCCGTCTCGTGCTGTTCGGCATACAGCCGGCGGAAGCACATACGGGCTATGGCTACATCCGCTCCGGAGCCGATATCGATGGCTTCAAGGGGGCTGCTTTCCAGGTCGACGCTTTCGCCGAAAAGCCAGACATGGCGACGGCGGAGAAGTACGTCGCAACGGGCCGATATTACTGGAACAGCGGCATCTTCGTGCTGCACGCCCGCACGTTCCTCGACGAGATGGAAAAGCATGCGCCGGCCGTCCTTGCCGCGGCGCGTGAGGCGCTCGCGAAAGCCGTAGGCGACATCGGCTTCAAGCGTCTCGATCTCACAGCTTTTCAAGAGTCGCCGTCGATCTCCATTGATTATGCCGTGATGGAGAAGACCACCACAGCTGCCATGCTACCCATTGATGTCGGTTGGAACGACGTCGGTTCCTGGTCCTCGCTGTGGGATATCGCGCCTCGCGACGCCAGCGGCAACTATGCCAACGGCGACGCGGTTATGACCGACACCAAAAACACCTATGTGCATTCCGCAAAAGGCCTCGTCGCCACCATCGGAGTGCAGGATCTGGTCATTATTGATACGCCGGACGCGTTGCTGGTCGCCGACCGCAGCCGTTCGGAGGAGGTTTCAGCGCTCGTCAAAATGCTGAAATCCAGCGGTCGCAAGGAGCCGGAAACGCACCTGCGTGCCTATCGGCCTTGGGGCTACTTCGAGAGCCTGGCCATTGGCCCTCGGTTTCAAGTCAAGTTGCTGCACGTCGACCCCGGACAGAAACTGTCCATGCAGATGCACCACCATCGCTCAGAGCACTGGGTTGTGGTGCAGGGCACGGCCAAGGTTGTCGTCGGCGACATAGAGAAGTTGCTGCGCGAAAACGAGAGCGTGTACATTTTCGCGACCCAATGGCACCGCCTGGAGAATCCCGGCAAAGTACCTATGGAGATCATTGAAGTGCAGATCGGTTCGTACCTTGGGGAGGACGATATCATCCGTACGGACGACATCTACCAGCGCGCCGCCCACGAGACGAAGTGACCTTTGATCGCTGAATGGTCAAGCGGTTCCGTTTGGCCACAGTCAGTCACCGCGAGAGTGGGGTGATCCCCTCGTTCCGCGCGGCAATAGGCGCGTGACGTGGCCCATTTTGCGCCCTTCGCGGGCGTCGTTCTTGCCGTAGAGGTGCAAGCACGCGTCGCGTTCGGCCGCGATGTGTCGCCATGCGACGGCGTCCTGCCCGATGAGGTTTCGCATTTCCGCATCCGAGTGCCGTTCCGTTGAGCCGAGCGGCCAGTCGGCGACGGCACGGATGTGGTTTTCGAACTGCGAGACAGCGCAGGCGTCCAGCGTCCAATGCCCGGAGTTGTGAACCCGTGGCGCAATCTCATTGACGACAAAACGGTCCTCTAAGGCATGATCCGGGCCGAAGTCGAACATCTCGACGGCGAGCACTCCGATGTAATCGAGGGCTGCCGCAATCCGCTCGGCGATGGCCTCAACGCGATACACGCTGTCCTCTTCCAGAGGTGCTGGCACGGTCGACCGGCGCAGAATACCGCCGGAATGCATGTTCTGGGGAATATCATAGATCGCCGTCGCCCCGTCGCTGGCGCGGACAACCAGAACCGATATTTCCTGCCGAAACACCAGTCGCTCCTCAAGAACAGCTGGCACGCGATCCATCGATGTCCAGGCTGCAAGCACATTGTCGCCCGGCGACAGTGAGACCTGTCCTTTGCCGTCATAGCCAAGGCGCGCGGTTTTAAGAATCGATGGCGCGGTAACAGTCGCAGAGTTCGCCTGCGCCTCCGTCGTGATCGACACGTACGGTGCGACGGGAATACCGAGTTGCGCGAGAAACGCCTTCTCAGCAATGCGATCCTGCGCCACGGCGAAGGCCTTCGCGTTCGGGCGGACGGAGACGTGCCGCGCGAGCGTGCTTGCCGTCGACTGAGGGACGTTCTCGAACTCAAACGTCACGACATCAACCGCTTTGGCAAATTGCTCGAGGGCGGCAAAGTCGTCGTAAGGACGGATCGTCGTGTCGCTCGCCACATCGGCCCCCGGACCGGGTGCGTCGGCATAGACATGGCATTTCAGACCAAGCCGGCTGGCCGCGGTGATCAGCATCCGGGACAGTTGGCCGGCCCCCAGGATGCCAATCGTTGAACCGGGCGCGAGCGGACCGCGCAGTGCTTTTGAGCGTGTCATCACAGGGCCTCCGGCCGATCCGGAACGCTCGCCGCTTGCTCCGCGCGCAGGACCTCGAGAACGGCCTGCAGTGCTGGGTCCTGTAGCGCCAAAATCTGCGCCGCGAGCAAACCTGCATTGGTCGCACCGGCCTCTCCGATGGCCAGGGTCCCGACGGGAATTCCCGCCGGCATCTGCACAATCGATAGCAGGCTATCCTGCCCCGACAAGGCTTTGGACTGGATCGGCACGCCGAGAACAGGCAACACCGTCATTGAAGCGGTCATTCCCGGCAGGTGGGCCGCGCCGCCCGCGCCGGCAATGATGACCTGCAATCCGCGCCCCTTGGCCCCCTTCGCGTAGTCGTAAAGACGATCCGGTGTACGATGGGCCGACACAACTTTTGCCTCGAAGGCGACGCCAACCTTCTCAAGCACGTCGGCCGCTTTTTTCATCGTCGGCCAGTCAGAAAGGCTGCCCATGATGATACCGACGCGTGGGGCGGCAGACGTTTTGTTTTTCGTAAGATCCGCAGAGGGCGGGTCATCGGAGGACACACGAGGCGGGGACATTGGGGGCTCAAAGGGCGTGAGGACGACATGAGGGGTCTTCTATAGCCGCCAGATTGCCGGGCAAGAATAGAAAATCGGCGTCGCGCCACAAGGTGCCTATGTTGCGTGGGCCTTAAGACAGACCAGCAACTGCGCACCGCTCAAGTCTTTGCTGCATCGATCTCGGCAAACACCTTGCGTGCAATGCGCATGCATTCGACCCCGACGGGGACGCCCGCATAGACGGCGACGTGATGGATGATCGCCCGCAATTCGTCGCGCGTGACGCCATTGTTCAGCGCGCCCTTGAAGTGCAGCTCCCACTCGGTCATGCGGTTGAGGCTCGCAAGCATGGCCACATTGAGCATCGAGCGTGTCTTTGGCGGCAGGCTGTCGTCGCCCCAGGCCATGCCCCAACAATACTCGTTCAGGATGTCCTGGAAGGGACGGTTGAAGTCGTCAGCGCTGGCCATAGATTTTTCGACATAGGCGTCGCCAAGCGTGGCTTTGCGCATCGCCAGGCCTTTTGCCTGCAAGGTCTTATCCATGGTCTGGGTCCGTGTGTGATGAGCGTCGATTCTCGGCCAAGGCGTTCTCAGGCGAAATGGTCTCTGGCTTTTGGTCTTGGTCACGGTAGCGGGTCAGCACGCACGGCGCTACCTCAGCCGTACCTCCTAAAAATTCAAGCTTGCGCCAAGCAGACCTGCCCTTCCGCCGACATGTCACAGACCCGTCAACGGCACATGCTGCAACTGGGTAACGCAGTCACTTCAGAGGATACCCGACGCCATGAGC
>JANNXS010000272.1:0-7008 GCA_031409695.1 Hyphomicrobiaceae bacterium
CAAGACCCAAATAGCGACAGCAGCCAGACACGTGGCTTTGCGGCCTTCGCACTTGGTCTTGGCCGCTATCAGAAGCGTGCGCTTCTGATAGCAATTGACTTGATGGTACTCCAGGCAATCGTCTGGATTGCCTACTCTTGGCGCTATGGGGAGCCATTTTTTCCATCCAGCGCGCTGCTGATGGTCGTGTCCGGTCTGGGGCCGATTCTTTCGTGCCTCGCCTTCTTCCAGTTCGGCCTATACCGAATGGTGACGAGGTACATGGATGCGCGCGCGATCTATGCCATTTCGGCCGCCATGATCCTGTCGACGCTGGTTTGGGCTCTTGTGGCGTTTCTTTTGCAACCAATCGGCTTTTCGCGGGCAGCCGTTCTCGCCTACCCGGTGCTTGGGACCGTCGCAATTTGGACCACGCGTCAGCTGATCGGCTGGGCGCTACGCGGCGCCGGGGTGCCGGTCGCTGGCAAAGGCGAATACAATCGTCGGGCCGTCATTGTTTACGGTGCTGGTCCAACCGGTGTGCGGCTTGCGCAAGCGCTTGAGCAATCCAGCCGCGTGATGCCCATTGCTTTCATCGACCGGAACCCAACACTGTGGCGTCAATTCATTGCTGGCTACCGCGTGCATCGGCCAGACATGCTGCGCGACCTCGTGCAACGCCATCAGGTCGTCGAAGTGGTTGTCGCTCTCGAAGGCACCAGCCGGCAAGAGCGTTCGAGTGTCCTTGCCGAACTTGAGAAGGTTGGCGTTAAAGTTCGTACACTGCCTGATCTGACCGATATTGCCTCGGGCCGGGTCACCATCAACGATCTGCGACCAGTGGACGTTCTCGATCTCCTTGGCCGCGATGCTGTGCCACCCAATGCGGCGCTGCTTGCCCGCAGCGTGCGCGGCAAGTCTGTCCTCGTCACTGGCGCTGGCGGGTCTATAGGATCGGAATTGTGTCGCCAGATCATTCGGCAGCGGCCGTCCCGCCTCATCATGCTCGATACGTCCGAGAACGCGCTCTACGAAATCGAAGCCGAAATGAAAGTCGCCCTGGATCGGAAATTGGCCGCCGCTGTTCAGCTTGAGGATGAAACAGCAGCTGAAACCGAGCGGCCACAGACCGAGCTTGTTGCGATTTTAGGGTCTGTCCTCGACGCAACCCAGATTGCTGAGATCCTGGACGTAAATGAGGTGCGCACGATCTATCATGCCGCCGCCTACAAGCATGTGCCGATCATCGAGAGAAACCCAGCGCTTGGAGTTCTCAACAACACTTTCGGAACGTGGACAGTCGCTAAGGCGGCGGTCTTAAACGGTGTTGAGCGGATGGTGTTGATTTCAACCGACAAGGCCGTACGCCCGAGCAGTGTAATGGGCGCGAGCAAGCGTCTCGCCGAAATGATCTTGCAGTCGCTGGCGAGCAAGCTGGCCGGCGGGCAAAATGGACCGATCTTCACTATGGTACGTTTTGGCAACGTGCTCGACAGCTCCGGCTCAGTCATGCGGCGCTTCCGCCAGCAGATCACAGATGGCGGCCCAGTGACCGTCACGCACAAGGATATGATCCGCTATTTCATGTCGATTCCGGAAGCGGCTGGCTTGGTCATCCAAGCGGGCGCAATGGCGACGGGCGGCGAAGTGTTCCTGCTCGACATGGGCAAGCCCATGCGGATTGAAGACCTTGCCCACTCAATGATCCGCCTTTCCGGCCTCGACGTGAGGGACGCCGCCAATCCAAATGGGGCCGTGGCTGTTGAATATGTGGGGCTGCGACCAGGCGAAAAGCTCAAAGAGGAGTTGCTGATTGGCACCGATACAGCGCCAACCGAGCATCCACGCATCTTCATGTCGCGCGAGCCGACGATCGCACCCGAGGTCTTGGACGCGGCTCTCGCCGACCTCGACACAGCCATCAAGGACAATCAGGTTTTGGCGGTCCACGACATTTTACGTCGCACCGTCGAAGGCTATCGCGGCCCGGAAATGGGCGGCGAGGATGCCTTGGCAGGAGGTGATTCGATCGGCTATCTCTGGCCACTGCCGAAGTCCCGATCGTTGCACTGACCGGGCTGTTTCACTGAACGGGGCGTTGCACTGAATGGCCGAAAGACCTGCCATTAGCGGCACGCGAAGGATCGCATTCGCAACCAAAGACGCGCGTGGATTCGTCGGCTTGCGAGCAGCCTTGTTGGCCGAGGCGACGCGGCGGCGCCACACAGTTCTGTGCCTTGCGCCCGCTTTTGACCCGGCAGTGACAACGGCTCTCGAGCGCATTGGCGTGCAAGCGCAAGCCGCCTCGTTCGAGACCCATGGTTACAACCCATTTGCTGGCTATCGCATGAAAGCGGAGCTGGCTGGTCACCTGTCGGCGTTCCAACCGCATACACTTGTCGTTGCCGATCTTGAGATCATGCCGCTTATGGCCCTCGCTGCCGAGCGTGCCAAGGTTGGCCATGTGGTGCCGATGCTTGCACGTTTTCCTCACATCTTTGACAAGGCCAACCGCCGGGCTTTGGCCGCAGCAACCGCCGTCATCGTCGAGACCCAAGATGCCGCACGCGTCGCGGCAGCGACTGGCGTGCTTGGCATGGTTGTTCCAGTGATCGTCTTGCCAGCTTCTGGGATCAACTTAAAACAGACGAAGTCGTCCCCCTTGCCGCCGATCGGTGAGGGGTTGACCTTCCTCCATAGTGTCGCGGCAGCCGATCAAAAGGCGCGCGAGGTATTCGCTGCCGCGCTCAGCCAAGTAAAACCGCGCTCGCCGCTTGCGCGTTTCGTTGAAGCCGATTTCGACGATCTCGCGGCCATCGCGGCCGCCCATGTTATCGTTCATGCAGGCGCCGAAGACGGCCTTCCGCCAGCGCTGCTTGCCGGGCTTGCTGCCGGACGCCCGCTCATCACATCAGATGTTTCAGGCGCACGCGACGCTGTCGATGAACGCGTCAACGGTTGTCGCTTTCCCCCGGGAGATGCCGGCGCCTTAGCCGAGGCCATGCTCTCGTTTCTGCGCCGCCCACACGAAATCAGTGCCATGGCTCGCGCCAGTCGCGCCAAGGCGGAGCGTCGCTTCGACGTCGATGTTGTAAACCGCTCAACGCTTGAGTTCCTTGGGCTTGGCGAAAGTTTTGCTGCCGCGGCGGCATAGCTTGACCTTTCTGTTGGAATTCGGTCCACCTTCGGCCACCGCGGCCCAAACGCATGACCCGAACGCATGACCCGAACGCGGGGCCCCAGGAGGACCTATGCCTGTTATCAATCGCATCGCCGACATGAACGCTGAGGTCGCAACTTGGCGGCGCGATTTTCACGAAAACCCTGAGCTGCAATACGACGTCCACCGCACGGCCGCGATCGTTGCAGACAAACTGCGTGCGTTCGGCTGTGACGACGTCATTCCGGGCATCGGTCGCACGGGCGTGGTCGCGGTCATCAGGGGCCGCAAGCAAGCATCCGGTAAGGTGGTCGGCATGCGCGCCGACATGGATGCGCTCCCCATTCACGAAGAGACCGGCCTTGCACACGCCTCGAAGGTGGCGGGCAAAATGCATGCCTGCGGGCACGACGGCCACACGGCAAGCCTGCTCGGCGCCGCCAAATATCTGGCGGAAACACGCAACTTCGATGGCACAGCAATTATGATCTTTCAGCCGGCAGAGGAGGGCGGCGCCGGTGGCGAAGCCATGGTCAAGGACGGACTGATCGAGCGCTGGAACATCCAGGAGGTCTACGGCATGCACAATGCGCCGGGCCTGCCGGTTGGTGCCTTTGCGACACGCCCAGGCCCGATGCTGGCGGCTGCCGACGAACTCTCCATCACGATAACGGGGCGGGGTGGTCACGCAGCCAAACCGAACTTTGCCGTTGATCCCGTGCTGATTGGGGCGCACATCGTTGTCGCCATGCAGTCGATTGCCTCGCGCAACGTTGACCCGCTTGAGTCGTCAATCATCTCGCTCTGCATGTTCCATGCAGGCAGTGCCGGCAACGTCATTCCACAAACGGCCGAACTCACCGGCACGGCGCGCTCGCTTACGCCTCAGATCCGAGACCTCCTGGAAAAGCGCTTCGTTGAGATCGCGGAGGGCACGGCCAACATGATGGGCGGCAGCGCCAAAGCCGTTTACCGCCGTGGCTATCCTGTGACCCGCAACCACGAGCGCCAGACAGCTTTCGCCGTCGAGGTAGCACGACAGATTGCCGGCCACGACCGTGTCGAGGCCAACATGACCCCGGTTATGGGCGGCGAGGATTTCTCGTTCATGCTGGAGAAGTGCCCAGGCGCGATGATCATGTTTGGCAACGGCGCGAGCGGCCCGCTGCATCATCCAAGTTACGACTTCAACGACGACGCGATCCCCCACGCGGCAACCTTTTGGGCCCGCTTGGCTGAGACCGCCATGCCGACGTGAGGCGAACGGGAGGGTGATACCGAACTTGGTGGTGCCGAGGATTGTGATGTCCAAGGGTCGACCTCAACATGACGAGGTCGACCAGCCACCTCGCCACACACCACCTCTCGACACGGCGACGTCGCGCAATTCGATGAGACCTTTTGCTGAACGTTCCCCAACAAAACCCGTGACAGCACAATGATCACTCCGGCCTTCGCCCAGACCATGGCGCGCTACAATCGCTGGCAAAATCAGAGTCTGTACGCCGCTGCCGCGCGCCTGACCGACACCCAACGCCATGAAAACCGTGGTGCGTTTTTTGGATCTGTCCACGGCACGCTCTGCCACCTTCTGTTTGGTGACGGCGCCTGGATGTGGCGGTTCACGAACGACGAAGCCCTGCGCCCCGCAGCCATGAGCACAGCAGAAACCGCGACATTCATCGCCGACTGGGCGCAGCTGCAAGCGGAGCGTTCCACAATGGACACCCGCATTCTGAGCTGGGCCGAAACCCTGACGCCGGACGATCTCGCGGGCGATCTCACCTATTTCTCAGTCACGGCGAACCGGCAATCGACAAAACCCATGGGATTGCTGGTGGCCCACATGTTCAACCATCAAACGCATCATCGCGGCCAAGTACATGCGCTGCTGACTGGTTTTGGCCTTGCGACCGAAGATACCGACCTGCCGGCCATGACCACAGCACCGTAATTATAGCGGAAATCACCTGTATTGAGAGCTGGTATCGGCCCGCGGGGTAGGTCCAGCGGCCATTCGCCGGGAACTACACTGCAACCTTTGACGAACACAATTGACCGTTGGCAACTGGGATCACTCTCTTCTGGCTCGGCGTTAGCTTTGCGCCACAAATTTGCGCGCCTGGGGAACCTACTGCCTTGACAGGCCGGCACTCCAATTCTATGTGCTGACCGCGACTAGCACTCCCCATACGTGAGTGCTACCGATGATCTCAAAGCGCGCACAAGCGCACGATTGATCGTGGCTCAACCCCTGGGCCGCGCAGCAAAACACTATCCCGGAGATACCATGGCCATGAACTTCCGCCCCCTCCACGACCGCGTGGTTGTTAAGCGCGTTGATAGCGAAACCAAGACTGCCGGTGGCATTATCATTCCAGATACCGCTGCTGAAAAGCCCCAGCAAGGCGACGTCATCGCGGTTGGTCCGGGCGCCCGTGACGAAGCCGGCAAGTTGGTCCCACTCGACGTCAAAAAGGGCGACAAAGTCCTGTTTGGCAAGTGGTCAGGCACAGAAGTCAAGATCGACGGCAAAGACCTGCTGATCATGAAGGAAAGCGACATCATGGGCGTGATGACGAAGTGAACTCGACGTGAAGTTTTAAGCAGGCCCCGTTTTAACGCCCCGCTTCGTCTCGACTTCACAGTTATCAACTTCACCAGTTGACGCCTCCCCCCACTCAACCCTTTATTTTGGATACCAGCCACCATGGCCGCTAAAGACGTAAAATTCTCAGTCGAAGCCCGCGAGCGCATGCTGCGCGGCGTCGACATTCTCGCCAACGCTGTTCGCGTCACACTCGGCCCGAAAGGCCGTAACGTCGTGATCGAAAAGAGCTTCGGCGCCCCGCGCATCACCAAGGACGGCGTCACTGTCGCCAAGGAAATCGAGCTTGAAGACAAGTTCGAGAACATGGGCGCGCAGATGGTCAAAGACGTCGCTCAGAAGACCAACGACACTGCCGGCGACGGCACCACGACCGCGACCGTCCTCGCCCAGTCAATCGTGCGTGAAGGCATGAAGGCCGTTGCGGCCGGCATGAACCCGATGGATCTCAAGCGCGGCATCGACAAGGCCGTCCTGCAGGTTGTTGAGGACATCAAGAAGCGTTCGAAGAAGGTCAAGAACTCGGCTGAAATTGCCCAGGTCGGCACCATCTCGGCGAACGGTGAAAAAGAAATCGGCGATATGATTGCCGAAGCCATGCAGAAAGTCGGCAACGAGGGCGTCATCACCGTCGAAGAAGCCAAGAGCCTCGAGTCGGAACTGACAGTCGTTGAAGGCATGCAGTTCGATCGTGGCTACCTATCGCCATACTTCATCACCAACGCTGAAAAGATGGTGGCTGAACTCGACGACGTCCTCGTGCTCATCCATGAGAAGAAGCTGGCATCGCTGCAGCCTCTCCTGCCGGTTCTCGAAGCCGTTGTTCAGTCGGGCAAACCACTGCTGATCATCGCCGAGGAAGTCGAAGGCGAAGCGCTTGCGACCCTGGTCGTCAACAAGCTCCGCGGCGGCCTCAAAGTCGCAGCCGTCAAGGCTCCAGGCTTCGGTGACCGCCGCAAGGCCATGCTCGAAGACATCGCGGTGCTCTGCAACGGTCAAGTGATCTCTGAAGACCTCGGCATCAAGCTCGAGAACGTCACGATGGACATGCTCGGCAAAGCCAAGCGCGTCCGCATCGAAAAAGAAACCACCACAATCGTCGACGGCGCCGGCAAGAAAAAAGACATCGAAGCGCGCGTCAACCAGATCAAGGCGCAGATCGAGGAAACCACCTCGGACTACGACAAAGAGAAGCTCCAGGAGCGCTTGGCCAAACTGGCTGGCGGTGTTGCCATCATCAAAGTTGGCGGCGCAACCGAGA
>JANNXS010000273.1:0-9596 GCA_031409695.1 Hyphomicrobiaceae bacterium
CTGGCGCTGGTTGTCAGCCGCCGATCGACGCGAGACATTGACTAATAGCATCGGACCGTTGCTTGTTGGCGGCGTTGTCACGCTTGCCCTGGTCGCGATCCCCGTGTTTTTGACGGCGCAGCTTGCGGTCGAGAGCAATCGCCCCTCGATTGACTTTGAGGGCGCGGGGCGCGGCAGTATGCACCCGGCGCTGTTCTTGACCTTCCTATTGCCGCAGGTGTTCGGCGCCGCCTTTCGGATGGAGGACTATTGGGGTCCGCCGAGTTTTGCCTGGCCCGATACGGGCCTCTACATCGCCCAGAACATGGGGCAGGTGTACATCGGCTCGGTGCCGGTGTTGCTCCTGCTGTTGGCCGTCTGGCAAGGACAGTTCCTGGCACGTGAGATACGGTTTTTCGCCGCGGCATTCGCCGTGTTCGTTGTCTATGCGCTCGGTTGGTACACGCCGATATTTCGCGGCCTGTTTGAGGTCGTGCCTGGTTTGAAGTTTTATCGCCGCCCGGCAGACGCTACATTTCTGGTCGGGGCCGTTGGCGCTGTTCTGGCTGGCTACGCGGCGCATCTGCTATTTTCAAAACCCTGGCTTCGCAATTCGGAAAATGCCATCGCCGCAACGGCGGCGGTTGTCGTTGTGTCAGCGGTCGCGGCGTTGAGCCTCGCCTTGTGGCTTGATCGTGTCGGTCAATTGTGGACGCCAGCATTGATTGCCCTGGGCTGCCTTGTGTCGGGCGCCGCAACCATTGCTTTCGTAAAGCCCCGTATTGCGCTCGAAACCTGGCCCATGGCGCTGGTGCTCGTCGGCGTCACGGCCTTGGATCTTGGCTACAACAATGGCCCATCATCGTCCTCGGCTCTGCCGCCCAAAACCTACGATGCCATGCAGCCGAACACGCGCAACGCGACCGTCATGGCGCTCAAAAACCGCTTAGCCGAGAGCCGGGCCGCCGACACGACAGGCGCACGCCGCGACCGCATCGAACTGATGGGCCTCGGTTTCCATTGGCCAAACGTCAGCCTGTCCCAGCGCTTCGACAACACCCTTGGCTACAACCCCGTCCGCCTCGGTGACTACAGCCGCGCGACCGGGGCCGGCGATACCGTGGGCCTTCCAGACCAGCGCAAATTTTCACCCCTGTTCCCATCGTATCGGTCACAGCTCGCCGATATCCTAGGCTTGCGCTACATCGCGGCCGGCGAACCGCTCGAGTGGCATGACAAGGCGCTCAAAACCGGCGACCTGAAGCTGCTGGCCAAGACCGATGATGCCTGGATCTACGAGAACCCGCGTGCGCTGCCCCGCGTGCTGATGACCAGCCATGCTGTCGGCGGTGGCAGCTTCGCCGACATGATGAAAACCGGCCGCTGGCCCGACCGCTTCGACGCAGCCCGCATGGTTTTGCTGGAGGGCACGGGCCGCACTGTGTTTGCGAGCTTAGGTGCAACAGACACATTCGAGCCGGCCGCCCGCATCATCACCTACCGCAACACCGAGGTGATCGTTGAGGCGGTCAGCGCGCGCGGCGGCTGGCTGGTGTTGAATGATCCCTGGCATCCCTGGTGGTCAGCCGAGGTCAACGGCAAAGTCGCGCCGATCCTGAAGGCCAATGTCATCATGCGGGCGGTCGAGTTGCCGCCTGGGACCCACACGGTGCGGTTCAGGTTCCGGCCGCTTGCGGGCGCGCTGGCGCAATGGCGTGGGCGCTGAAATAGGGCGGAGATAGAACGTCACCCGACGTCCAAGTCCACCCACACCGGCACATGGTCTGACGGCTTTTCCCAACCGCGCGTGAACGTGTCGATGCCGCTCGCCTTAAGCAGATCGGCAGCCTGGGGCGAAAGCAGCAGGTGATCAATACGGATGCCGTTGTTTTTTTGGTAGGCACCGGCCTGATAGTCCCAGAATGTGTAGATCTCCGGCCCGGAATAGCCTGACCGAATGGCATCGGTGAAGCCGAGGTGCAGCAGGCGACGAAACGCGCCACGGCTTTCGGGTTGAAATAGCGCATCCTCGGTCCAGTTCGCGGGCGTCTTGCAGTCCTCAGGCTCGGGGATGACGTTATAGTCGCCCATCAGGATCAGCGGCTCTTCAAGCTCCAGCAGCGTCTTCGCATGCGCTTCCAGCCGCTGCATCCAGCCGAGCTTGTAGGGGAATTTATCCGTGCCCAGCGGATTGCCGTTTGGCAGGTAAAGCCCGCCAACCCGCACGACGCGATTGCCCGCTTGCACCACCGCCTCTATGTACCGCGCCTGCACATCGGTGTCGTCACCCGGCAGGCCGCGCCGCACATCTTCGAGCGGCACCTTGGAGAGCAGTGCGACACCGTTAAAGCCCTTTTGGCCGTGGACGGCGACGTTGTAGCCGAGCGCCTCGATTTCGGCTGCTGGGAAGCCTTCATCGACCGATTTGATCTCCTGCAGAGCGACAACGTCCGGGCTCGTCTCTTTGAGCCATGTCAGCAGCCCATCGATGCGCGCCTTGACGCCGTTAATGTTCCAGGAAGCAAAGCGCATGGGCGGCAGCCGTGTTGTTTGCGGGACGATGGGGCATGAACCACGTTTGCCGTGTCTCGGGAAGCTGTGGGTTCGCGCGCCTCACCGCCGAGGCTTTAACAGAAGCCCAACGATCGGTGACAGCAGCCGGTGGGGCAGGAGGCGCATGGTGGGCATTATCGCCATCGCTACAACCCCCGGGATGATAACGCGCTGGCCCCACTGAAAACGCCGATACGCGATGCGTGCAACGCGCTGCGACGACATCACAGGCATCAGGCGCAGATACAGCCCACTTGCCCCGCCCATGCGCGCGTGAAACTGTGTCCCAACCGGGCCAGGGCAGACGACCGCGATCCGCACACCTTGTCCCGCGCACTCGTGCGCTAGGGCCTCTGTGAGGCTGATCACATAGGCCTTGCTGGCGTAGTATGCTGCCTGCCAGGGCCCCGGTGCATAACCGCCGAGCGAGGCGATGTTCAGGACACCCCCACGCCCGCGCGTCAGCATGTCCGGCAGATAATGTCGGGTCAGCGTCGTCAGCGCGCGCGCGTTGAGATCGACAAGCAGATCGAGCGCCGCCGGATCGTGGGCCGCGAAGGCGCCTGCGAGCCCGACGCCCGCGCAGTTCACCAGCACGTCACAAAAGGCGCCGAGCAAGCCTAGATGTGCATCGATCCGTTCAGCGGCATCCGCGGCTGAAATATCGAGGGCGAGTGTCGCCACGCGCATGCCCGCTCTTAAGATCGCAGCCGCAGTCGCCTCAAGCCGCGACGCGTCCCGCGCGACGATCAGCACATCCGCCCCAGCCTCGACAAATCGCGCCGCCAGGGCGCGACCGATACCATCGGACCCACCGGTCACCACGACCATGGGTGTCAGGCCGTCGAATACTGCAAGCGCATCTCTATCCCCACGCCAATGGCGGCGGCGCCATGCCTCAAACATCGCTCGTTATGCTCCAGCCAACGCGTGTACCTCGGCCAGCAGCTTCAAATCGACTGCAATCCCGTCCTTCGCCGCGGCCGCACGCAGCTTGACGCGCTTCTGCCCTGGTAAGCGCGTGCCGACATCCGCCTCGATCATCGACGCCAGTGCCTCAAAGCGCGACGCGAACGTATCAGCCCCGCCAAAGGCTGCGGGATCGATCACCAGCAGGAACTGCCCGACGCCCGGCGGCTTGCCCTCGCCGTCAAAGAACGACGACGCCTCCGAGGCAAGGTTCGCTCCCGTCAACGCCACGGCCAGCACCTCGACCATCAACGCAAGCGCTGAACCTTTGGCACCACCGGCTGGCAGCAACGTGCCCTTCAAAGCGGCCTTGGGGTCCGTGGTCGGTGAGCCCGCCGCATCGAGCGCCCAGTCACCAGGGATCGAATCACCCTTCTGCGAAGCGGCCAGGATCTTGCCACGCGCCACGGTCGACAGTGCCATATCGACGACGACGGGCGCTCTGCCAATGCGCGGGGCCGCAAAGCCGATCGGGTTGGTGCCGAACACCGGCGTCTTGCCGCCCCAGGACGACATGGCAACCGGCGTGTTGGCAAACATCAATGACACCAGGCCATGGTCTGTGGCGAGCCGTTCCAGATGCCAGCCGATAACGCCCGCGTGGTGCGAGTGCACAAACCCAGCCGCCGCGATGCCCGTCACTTTGGCGAGCGACGGCAACTGCTCCAGAACGCGGTCCATGGCGGGATAGAAAAAACCACTTTTGACGTCCACCATGAGGGACCCCGGGCGGGTTTGTCGCAGCACAGGAACCGCGTGGCCATCGACCTTGCCGCTTCTCGCCTGCGCCGCATAACTCAGCACACGCGAGAGGCCGTGACCTTTCTGGCCGTCGACTTCCGCTTGCGTCAGCGCCAGCGCCGTCGACGCGGCATTTACGGGTGATGTCCTCGCGGCGACAAGCGCGCGCGCAATCAAGGCTTCGAGGTCGGATGGGTATAACGAGGTCATGGATCTGGCCGGTCTTGGGCGACGTGATGGGACAGTGAGCGTTCAAGGGCACGGAACAATTGGGAACCTGGGTACGCTGCCAGTCCAGCTGTTGTACGCCACAGGCCTGACAGCACCGTCCGTCCCGCGGGCTCGGTATTCTGGTCGGCATAGCGTAAGCACGGGGGCGGTAGCCGACGCAACAGGGCGACACCAACGGCTCTCATCCCGGGAACAACGGGCGAACCTTGCCGCCACGCACATCCGTGCGGGTCACGCGGCCATTGACCCGACAGCCCGCACCGGTACAGAGGCGGCTGTCAAACGGCTGCGGCGCGGTCGCGGCCGTCCCAACCTCGCTCAATGCACGTGACCCAATCGATCATGACCGAACGCCTCGTCCTCGCCCTGCCGTCGAAGGGCCGCCTCATGGAGGAAGCGGCCGCGGTCTTCGCGCGTGGCGGGCTGGACATCGTCAAGACTGGGTCGGCGCGGGGCTATCAGGGCGCGATGCCGGATCTACCCGCCGTTGACGTGGTCTATGTGGCGTCTTCCGAGATCGCAGGGCGGCTACGCGATGGTCTCGTACACATGGGTATTACCGGCGAAGATCTGGTGCGCGAGGCCAGTGCTGAGACCGAGGCGCGCACCGTGTCGGCGCGGAAACTCGGGTTTGGGCCGGCCGACGTCGTGGTCGCAGTGCCCGATTGCTGGCTCGACGTACAGCACATGAGTGACCTCGAACTGATGGCCATGACGTTCCGTCGACGCCACGGCCGCCGGATGCGGGTCGCAACCAAGTATCTGAACCTGACGCGGCGCGCCTTCGCGGCCGAGGGGATTGTCAGTTATCGCATCGTCGAGAGCCTGGGTGCGACAGAGGGCGCACCGGCCGCTGGCCTCGCCGAGTTGATCGTCGACATCACAACAACCGGCGCGACATTGAGGGCCAATGGCCTGAAAATTCTCGATGGCGGGACGCTCCTGCGATCGGAGGCGAACCTGTGGACCTCATCCGTGGCCGCGTGGACGCCGGCGCTCGATGCCGTGCGCGGGCGTCTGGTGGCGGCCCTTGGGAAAGCTTGATGCCGGGCCTGACCACCCGCTTTTACCGGGCGAGTTCTTTGAGGCTGCGCCGGATCAGCTTTGCCACATCGGCACCCTCGCCAAGTTCCTTTGATGCGACGGCCACGGCTTGGGCGGCTTGGACGGGTTGATAGCCGAGGTTGGTCAATGCCGAGATGGCCTCGGCCGCAGGATTACCAGCCGTATTGGAGGCGGCACCCTTGCCGGCCGCCATGGGGGGCACGTCAAGGCCCGCCACGGACAAGGCCGGCGCCTTTTCGCGCAGTTCAGTGACAATCCGTTGCGCGAGTTTCCGGCCGACACCTTGCGTCTGCTCAACAACCTGCCAATTGCCAAGCGCAATGGCGTTGGCGAGCTCCTGCGGCGCGAGCGTGCCAAGCACGCCGAGCGCAACTTTGGCGCCGACGCCTTGAATGCCTTGCAGCGTGCGAAACCATGTGCGCTCCACCTCTGAGACGAAACCGAACAGCTTCATGGCGTCTTCGCGGACATACATATCAATGGTCAGCGAGGCGGTCTCGCCGTGCTTGAGATTGCGCAACGTGCGTGATGACGCCTGCACCTCGTAGCCGACGCCGCCAACGTCCAGAATAAGATGGCTTTCGCCGATGGCGTCGACTTTGCCGGTGAGCTTGCCGATCATGGTCTGCGCCTCTGGTTTCCACGCTACATCTAGGTAATATCATAGCAACAAATGATCGTCGGCGATCGTCACGGACGCGGCCTGTGCACAGGAACAACACCATGCGCGCGATTGTTGCCAGGGCGCTTGGCGGCCCGGAACATCTGACACTTG
Source organism: Hyphomicrobiaceae bacterium (assembly GCA_031409695.1). Taxonomy (GTDB): domain Bacteria; phylum Pseudomonadota; class Alphaproteobacteria; order Rhizobiales; family Hyphomicrobiaceae; genus JABFRJ01. The sequence continues at coordinate 6,314 of JANNXS010000273.1, forward strand.
AAACCGAACGCGCGTGCCCGACCGCCGACCCCGGCCAAGTTGTCGTCACGGTCGCGGCGGCGGCGTTGAATTTCCCGGATATCCTGACGCTGCAGGGAACCTATCAGCACAAGCAGATGCCGCCCTATGTCCCAGGCATGGAGGGGGCGGGTACGGTTCTAGCGGTTGGACCCGGGGTTGACCCGTCCTGGGTCGGACGGCGCGTGATGTTCAGCGCGCGCGGCACTTTTGCTGAGCAGGTGGCGGTGTCAGCTGACGACCTCGCGGAAGTGCCGGCCGGCTGGTTGCTGCAGCAGGCGGCGGGTTTTCCTGTTATCGCCAAGACGGCCTACCATGCGCTCGTCCACCGCGCGCGATTGCAATCGGGCGAGACACTGTTGGTCCATGGCGCGGCCGGCGGCACGGGGCATATGGCCGTGAAACTCGGCCATGCCCTGGGCGCGCGTGTGATCGCAACGGGCAGCAACCTTGACCGGTTGGCACACCTCAAGGCCATGGGCGCCGACGTCGTGCTCGACAGCCGCGCAACGGACCTGGTCGAACGCATCAAGCGCGAAGCCCAAAAGGGCGTTGACGTGACGTTTGACCCGGTCGGCGGCGCGCTGTTTGAGGCCTCTTTAAAGGCGTCGGCATTCGGCGGGCGCATCGCCGTTGTTGGCTTTACGTCGGGCGACCCCAAAGCTGTACGCACGAACTATGCCCTCATCAAAGGGCTCTCTATCCTCGGCGTGCGCGCTGGCGAGGCGGCCCGACACGACCCGCGCATCGCGGCTGACTATGCGCGTGCGTTGCCGCGCCTTGCTGAGGAACACGATCTGGCGCCTCACATCGGCGCGGTTTTTGATCTCGCCGACGCCAAGGCTGCGTTCATCTGCCTCGCGTCCCGTGCGGTTGTGGGCAAGGTGGTGGTGACCATCACATGAGGTCTTGGTCTATGGTGCACGTTCCGATCCTTAGGAATCGGAAGCTCGCTTTCAATAGTTGCTCGGTTGCATTTTCTACGACGAACCGGGAAGCCACTTCGTCGGATAGTACTCTACTTCGGCTTCTGGAGCTCGATGGTCCGCCGCGCGGGTTTCGGCGCCGCGACCGCAATCGTCGGGCCAGTTTTTACAGTAGGGCCAGGTGTTACAGTAGGGCCAGTTGTAATCGAAGGCTGGGTCGCGAGCGCTGGTCGAGCCGCGACAGGTTTAGCCGTCACCCCGCATTTGTCGGGGGCTTCGATCCCGCGGCCGTATTGAAGTTTATCAACGGTCGACCATGTTGCCCCCGCAAACTCAAGCCGCCCACGGGCTTGGAAGCCCGTGATATCGACCTTGAATGGCAAATTTGGCTGGGAACGGCGGACCATCAACTCAGCATACCGCACGAGCGCCTTGGCCTCGATTTCGGTCAGGCCGCGGATGTTCGCAATATGGCGACCAAGTTGCAAGCCGCGATCAAGGATCATGCGCTGCTGGACCGCGGGGTCCTTTGGGTAGAGGCCCGCGATCAGCCGTTTATCTCCTGGAGAAAGTTCAAGCGGCTGCTCGCCCACACAGGCAGGCGTCACCGACGAGAAATTCGCCTTCGGAAAGCGATAATGCATGATCGATTGCGCATCGTATCGGTCCGGCTCAATGCCTGGAATGCGCAGGCGCGGCGCGAGGTTGACGCTGGTATATCCAGCCATCCGCGCCGGTTCCGGATGCTTCTTGAATTCGGGCCAAATCACACACGCGCTCTTCCAATTTGTAAGGTCGAAGCACTTGGCGTCGGGATGCTGGTGCGTGTGCTGCACACCGAGCACGTGGCCGAGTTCGTGGATCGCGGTCCGGCGGATCATCTTGTCCTCGCGCCGCTTGCCCTCCGCCGACACCAGCGAGACAGCCATGGTGTGCAGCTCAATTGGTTTCCCCATGCCTTCCGTGCCCAGGCTGGCGTAGCTGTCGGCCTTGGTTTTGTCGGTGTTGAGGAGGACGCGCAGGTTTGGTTTCGAGACCGGATTTGGCGCACAGGTGTTGTACGAGGGGGCTGCGCCAAAGGCGAAGACGATGTTGGCGTGCGCCATCCAGGCTTTCGCGGCATCGACCACCAATGCGCGATCCGCTGATGTGCCGCCCATAAAACACGAGCCGATGGTTGACCCGGCGGGCCATAGCCGCAGTGGCGTGGCCGCGTCCCATTGAGTCATCACCCTCAGAGCGAAGCTGGCGAGGTTGAGGGGCTTGCCGTCCCGATCGAGTGGGGTACCTGGGGCTGGTTGCGGCGCGACTGGTCTCAAGGCTGCCGGGGCAGTCACAGCGGCGGCCGGTGCGGCACCACTGGATGTCTTTGAATTCAAACCACCCGGTTGCTGCGCTACAGTCGGTCCAGACACAAGGACGGCGGTCGTGAGCGCGCAGAGCAATACCGCAAACGACATTGTAGGCTTTAACATTCTGACCATCCAAGCCGACAATATCTCATGACACGATGCCATGGCGTGCGCAGAGACGATAGCTGGGTTGCGCGCCGGGACCAGATTACCTTGCGCCCATATGATTTGCACGTCAGCAGAGGTTCCGCCTAAAGATCGCAACTGCATGCGAGCGCTGCAAGGAAATCAAACCACTGCGCGAGCACCAGCCTACTCCGCCGGCTGTGGCTTGCCGCCGCGGTAGCTGTAGTCATTGACCGTCTTGGCCAACTCTTCTTCGGCCCAAACGGAGTGGTGCTCGCGGGCCCAGTTCTCGTCCACGTTCCCGGAGGCCATGGCGTCAAAGGCGCCCTGCATGCCGATCGTGCCGATGTAGATATGGCCAAAGATCACACAGACCATGAAGATCGACATGATTGAGTGCCACAGTGCCGCGTATTGCTGTTCCTGCATGGGGGTCAAGGTGGTCGGCAAGCCGAGGCCGAACACGTTCAGCACCCCAAAGGTCTTGGCAAAGGCCGACGTCGTGAAGGGGTACAACAGCATCCACCCGGAGAGGCAGACCGAGACGCCGCCAAGCATGATCATCCAGAACAGGATCTTCTGCCCGGCATTGAACTTCTTGGCCGGAAGATGTTCGCCATGGCGCGAGAACAAACCGCCGCCCTTCAACAACCATTTCACGTCATACATGTTCGGAAAGTTGTGCTTCAGCCACATCACGAAAGTCAGCGCCAAGCCAACCATGAAGGCGAAGGCCACGTAGTTGTGCAGCCACTTGAAGCCAGCGGACAACGAGGCGAAGGCTTCCTTGCCGATGACGGGCATCAGCACATCTCGGCCGTAGAGGACGTTCAGCCCGGTAATGGCCAGAACAATGAAGGA